>JBLHVI010000005.1:0-119325 GCA_047630175.1 Candidatus Azotimanducaceae bacterium
ACCCAGCTAAGGCTTCTTCTCTGACCCAGCTAAGGCTTCTTCTCTGACCCAGCTAAGGCTTCTTCTCCAACCAAAAATAGTAGTGGGCGGCGCGCTCTTCGGTCTGTAGAAGTTTATGGCCGCTTTGCCGGGCAAACACTTCAAAGTCGCGCACGGAACCAGGGTCAGTACAGGCAAGTGCTAGCACTTGGCCAGCCGCCAGCTTGTTTAGGCCCTGCTTCGCCTTGAGCAGTGGCAGCGGGCAACTTAGGCCGATCGCATCAACCTGCGCATCCACCATTATATCAACGGCTGGCATATCAAGGCTTGGCATCTCAGCGACCGGTGTCATTTCAGGCTGTTCCTTACTCATTGCGCCGCTCATCCGTCTAAACCGTAGATTATAGCGCTTATTGCCGCAGGAAACGATCCGCAAGGGGTGTGCAACCTGAGAACATAGCGCTGCTGATAAGGGGCTGGATTATTGTTACACTCAAATCAACGAGCATTATGGCACCGGATTGCAGTCCTCTTGATTGCCCCTACAAAGAATCGCTCATAACACCGCCTGGCTTCTTCAGGCATTGAGTTCCACTGCATTAGGTTTTTCATGTCAACGATCTTTACCAGCGCGCTCAGAACACGCATCCCGCGCCATTTTGGTGCCCACCGCTTGCTGTCAACGCGCTTGCTGTCACTCTTACTATGCGCATCGACCTGTGTATTTCAAGCGCACGCTGCAAACAAACAGAACTTGCCGCAATTTGGCGATGCCACCTCGGGGATTGTTTCTCTAGAACAAGAACGCGTGATTGGCGAGGGGTTTCTGCGCAGCCTCCGCGCTCAGGCACCGCGGGTTAAAGACCCGCTCTTACAAACCTATGTTGAACACCTAATTTACAAGCTCGCTTCCTACAGCCAGCTTGAAGACCGACAGCTGGATTTGGTAATCATTGACGACAACTCGTTGAACGCCTTCGCGGCACCTGGCGGTATCGTTGGCATTAATCTGGGTTTATTCCTGATTGGTGAAACAGAAAACGAAATTTCATCGATTCTAGCTCACGAACTCGCCCACCTTAGCCAACGACATTTTGCTCGTGGCCTAGAATCTGGTCGCGGAGCAGGATTAAAAAACATGGCCGGATTGCTGGCAGGCATCATACTGATGACAACCGCAGGAGGGAGCGAAGGCATCGCTGCCATCTCAGCGGGGCAAGGATTAGCCCAAAGTGAACGCTTACGTTATAGCCGGTCTCGTGAAGCTGAAGCAGACCGCGTCGGCATTTACACGCTGGCTAATGCCGACATGGACCCCAGAGCCATGGCCTACATGTTTGAACGTCTGGAACGCGCGAATCGGTTCAATTCAACCCGAATCCCTGAATTCCTGCTGACTCACCCGGTCACCAAGGACCGTATCGCTGACTCCTATAATCAAACCCGCGGTTTTCCGCAAAAAGTCTTTCCTACTAGTCTCGACTTTCAGTTGATGAAAGCCCGCGCCACAGTCCTCGCAAACGCCGGCGATACCGATCTTATTCCACGCCTAGAAGCGGGCCTTAAAAACTCCGACGCTAATATTCGCGCTGCCAGTCAATATGGTCTGGTCCTGGCGACGACAAGTCAGGGTAGGGTCGATGCGGCGCAGCGTAGGCTCAATCCACTGTTGGCCGAATACCCTGGGAAAATAGCATTCACACTAGCTCAGGCCCAATTACACACCCAGGTAGAACGCTATAGCAATGCTATCGACGTACTTGAAAAAGCCCTGCTGATCAATCTCGACAACTACGAGCTGAGCATGAGCTACGCTGACAATTTGATGCGCAACCAACAAGCTAGCGCGGCGGTTGAGGTGCTACAAACGCTGACCAAAAAAAGACCTACCGATGTTGATTTATGGTATCTATTGGCCGAGGCTCACGGCCTCGCTAACGATGTTATCGGTGTTCATGAGGCGCGAGCAGAATATTTTGTGCTCATTGGCAACTTTGATCAGGCCATCAAACAATTGGGGTATGCCATGCCGCTTGCCCGCGATAACTTTGGCCTGACGGCGCGCCTGCGTCAACGTATCGATACCATTCACAACATGCGACGCGAGCAGCGTCGCTCTTAGTACCTACCCAATAGCACCGGTTTAGTTGCGCAAACGAAATGCATCAGAATTTGCGAAGGAAACCATGCGCTCGAGAGGCACTAATGCCTTTCGAGCGGTCTCTTCATCCACGATGATTTCGTTGCTGCCAGCAATAAGGCTGGCATATAAGTTTTGCAAATCATTCATACCCATCCACGGGCAGTGGGCGCAACTGCGACAGGTTGCACTGTTGCCTGCGGTAGGAGCCTCCATAAAAGTTTTGTTCGGAGCTACCTGGCGCATCTTGTGAAAAATACCTCGATCCGTAGCAACAATAAATTGTTCGTTAGGCAGATCCCTGGCGGCGTTAATAATTTGGGTGGTCGACCCTACAACGTCCGCTAATGCGACAACGCTCTGGGGTGACTCAGGATGCACCAGCACGGCGGCATCGGGATACACCTGCATCATGTCTGCCAGCCCCTTGGCCTTGAACTCCTCATGCACAATACAGGCGCCATCCCACAACACCATGTCGGCGCCAGTCTCTTTCTGGATGTAGCCGCCCAGATATTTATCCGGCGCCCAAAGAATTTTCTCCCCTTGGTCCATCAAATGTTCAACCACGTCCAAAGCAATACCGGATGTCACTACCCAGTCTGCGCGCGCCTTTACAGCCGCGGAAGTATTGGCGTACACAACGACTGTGCGATCGGGATGCTGGTCGCAAAAGGCAGAGAATTCATCGATAGGACAACCCAAATCAAGTGAACACGTGGCCTCTAGCGTCGGCATCAAGACGCGCTTGGCAGGGCTCAGAATCTTGGCCGTTTCTCCCATGAAGCGAACCCCCGCAACCATCAGCGTGGTTGCGTCAGAACGACTGCCAAAACGCGCCATTTCCAGAGAGTCGGCCACACAGCCACCCGTTTCTTCTGCCAACTCTTGAATCGCCTCATCGGTGTAGTAATGCGCAACCAATACCGCGTCTTCGGCTTTCAGCAGCGCTTTTATGCGCGTCTTATATTCAAGGTTATCGCTTGGCGCCAGTTTGTTGTTGATGTGCGACGGCACATCAAATGCAAGATGAGTCATAATATCGAATTCCTGTCCCTATGATGTCCGGCTGATGTAACTGTAGATTATACCCGAAGAAGTAATAGATAGATCAATCGCATCACCTACTCGCTGTTGCAGATACGTGATACCGCCTAGGCATGCCTACTAACGTTGGTTACACTGCGACAACTGGCCCTGCGCTCGGCCTCCTTTTCAGCCGCTTATCAATCAACTGTTACACACATATGACTCGCATAGCCTTCCTAATTTCTCAGACTGACCACGTTATCGATGACAACTATCGGCGTTTTGCTAATGAGCTTCGCGATCAAGGCCATGAGGTTTGGCTAGGATTTATGGATTCACTGTCTATGGCGCACTCGAAAGTCGTCGCCGCGTTATTCCCATTGCAAACCCCCTTATTGGCAGGCGACCCTTTCCCTGCCGCCGGACTCCAGCAACTTGAGACATTCGATACGCTGTGGGTGCTGTCGCTGGGCCTACGCCGTAATTTTCTCGACAAGTACCAGCTGCTATACGCACTTGAGGACAAATGTCGCGTGATCAATTCCCTCACAGCGATTATGCACTTCAAAAGTAAATATTTTCTCGCCAACCATGCCACTGTGTTCCAGCACCCAGCATTGTTTGCATCCACTGACCCCGCTGCCCTTTTTCGTCATATTCAGAGTAATCAGGGTCAAGCTCTTGAGCAGCGTTGGATTGTCAAGCCACCAGCTGGCAGCCTCGGCCGCAGCGTTTTTCTACTACGAGCCAGCGACCCAAATTGTCAGGTAATCCTGGAGACTTTGACGGGTAATGACAATGACGAGTATTGCCTGCTACAGCCCTACGTGACAGAGATTGAACAAGGTGAGAAGCGCGTATTAATCGCCGGAGGAGTGCCAGTCGGGCAATATTTGCGGCGCGCCACCAAGGACCACCGTACCAATCGCATGCAGGGCGCCGACATTAGCGCCTGTGATCTAACCGCAGACGAGCAGCATTATTGTGAAACAATCGGTCATTTTCTGCTGGCGCAGGGTGTTGAATTTGCTGGCCTAGACCTCGCCTATCCGTGGGTCATCGAGTTCAACGTGATTAATCCTGGGGGCATGCTAACGATAGAGCAACTTGACGGCACACAACTCTGCAAGGCGATAATCAAACAGATCTTCGACTGACTTATTCTGCCGACGTTTAATCTTCGAAAAGAAGCAATAAAAAACTCACGACGTCTTGAGTTCTGGGCGCAAACAGGTATTATACCCGCTCTCTTTTGGGCCGATAGCTCAGTTGGTAGAGCAGCTGGCTTTTAACTAGTAGGTCCCGCGTTCGAGTCGCGGTCGGCCCACCAAGAGAACCCCATGATCGGGCAACACGCAGTAAGACGTCCGTCATACCCGAGAGTCAACTCGATACTCTCCGCAAGCAATAGATTTAGCGGCATTCACGCCGAACGCCAAATATCACGCCACTGCAACAGTGCCACTGATATCAAATACAATGTCTAAGCTTTATGCCTAAACAAGCACTAATCGTTTGGTAAAACGTTTAGCTTGGGCATGCATGCTTCGTTTAATCGTTAAACGCCCGCCCCAGCAAGCGTCTAATGACGATTGTCTGGCTCTTCATCGCCCTTCAACAAAAATAATACGCTGGCATTTGGTGAATAGGGACCCGGACGACGAGCCCGTTCTAGGCGACCTTTTTCGACGAGTCGATTTAAGGTAGCCAGTCGACACTGACCCAACTCTTCTGCTGAAAACCAGACGCCTGGCGTTTCTATACTTTCCAGCGCGCGCTGCTCGTAACTGGTGAGTTGTGACATCTTATTCAACCTCGGGTTGCCGCTAAATAGCACATGACAACAGTGCCGTCTCAGTATGATTGTTAACACAATTTATACTACCGATAACAACAGCAAGTTTCATGCCAGCAAAACGATATTTAGTACGCAAGTGGTGCAGACCGTTGAATTACCGAGGGTTTTTATGCCAATTAGACATGAGCAGCCAATTTGACGGAGGATGATTGTGAGATATCTGTCATGCTAGCCTGTCGAAACATCCAAAAAGTGTCATGTAATGCTTACATTTCGTCCGGATTTCCCCGGAAGCGGCTGGCATCCAGCTGCAAGCGTTCCAGCATTCGATAAACTGACTGACGTGATATCTTCGCATGACGCGCCACCGCAGAAACATCACCACTGCAATTGCGCAAAATGGCAGACATATAGTCGTATTCAAAGTGCGCCAGCACGCGCGCCTTCTCACCCAGAAAGCCACCCAAGGCACCTTGCTCGCCACCGGTACCTAACTGGGCCCGAATCTCTTCGGGCACGTCATCCCTGGACAACGTTTTGCGCTTACTCAACGCCAGCATACGCCTGACAACGTTGATCAGCTCGCGAACGTTACCGGGCCAGCTATAAGCCTTCAGCAGCTCAAGCGCTTCATCACTAGTAGAGCGATCGAGGCGATTCATTTCACGACCAAAAACATCGAGATAATGCGCTAGCAACAGCTCGACATCACCGATACGCTGGCGTAAGGGCGGCAATCGGATCTCACCCACGTGAATTCGAAAGTACAGGTCTTCACGGAAACGCCGCGCCTTGACCTCTTCTTTGAGGTCGCGATTAGTTGCTGCCAACAATCGAATATCAACGGACACCTCTTCCCTGCTACCAACCCGCCGAAACCGGCGCTCTTGCAGCGCACGCAGTAGCTTGGCTTGCTGCGCAAGCGATAGCTCACCGATCTCATCAAGAAACAGGGTGCCACCGTCAGCGTACTCCATCAAGCCGAGCGAACGCTGGGTCGCCCCGGTGAAAGCACCACGTTCGTGACCAAAAAATTCACTCTCGAACAAGTCAGGTGGAATCGCACTGCAGTCCACCGGCACAAAGGGCTTTCGACTACGCTCGCTATTGTTGTGGATATTTTGTGCGACGAGTTCTTTACCCGTGCCGGTTTCACCCCAAATCAGCACGTCAACATTAGTATCAGCTAGCGCTGCAATGGCATCCTTGACGCTATTAACCGCATCACTGGCGCCTAGGATTTCTCCCATAGATGACTTTTTCTCCAGCTGATGACGCAGCAGGCGATTCTCCTGCTGCATGCGCTTCTCTTCGAGCACTCGCGACACCGTCGCCAGCATGTCATCGAACAACAGCGGCTTCAGCACATAATCTGACGCGCCTAGGCGCATACACTCAAGAGAATTATCTAGGGTTGGGTAGCCCGTCATGATGATCACAGGAATATCGGGATTGTTAGATTTGACCCGTTTGAGGATTTCCATGCCGTTAGTGTGCGGCATATTGAGGTCGGTCAGAACTAAGTCAAAGCGGTTAGAGTCGCACAGACGCAGCGCTTGGCGACCACGATACTCTGTTGTGACTAGGACATTATCAAGGCGTGCCAGCGCACTTTGACAGAAACCGCAGATAGCTTCGTCATCATCGATGACCAGAATTCGGGTGTCTTGCATAAAACGGTTGCATTCAACTTGTTACAGGAAACAATGTGTCACTTTAGAGTGACAGAGCCTCGATAACAAGCTTACGATGGGATGAAGCGAATCTAACGGTCTCGACGCCACACCATGTTTAAGCAATCTGATAACGCGTCGGATCAGCCACACCTGCTTGCTCGAAGCCAACCCGCCGCAAGTGACAACTGTCACAGACGCCACAGGCAGCACCCTCAGTGTCTAGCTGGTAGCATGAAACGGTTTGACCGTAATCAACGCCAAGCGCCATACCTGCGGTAATAATCTGTTGCTTGCTAAGGTCGATCAGCGGCGTATGCACATTCAATTTAGCGCCTTCAACACCGATTCGAGTGGCTAAATTCGCCATGGTTTCAAAGGCCTGAATAAATTCGGGCCGGCAGTCTGGATAGCCAGAATAATCCACTGCATTCACACCGATAAAGATATCCAAGGCTGATTGCACCTCGGCATAGGCCAGCGCGTAAGAAAGAAATACCGTGTTACGGGCAGGCACGTAGGTGACGGGAATATCTGTGGAGGGAGAATCTGTTGCTTCAGCACTGGCGGTCGATGTCGGTACGTCAATCTCGGTATCTGTTAGCGCTGAACCACCAAACCACGCCAAATCTACCTTGATCACCCGATGCACCGCCTTGCTGCGTTGCGCTAGCCTTGCCGCAAATTCAATTTCTGTCAGATGACGCTGCCCGTAATCGAAACTCAGACAATGGCATTCAAATCCTTGAGCTTGGGCCATCGCCAGCACCGTGGCCGAATCCAAGCCGCCGGAGAGCAAAATGACAGCGCGACGCGGCGCCTTGCCTAAATTAGTTTCAGACACCGGGCTTATCTCCCCATAACACTTTGTGTAGTTGCATCTGAAATCTGACGGGTAGCCTCTCCGTCAATATCCATTCAGCCAACTCTGTCGGGTCTTGCTGGCCAACCGTGGGGGAGAACAAAACATCACCGACTCGCTCTAGTAAACCAAATTCCTGCACCTTAAAACTGGCCCATTGGAAGTCCTGGCGATCGCATATTACAAACTTGACTTGGTCTTTCGCCGCCAGAAGCGGGATGTTGCTATACAAGTTGCGACTTGACTCACCTGAAGCTGGCGTTTTTAAGTCCAAAACAATCGATACACGCTCGTCCACCAGGCTGATGTCTAATGCACCACTGGTTTCTAGGGATACTTGCAAACCGTCGTCGCAAAGCTGCGCCAACAGCTCAATACAGTTTGGTTGAGCCAGCGGCTCACCCCCCGTCACGGTGACATAACGCGCGCCAAAACTTCTAACTTTCTCAACAATTTCCGAGATCAATATCATCTCCCCGCCACTGAACGCATAGGCAGTATCGCAATACTGGCAACGCAAGGGACAACCTGTCAAGCGCACGAAAACCGTCGGTAAACCACTCGTTCGTGCTTCACCTTGGAGGGAATAGAAAATTTCAGTAATTCTTAAATTTTTGATGTCGAACTCTTTACGCGTTATAGACTTTTTGGACGTTTCGGACTTTTTTGATCAACCGCTATGCAAGCCAGCGGCAGAGCCTCTCGATGTTAGGATTGGCAATCGATCATGCTGTCCCGAAGATAGCTAGCAGCCAGTTTACCGACGGTCTTACCCTGATGCTGATCCGCGACTTGTGAGAGTAGGTCCCTCGACTTGTCGCAATCACCCATCAGATGATAAACCTTACCAAGTTTGAACGCGGCATCGGGCACTTTGCGGTGACCGGGATATGAACTGATAACTTGTGCTAGCGCCTGCTGGGCTTTTTCCAGATCGGGCTGTGGTCTGGCTGCATACACTTCACCCAGCCAATAATACGCATTAGGGGCATAGTCGCCCACAGGATATCGGTCAATTACTGCTTGCAGCTGGGTAATAGCCAGGTCGTATTGACGATTTCGAATCAGCTCCAATGCTGTGTCATACAGATTTTTCTCGCTTTGGCCTGTTGGTAGCAAAGATGCGGCTTCTACGGCACCAAGCACTGCGGCCCCGGTTGAGGCCACATCTGCAGGCTCAGTGCCTGCAAGACCATTGGCGGCGCCATTAACAGCATCACTGTTCACAATCCCGTTGTAAGCAGCAGGCGCCTGGCCGGCCCCGCTGTTCATATTATTAACCGCTATATTGCTCACTTGACCCGACCCGCGTAAAGCCTGAAACCTGCCATCAAGTTCGAGATAACGATCTTCTTGGGTTTTTTTCATACGCTGAAGCTGAAACTGCAACTCTTCGACTAGACCTCTAAGGGTCTGGACTTCTTGCTGTAATATCTGTTGTTGGTATTGCGACTCTATACCGGCCATCTCACCGTCTTCAGTCGGCGCTTGGAAGGGCAATAACTCAACACTAGCGCCCGCTGCGCTGTCCGCGCTGACATCAATAATTGAGGTATTGGCACCGGCCATTCCGGTTGCGGCCTGCGTAGCCTCACTCGATAAGGGGTTCGTCGTTGGCGCGTTGGCAGTTGGCTCGTCACCAACGTTGGCTGGCATAGCGCTAGCAGGCACTACGGTGGGCAGTACAATCGCAGAGTTACTGCGAGACTCAACGCGTATAGCGTCACTCGCAGCTGCAACTAAAAATGAGGCATGGGCCAGCAGAATTACACCTGCCAGCCCTTGACCTAACGGTCGATAGTTCATCAATGGGAATCCGGGTTACCGCCTAGCGGTAAACTATTTCAACTCGACGGTTAGCCGCCCAAGCAGAGTCGTTGTGGTCACCATTGACTGGCTTTTCTTCGCCGTAGCTAATCACTTCAACCTGCATGCTTGATACGCCTTGGGCGACTAAGTATGCGCGGATAGCATTGGCGCGGCGTTCACCGAGCGCGAGGTTGTATTCGCGGGTACCGCGCTCATCACCGTGACCTTCAAGACGAGCTCGCAGACTGGAATCACTTTTCATGACAGTCGCGTGCTTGTTCAGCTCGACGTGACCACTACGCCTAACGATGGCTTGGTCAAAGTCAAAGTAGAACAAACCTTGCAGCTCTTGAAGGTTGTCGCCCATGGGAATAGAAATTTTACCACCATTGATGGTCGGTTTGAGCACCTTAACGGCAACAGGCTCAGGCGCCTTGACGGGCTCGGGTGCTTCGACGACAGGCTCTGGCATTGGTGCCTCGATTTTCTTAGAGGCGCAGCCTGCCAATACAAAGACCGACAAACCCAGTAATATGATGCCGCGCGTTGTTATTCTAACCATGATGTGCTCCTGAAGACCGCGTAAACGCGAATTAAACCACAAATTCAACTAAAATATCACGCGACTCACGTCACATTTTAGCAAAATCGGGACATTGTTGTACTTTGTCAGCCACTAACTTCGTTTTTACAAGCCACTGGAGCGCTAATCACTCCACCGGATAGAACAATCGACGATTCTGGGGCGACCAAGCCGGCTCCCTGACATCACCCTCGCTTGAAGGTAAGTTGAATTTCACACCCCCATCCACAGATACTGCCGCAAGAATACCTTCGCCGGCTACCTGCGTTGCGTAAATTAACATACTTCCGTTAGGTGCGATACTAGGAGACTCATCAAGACTCGTTTCAGTTAGAACCGTTAAGCGCCCACGTTTCAGGTCAAGCATGGCAATATGAAAGATCCCATCTCGGCGATGCACCATGACGATGCCACTGCCATCTGGCAGCACACTGGCTTTCGCATTGTAGTCACCCTCAAACGTCAGCCGCTCGATAGACAGGTCACTCAATTGCATCTGGTAGATCTGCGGCTGCCCGCCCCGATTAGACGTAAATATGATGGCGCTGCCGTCGGGGCTCCAAGAGGGCTCTGTGTCAATGCCGTAATGACGAGTGATTCGGCGCAGGCGGCGATCCTCGATATTCAACACATAGATGTCAGGGTTACCATCCTTGGAAAGCACAATAGCGAGCTGCTTGCCGTCTGGCGAGAATGCAGGCGCACTATTAAGCCCAGCAAAGTTAGTGAGCTGTTGCCGCGTACCATTCACCAAGTCGCGCATAAAGATCGCCGGGCGTGAGTCCACCTCAAACGACACATAGGCAATAAACTGACCGTCTTTAGACCACGTTGCTGACAAGATCGGCTCTTTCGATTCAAGCACAGTTTCAACACGATGGCCGTCTGCATCGGCCACGTTCAGGCGGAAGGTTCGATCGGTCAGGGGCCCAAGGGCTGTGACGTACATAATGCGGGTAGAGAATGCGCCATCGATACCCGTCAGCCGCTGATAAATGACATCTGCCGTGTAGTGGGCAAGGTCGCGAAGTTCACTGGCGCTGGCGTCGACCGTCTGGCTGAGCTCCATGGTCTGTTTAAGAACATTGTATAGATAGAAGGTTAATCGATATTGATCACCCATTGGGGTGACATGGCCCATCACCAAATACTCAATATCGAGCATGCGCCAATCTCGATTGAAGATTTCTGCAGGCTCGTTAGGCAGACTCAACATCTGATTAATGGGCAGACTTTCAAATCGGCCACTGAGCACTAGGTCAGACGTCACCGTATCACTGATATTCTCCGGTAACGCACGCTGTCCACGCCACTCAAAAGGGACAACGGCAACCCGCACCGCGTTATCGACGCCTTTAGTCACCTCGATACGCAACTCTGCCTGCGCGATCGACGCCATTATAGGCGCAAACAAGCCAACCATCATTATTGCCAACCGCCGACAGCTAGGCGCGATAGTTGGCAACGATGTTACCGGCCGACTATTTCTAAAGCGCTTAATGGAAAGCCTCATTTGAGGCACAAAGTATTGCGTTAATTGCATGGTTAGCCTGCTAAAGTCTTAGGTCTTCGGGGCGGAACAGAACCTCGAATTCACGAAAATTACGTTCAAATTGATTGGCATCAGGCGGCACAATAAAACGTTCCGCCTTTTGTACTGCCGAGATAGCCGAGCGATCAAAGGCATCATTACCACTCGACGTCAGCAGATCAACCTTGACCACCTCACCCGTCGGCACGAGATACACCTTAAGCAGGGCCTGCATACCATTTCTGGCACTGGGCGGGCGTGACCAGTTCTGAATGATTTCGCGCTGGATTTGAGACACGTAAGCCATCGCTTTTTCATCGTCCGTAACAGCCCGACGGGCATCCTGCTCTGCACTGATTGCACGTGCGAGACTCTCCTCCATTGCGCGCCGCTGCTCATCTTGGGCCGCTGAATCAATAGCCTCGGCCTGCGCCTGTCTGTTGCGCTCCTCGGTCTGTTCCTCGGCTTGACGCAGATCTTCTGCCTGTTTTGCCGCCGCTGCATCAGCCTGCAGGCGTACCCGCTGGGCATTCGCCTCACGCCGCTTAAGGGCGTTCGCACGATCCGTTCGTTGCTGTCGCGCCGTATCAGCTTCGCGCTGCTTCACTTTGTGCGGGTTTTCATTGACCAGCACTGCATCGATGTAAAAGTGCTCGATGACTGCCGCTGGCTGCGCCTCGTCTTCGGGCCAGTGATACAACAGCAGCCCTAGTACTGCGCCATGCAGAACCACCGCCAAAGATACCGACAACAACGTGTTAGCTGAAAGCTTCACGGGCTTACTCTGGCGGCTCTGTAATCAGACCAACACTGCGGGCACCCGCCTGCTGCAGCACATTCATCAAATTCACCACGACCCCGTAGCTCAACGACTGGTCTCCTTCGACCAACACCTTGATGGCCGGATTGGCACCAATAATCTTACTTGCCCGCTCGCCAATCAAAGACAGCGCCACCGCTTTCTCTTCGTCACCGACGTTCATGTAGTACGTTTTATCAGCCCTGATAGACACCACCAATGTCGGCTCATTGTCTGTGACACTCAAGGGGCCAGAGTTTGCATTAGGCAAATCAACGTTAATGCCTTGGCTCATCATTGGCGCGGTCACCATGAATATCACGAGTAGCACCAGCGTCACATCGATGTACGGCACGACATTGATCTCTGCCATGGGTTTTCTTCTTGCTGGCTTGGCCATACTTATTCCTGCCGACGAATGCCGCGATAGAGAATACCGCTAAACTCTTCCGTGAAGGCGTCGAGTCGGTTAACGATAATTTCTACCTGAGCGGCGAAACGGTTATAAGCGATAACCGCAGGAATCGCGGCGAAAAGGCCAATAGCGGTAGCCACTAGCGCCTCAGAAATACCTGGCGCAACCACGGACAGACTGGCCTGATTGACGGTCGCCAAACCTCGAAAAGAATTCATAATGCCCCACACAGTGCCAAACAAGCCGATGTAGGGGCTAGTAGAGCCCACTGTCGCAAGAAATGGTAAACTGGTTTCCAAGCGCTCTTCCTCTTTGGACAACGCGACACGCATGGACCGCTGAACACTTTGCATGATGCGATCTGGATCAGCCTCTTTTTGTTGGCGCAGACGTGTAAACTCTTTAAACCCTGCCACAAAAATGAATTCCATGCCAACGGGTTGGCGCTCACTGGCCTCGATTTCAAGGTAGATTTTACGCAGGTCCTTGCCCGACCAAAATTCATTTTCGAACTCTATCGACTCGCGACGGATGGTCGACAACCCAAAGCCCCGCTGAAATATCATGACCCAGGAAACGAGGGAAGCCATGATCAAAATGGCCATAACGCACTGAACGACAATACTGGCGTTAAGCACCAGGTCTAGGATGGAAAGCGGCTCATTCAAGGTGGTATCTCTTTTCTCAGTAAGATCTAGGCAATACAGCCCTAGACGTTAGGGTTAGTGTCAGGCAAGTCGGGTGCGATGCCGGCGGGCAGTGGCAACCCAAAGTGCAGGTACGCGTGTCGTGTGGCTACCCTGCCACGGGGGGTACGCATAATAAAGCCCTGCTGGATTAAAAACGGCTCATAGACGTCCTCAATGGTATCACGCTCCTCACCGATAGCCGCTGCCAGAGAATCTACGCCCACGGGGCCACCGTCAAATTTCTCGATCATCGCCATCAGCAAGCGTCTGTCCATATGGTCAAAACCGTTTGCGTCGACTTTCAGCATATTCAACGCCAAATCAGCGACCTCTTTGTCGATCAAACCTTGCGCCTTAACCTGCGCATAATCACGCACCCGGCGCAATAAGCGGTTGGCGATACGCGGAGTGCCGCGGGCACGCATAGCAATTTCACGGGCGCCATCACGATCAGTTTGAACCCCCAGCAGACTGGCTGAACGCAAGACAATCTCGGTCAAGTCGTCTGCATGATAGAACTCAAGACGCTGGATAATACCAAACCGGTCTCGCAGCGGTGATGTCAGCAGACCCGTTCGAGTCGTTGCACCGACCAACGTAAAGCGCGGCAACTCAAGCTTGATACTGCGCGCTGCTGGCCCTTCACCGATAGTGATATCAACCTGAAAGTCCTCCATCGCCGGATACAACACTTCTTCGATGGCGGGCGCCAAACGATGAATCTCGTCAATAAACAAAACATCACCTTCTTCGAGATTCGTCAGCGCAGCGACAAGGTCACCCTTTTTCTCAATCACTGGCCCAGATGTTGACTTAATCTGCACGCCCATCTCATTGGCAATAATATTTGCTAGGGTTGTCTTGCCAAGGCCCGGTGGTCCAAAGATCAGTGTGTGGTCAAGCGGTTCATCACGCCGGCGGGCAGCATCAATAAAAATTGTCATCTGCTCGCTGACTTGCGGCTGCCCGCGGTACTCGGCAAATGACTTGGGACGAATCGCCCAGTCCTGAGTGACCTCACCTTGGACTACCTCTGGCGCCACCAAACGATCGGTTTCAATCATGACGGGCACCTCCTATCTTGTAGGTCGTTCACACTCACTTACCTAAGTTTTTCAACGCCTGTCGAATCAGCGTCTCAACACCAGCCGATTGATCTTCCACCTGCGCCAAGGCACGAGCAGCTTCTTGTGGCTTATACCCTAGACCGATCAATGCGGTCTCGGCGTCAGTCATAAAGTCATCGGCGATTGTGCGCACCACCAAACCAACCTCGGGCGAACTCGGCAACCTATCACGTAACTCAATAATCAGGCGTTCGGCTGTTTTTTTGCCCACACCCGGCAGCGAGGTAAGCGTTTTAACGTCATTGTTCTGTATGCAACGAGCGAACGCATGGGTGTCCACGCCGGACAATATCGCCACCGCAAGCTTTGGCCCAACACCGTTAACCTTAATAAGTAAGCGAAAAAGTTCGCGCTCAGCGGCAGTCGCGAACCCAAACAGCAACTGCGCGTCCTCACGGACCACCAAATGGGTGAATAGTACGATACCGGCGCCCGCGTCACCCAGCTGGAAATAGGTCGTTAAGGGTATGTCGACCTCGTAACCTAGACCATGAACATCAACCACCACCTGCTGCTGTGTTTTCTCTAAAATAGTGCCCTGCACTCTGCCAATCAAATTTTTACTTCCTTATCGCTGCCCTTAAGACCGCCTTTAAGACTATCGCCGCCCACCATGCGACCTCGACGAAAATGGTCAGCACCACCAACCCTTGCCAGGTTATGCTGAGTGTTAATGTGGCATAGTGCAATAGCTAGCGCATCGGCCGCATCTTGTTGAGGCTCGGCTGGCAGCTTCAACAGTGTTTTGATCATGTGCTGCACCTGACTTTTATCAGCGGCACCTGTACCAACCACGGCCTGTTTCACTTTTCGAGCTTCGTATTCAAACACGGCTAAACCAAGGTTTGCGCCAGCAACAATAGCCGCGCCGCGGGCTTGGCCCAGCTTCAACGCCGAGTCGGCACTCTTCGCCATAAAGACTTTCTCAATCGCCATTTCCACGGGCGCATACTGCTCGATAATTTCCGTGACACCCGCAAAAATCTCGGCCAGTTTTTCTGCCAAGCTACCTTTCGCTGTCGTCTTGATGCAACCGCTGGCTACATATTCTTGGCGGGCGCCCACAGTCTTAATGAGACCGAATCCGGTGATACGAGATCCGGGATCGATGCCGAGTATTAGTGACATGGGAAGCACTGACATGGGGGGCAGTGCCAAGCGGCGTAGTTCATGCGGGCGATCATCGTTAAAGCAATCCGAACAGCTTATCACAAGCTCGGGGTCAGGTTTAGCCTGTGAGCCGACCGGCCGTCGTATGACTCAGCTTTTGCGTGAACCTGGCGTGGAATGAACGCACCTTTTTTGTTAGCGCGAGAGGCTCAATCGAAGCGCTACTCGCCCTCTTTGTCGTCTGGAAAGCTGGCATTGGTATAAACGTTTTGCACGTCATCCAGATCTTCGAGGTTGTCCATAAGGCGAATCACTTTTTCAGCCATATCGACATCGAGTTCGCTGTAAATCTGCGGCAGCATAGCGATTTCTGCGTTTTCAGCTTCGTGCCCCGATGCCGTTAGAGCGTCCTTGACGTGCAAAAAACTTTCTGGCGAGGTCAACACCTCGATGGCGCCATCATCGCTGACATCCACATCATCAGCACCGGCCTCTATTGCCAACTCCATCATAACGTCTTCATCAATACCCGGCGCAAAATTCAACAGGCCACGACGATCAAATAAGTAGGCCACAGAGCCATCGGTACCCAAGTTGCCGCCCGCCTTAGTAAATGCATGCCGCACTTCAGCCACGGTGCGATTGCGGTTATCCGTCATTGTTTCCACCAGAAACGCCACACCCCCGGGGCCATAGCCCTCATAGGTCAGGGATACCAGCTCACTACCTTCAAGACCACCAGCACCGCGTGCAATAGCGCGTTCCATGGTGTCTTTTGGCATCTGCGACGCCTTAGCCTTGTCTACCACAGTGCGCAAGCCGGGGTTGTCTTCCAACACGCCGCCGCCATCGCGGGCAGCCACAGTCAATTCACGAATGATCTTGGTGAACACCTTGGCGCGCTTGGCATCCTGACCGGCTTTACGGTGCTTGATGTTGCTCCACTTGCTATGACCCGCCATATTTCTTCCCCATCGCTACTGTTAGCCTATCCGTCGTCGCACTTACCCAAAATAACAGGTCTATACTGGCTTTCGCACCATGACATGCAAATCTTTTAACTGCTCGGCACTTACCGCGCTAGGTGCGGAGGTCAGCAGACAGGCAGCTGTTTGAGTTTTTGGAAACGCGATTACATCGCGTATGGCTTGTGAACCGCACAACAACATGACCAACCGGTCCAAACCAATAGCCAGACCCCCGTGCGGAGGCGCACCGAATCTCAAGGCATCAAGCAAAAACCCAAACTTGTCGTTAGTCTCTTGCTCAGAAAGCTGCAGTACCTCAAATATTTTTTTCTGCATTGCCATTTGATGCACACGAATAGAGCCACCACCCACTTCATGGCCATTGATGACTACGTCATAAGCGCGCGAAAGTGTCGCGCCCGGGTTCGCTAACATCTCGTCCAAGTCACCCACTGGCTGCGTGAATGGATGGTGAGTCGCTGACCATCGTCCGGTCTTGTCTGCTTCAAACATCGGAAAATCTGTTACCCAGCAAGGCGCCCACTTACACTCATACAGGTTTAAGTCTTCACCTAGCTTGCCACGTAATGCGCCTAGGGCGTCATTGACAACTCCCGCCTTGTCAGCACCAAAGAAAATAATATCCTTATTCTGTGCACCAACACGTTCGAGAATGGCAAGTACGACCTCATCAGGCAAGAACTTAAGAATAGGTGATTGTAGTCCCGAAACACCTGCATCTATGTCGTTTACGCGGATGTAAGCTAATCCACGGGCACCATAAATACCAACATACTTTGTGTAGTCGTCGATCATTTTACGGGTTAAACGATCACCTTCGGGCAGTCTGAGAGCGACAACCCTCGACCCCGTATCTTTTGCCGGGCCACTGAAGACCTTAAATTCGACGTCCTGCATAAGGTCGGCTACATCGACAAATTCCAGACCAAAACGCAAATCTGGACGGTCATTACCATATTTGCTCAAAGCGTCGGCATAGGTCAGCACTGGAAAAGGCACCAGATCAACATCAATCATTTCTTTAAACAAAGTCCTGAACAGGTCTTCAGTCAGATCCATGATCTGCTGCTCATCCATAAAGGTGGTCTCAATATCCACCTGCGTAAATTCTGGCTGGCGATCAGCTCGCAAGTCTTCATCACGGAAACAGCGCGCTATTTGATAATAACGGTCGAAACCTGACATCATCAGCAATTGCTTGAATATTTGCGGCGACTGAGGCAGCGCAAAAAATTGCCCTGGATGGGTTCGGCTCGGCACTAAGTAATCACGAGCACCCTCAGGCGTTGCCTTTGTCAATATAGGGGTCTCGATATCAACAAAAGATCGCTCGTCCAGATAGCGACGAATAAATTGACTGGTTCTCGACCGTAGCCGCAGCTTTTCCTGCATTTCAGGACGTCGCAAATCGATATAGCGATACTTCAACCGGACGTCTTCACCGGCTTCAGAATGTTCATCTAGCTGGAAAGGTGGTGTCTCTGATGCATTCAGAATGACTAATTCTTTCCCCAACACCTCTATCGTGCCGGTAGACATTTTCGGATTGATAGCGGCGCTGTCACGTGGCCGGACCTTACCCTTAATGTTCAAAACGAATTCGTTACGCACCTGATCAGCGAGGGCGAAGCTCGCCGCCGTATCGGGGTCAAAGACAACTTGAACGATGCCCTCGTGATCTCGCATATCGAGAAATATGACACCACCATGGTCGCGTCGACGATGTACCCAACCACACAGAGAGACTTCCTCCCCAACGTGTACATCTCTTATCTGACCACAATAGTGGCTGCGCATCGTCTCTACCTCATTTTTTCTAAAGACTTTACTAGCCTTTATGGTGTGTCGTTAAGCCTATTGATAGGCGACTATTACTGCGTTCTACTCGTGCTTCTCTTGATGTTTTGGTCTGATACTACTGTCTAGGTCATCTACTTAGTAGGTACCGACTTGCTACTGCTCGATTCACTACTTTTACTCGTAGCAGCCGCTTTATCACCACCACCACTACTACTTGAAGACCCGCTACCACCCGAGCCACTATCGCTACTACTACTACCACTACTGCTACTGCTAGCGTCAGAACTACCGCCTGCGCCGTGCAAAACATTTTTCTTTGAACCGGTTTTGAAGTCGGTCTCATACCAACCCGACCCCTTGAGCCGGAACGCTGCTGCAGATACCTGCTTTTTGAGCCCTGGCTGTTCACACGCGGGGCATGTCACCGGCGCTGGGTCAGACATTTTCATTAGCTTCTCAAGCTTGTGACCACACTCTTCACACTGATATTCGTATATCGGCACGACTACAATCCTCTAACTAAGATAAACCCGATTCACTAGCACTAATTTTTCGAAAGCGCGCTTCACAGAAGCTCGTTTCTCAAAAGCCGTCTTGTCTTGCACCGGCCGCTTTGGCGCCCATTCAGCGCCGCAATACGCGACCCTTTACCTCTACCCTGTCCTCTCTAGCAGTTTGACCTTAATTACAGGTAAGTCTCAATAGGTCTTACCTAGCATCCTGCTCGCCGCGACCTTCTGCGGCGCCGCATTATACCTTATTAAGCAGCGATGGCGAGCGCTCTGCTCTTTGACGTCTTTCGCGCCTGAAAAGGCAGTTTTCGGCGGGCCTGCTATGCTAGTTTAGAACCAATCAGTGACCTCATAAACGATGGATGACGTGCAAACTTCTACCACCCCAGATGCTGGCAACGATAACACTCATGATGACCTCGAACGGGTTTTTGCCTTAATCAAAGCACATGATGTCGACGTTTGTGCCGATCTGCATTTTTTAATACTGCTGGCACTGACTATTGAGGTGCGCACCGCCCACTGGCAGGGCAAGACCTATGATGCGTTAAGCCTAGCCTTGCTCATGAACGCTAGCGCGGGCCATCCGGTTGATAACAAACAACTGCTAGGGGCGACCCTTGCACATGATTTTGCCATGGCATTTCTACCCCTTGAGATGCTCGACAAGCAAAACAAACTCAACCATAGAGCCACAAAAGTAATGCGCACGCATATTACCTCGGCAGCGGATCTAATTCATCGCATGCAAGGATGGAGTCAATCGAGAGCCATCGTTATGGCTCATCATGAACACCATGATGGTCATGGCTATCCGAACCAGCTGGTCGATTTAGAGATTAATCCAGGTGCAAAGATACTCGCGATCGTTGATGCATTCGTGGCACGTAGCACGAATACGATGCAAGCCATCATGGAAATCAACCGCTACAGTGGTAGTCAATTTGATCCCGAGTGGGTCGATCATTTCAATGTGGCAATAAAAAAATACGCAACAAACAACAAGAATCCCGTAAAAACTAACCCAAAACAGCCTAGAAATCGAAAAAAACGGCGCTAAACCTTGCCAGCTAAAAGCCAATCAGATATAAAGGGCACAATTGAAGTGGAGGGTAAGAAAACACCTTAAATTTAGGTGTTAAACTTGCAATTTACTGATATCCATTGCACCAAAACCGATCTACTTTAAACCCTACCCTGACCCAATAAAGGATTTCCGAATGGCCGCAAAAAAGGCAATCAAAAAGAAAGTCGCAGCAAAGCCTGCAAAGAAAGTCGCAGCTAAGACTGCAGTGAAAGCTGCTGCAAAAGTTGTTGCACCAAAGAAGCTGCCAGCGATCAAGGCGAAGTACACGAAAAGCGCAATTTTGGCTGAAATTTCAACCAATACTGAATTGAGCAAAAAGCAGGTCACCGCTGTTTTCAACGAACTCAATGACCTTATTGCACGCCACGTTAAGAAAGGCGCTGCAGGCGAATTCACGCTGCCGGGTCTGCTCAAGATAAAAACTGTCAAGAAACCAGCTCGCAAAGCCCGCAAGGGTGTGCCCAACCCATTCCGTCCGGGTGAAGTCATGGACATTGCTTCTAAGCCAGCCAGTACTAAAGTCAAGATCTTGCCACTTAAAGGCCTGAAAGAACTGGTATAAATCCCCCAGTACTAACATCTTGAATGATAAAAAGGGTCGCACAGCGGCCCTTTTTTTGTTTAATATTCCGCCTTTGACATAACAATCCTAGCAGCCTGAAGTGCTGACCTGAGGCGATAGGCCTCCGGCATCTTATCAAGGGCTTCCCTGCATAACGACCGCATAAAAAAGGTAATACCAGACAGGTACTATGAAAGCATCCAGCTACTCAATATCAACCTTGAAAGAGACTCCGGCAGATGCCGAAGTCGCCAGCCACCAACTGCTCATTCGCGGTGGGTTTATCCGCAAACTGGCATCCGGTATTTACAACTGGCTGCCGATTGGACTGCGCGTACTACACAAGGTCGAGGCCATCATTCGAGAGGAAATGAATGAAGCTGGCGCGCTTGAGGTGATGTTGCCAGTCGTTCAGCCCGCGGAACTCTGGGAAGAATCTGGCCGCTGGCAGGAATACGACGACGGTTTGCTATTGAAGTTTAAAGATCGCCACCAACGAGACTTTTGCATGGGGCCCACCCATGAAGAGGTCATTACCGACTTGGCACGTAGCGAGCTGAAAAGTCACAAACAACTACCCGTGAACTTTTATCAGATTCAAACCAAGTTCCGCGATGAAACTCGGCCACGATTTGGCCTGCTGCGCGCTAGAGAGTTCTTGATGAAGGACGCTTACTCATTTCATCTAGACATGCAAAGCTTAGAGCAAACGTATCGGGCAATGTACAAAACGTACTGCCGGATTCTGACAAAAATGCAACTAGATTATCGCCCCGTAATGGCTGACAGCGGCAGTATCGGTGGCAGTGCTTCTATGGAGTTTCACGTCTTGGCCGATTCAGGCGAAGACACCATCGCCTTCAGCGACACCAGTGATTACGCAGCCAATATTGAAATGGCTGAGGCCCTTGCACCGGCCGCTGACCGTAGCGCACACTTGGCGCGAGCAACAGTATCAACGCCAGGCATGAAAACCATCGATGCTGTCAGCAGCTTCCTGAAGGTGGACCCACGGACCACGGTCAAAACTCTCATTGTTAAAGGCGTCGAATCCAATTTGGTTGCACTGGTTCTTCGTGGCGATCATCATCTCAATAGCATCAAGGCCGTAAAATTTCCTGAGATATCTACGCCACTAACTCTGGCCAGCGATGAAGAAATTGAACAAGCCCTTGACTGCTCACCGGGATCTTTAGGACCTGTAGGGCTAAACATACCCATATTAGTTGATCGCAGTGCTGCCGCCATGGTGAATTTTGTCTGTGGCGCTAACACTAACGATCAGCATTTGTTGAATGTTAACTGGGGAAGAGATGCAGCACTGACTTCAATTGTTGATATGCGCGATGTCGTTGAAGGTGACCCCAGCCCTGATGGGCAAGGTGTATTGCAGTTCAAAAAAGGCATAGAAGTCGGACATATTTTCCAGCTCGGCGACAAGTATTCAAAGGCGCTTAACGCGAGCGTACTTGACGAGAACGGCAAGGCTGTCGTCATGTCGATGGGTTGTTACGGGATGGGCGTGACGCGCCTAGTGGCCGCCGTTATTGAGCAATATCACGACGATAAAGGCATGAAGTGGCCAACGCAGATCGCGCCCTTCCACGTCGTTATTATTCCCATTAATGCTCACAAATCACCCGAAGTTGCCGCAACTGCTGATTCCATCTATCAGGAAATGCGCCAACTGGGCATTGAGGTGCTACTTGATGATCGAGATGGACATCGGCCAGGGTCCAAATTTGCTGACGCTGAACTTATCGGCATTCCCCATCGACTAGTCGTTGGCGATCGAGGTCTAGCTAGTCAAATTGTTGAGTATGTGAGCCGACAAACAGGCGAAACAGCAGACCTACCTATAGTAGGAATAGCTCGGCACTTTAAAGAACTCATCGACAATGAACTCGGGATGGTGCCTGCATCCGGCTTAACTAACCTGAACTGACAACCTAACCTCTAGGTCACGTAGTACAACTTGTTAGGGACTATTTCATGAGCCTTTAAGATGAATTAGGTGGAACCCCTGAAGTCGACACCGCCGATGGTTATGTTTTATTGAGACGTGCTGAAGGGTAGCCGTATTGGTATATTCTTTTCGGGCGCTAGTATGGAATGCCAAAGAAGTCTACAAAGAGATTTCTAAGCGTTGCGTGTGGCGGTCCGAATAACGACGCCAGTAAATGCGTGTACGAGGTAGTCACCCGTTCGGCGACAAACACTACATAGACAAGTGCAACAGCAGGGATTCTCGAGACTGCGGCCCCACGAGAGTAGCAATTAATATGCCCTTGGGGTCAAAAATCAGCGTCGTTGGTAGAACCTCTGGCGCTTCAATTCCCAGAGCAACGTTAGGGCTATCGCGAAAAACCGGAAACGCAATTTTCATTTTAGCCACCTGCTTGACCTGTTCTTCTCCATCGGGTTCGTCAAAGTTAACACCCCACAGCGACAGCTGATCCGGAAACTCTTCCGCTAACGCGTTCAATTCAGGTATTTCTTTGATACACGGCGCGCACCAAGTCGCCCAATAATTGACGATCAGGTATTTCCCCCGCAAATCATCGTACTGATATCCGTTACCTTGCACGTCAAAAAACTGCGGCTGCTGGCAGCTTCCGAGTAGCAGCGCGCCGAGTAGGACAAATATTTTCTTTATCAATGAAGTGCACCTGTTGTTTTATTAATCGCTTTATTAATCGCTGTAAAATTAGCAACGTTAGTCGCTATGGGGACGGTTGTAGAAAAAATGCTCGTCATTCAGCCAGTTGCTTCTGACTCGCGCTCAACGCTGCAAGGGGTTTAGGCTCGAGCCGAAAAAGGGATTCTAGGTCGGTTTTTAGCAACGTGTGATTGTGCTCGGTAATATTACGAATCTCCTCGCCTAGCTTGCTTTCCCAAATACCATCGCCCTTTATCTGCAGCGGCATTGGCCACGGTAGCCGCTGATAAAGATCCCAAAAGGAAACTTCGCTAAGATCTTTGGCGAGTATCAGCCCACCTTTATCAACTACGCGGATAAGGTCTAATTCCACCAGAGATTGGCGGTAGTCATTCCAGCTTTCCAGGTCAATTCGCGCGCCCTGCCGCCGCACATCTTCCTCTGAAACTACTTCTCCAAGCTGATGGGCGCGATAGAACATCTCCAAAATAATCACGATTTGAAATAGTGGCGCCTCAAGCGTGATGCCGCCATCGGGCCGAAATACAGCCAGCCCCTTGACTAATTCCGCCCCCATCAAAATAATCGTCCAAGAAATATAGATCCACAACAAAAACAGTGGTACTGCGGCAAAGGCTCCGTAGATCACCTCAAAACTCGACCGAGACATCACAAAACCAAATAGATACTTGGCCATCTCAAACGCCATGGCAACGATAATACCCCCGACCACCGCATGTTTGAACGACACAACACAATTGGGTACAGCAACATACATGAGCGTAAACATCGAGGCACTGAGCAGGATAGGGACGAATCGTAACGCGCCAGTGTAATCAGTCATGCCCGTAATCAACGGCAAAGACAAAATGTAGGTCGATATAGCAAAGCCAACACCCACCAGAATCGGTCCTAATGAAAGCACTGCCCAGTACATCAAAAACCGTTGGAATCCATGTCTAGGCTCACGCACGCGCCAGATATCATTGAAAGTGCGCTCAATGGTGAACAGCATTAAGAACGCCGTCACGCCTAGAAAGACCAGACTAGGTGCTCCTAGGTTACGCGCCTGAGTTGAAAAATCACGGAGATAGTCTTGTAAGACCACGACATTTTCTGGCACAACATTTTCAAACACAAAACCTTCCACTATATGTGACACACCACTAAAGGCTTCAAAAGCGTTGAATATGGCATACATAACGGTGAGCAAAGGCACGACCGCAAACAGCGTTTGGTAGGTGAGTGCAGCCGCTGTGGCTTGGCAGCGATCCTCGACATAGCGCTCGATCAGGTGAGACATAAAGTGCCACGCGTGGCGGGGCAGATTTAACCAGTATTCAGACGTGGACCTATTCATCATCTATTCCTGTCGCCTCCGTGCGCATCCCATCCGTAACGGCGGTGAACGCCGCGTAAATGCTCATCGAACCGTCGACTACTCAGTGAATAATTTTTTGACGATGCTCAAGCCGTGGGTTCTTTTCGCTAGCCTCTGCGGCTTGCTCTGGCTCATCTTCAGAATCGCGAGGATTGCGTACCTCATAGCGCCGCGTCGCCACCTCACCGTCGAGCACATCAGGCAATACCTTTAAAAACTCTTCCATGTGCTGCGTATCGAAATGATCTTGCAGTGCATCAAGAGATTCCCATTCTTGAAACAATAGTAGGGTGTTCGGGTCAGACAGGCCGATATAAAACTCATAACTGATGCAGCCAAATTCTCCACGGCTGGCAACAGACATGCGCTCCATCAGCTTTAATGCTTCTTCTCGAAACTCTTGTTTGACCGGGAATGTACCATGGACAATGATCATAGGTGCACTTTCAACTTACCGCAAGGCAGCAGATTATACCGTGTTTGAGACCATCGAATCACCCCCCCCCTGATGGTCGCCGCGAGCGCTACTCCCGATGAACGGCAAAAGGCCCCCAGGCTTGGGCTACTGGCATGACCTCCAGTTGGTTGATATTGATATGCGGTGGCAATGCCGTTACCCAGTAGATTATCTCTGCAATATCTGTGGCACTGAGGGGCTGCATGCCAGCATACACTTCTTGCGCACGGCCTTCGTCACCGTTGAACCGCACCATCGAGAATTCCGTTTCACACATACCGGGCTCGATGAGCGACACTCTGACACCTTTGCCCAACAGCTCGGCGCGTAGATTGCGAGAAAATTGCTGCACAAAAGCCTTGGTACCGCCATAGACATTGCCACCTGGATATGGCCAGTTCGCCGCCACAGACCCCATGTTCACCACATGACCGCCGCCGCGAGCAACCATGCCGGGCAGAAAAGCCCGCGTCAGATACATCAGACCTTTGATGTTTGTGTCGACCATAGCCTCCCAGTCATCCATAGCGGCGACGTCTGCGCCGCCAAGTCCGAGCGCTAAGCCAGCGTTATTAACGAGGATGTCGATGTCGGCAAATTCTGCCGGCAATGACGCGGGTAGCGCAGCGACGGACCGTTGGTCACGTACATCAAGCACAGCGCAATGCACCTGCGTTAATCCTGACAGTTCGGCACTCAGCGCCTGCAAGCGCTCAGCACGACGAGCGCATAACACGAGTCGTTTGCCCTCGGCTGCAAATTTACGCGCACTCGCCTCACCAAAACCCGACGACGCACCGGTAATCAACACACTACTCATACTTTTTTCTCCCACTTGTCTCTACACGCATATTAAAGATTGTCTTTTTACCCTCATTCAAGTCTGTGTTCGTGCTCGTCAACCGGCCACCCGACCAATCTTGCCCTGCACCATGACCTCGCGAATCTCACTCAGGATCAACGGATCGTCGATAGTAGCCGGCGATTCATAGGGCACCTCGTCAGCAATTTTACGCATGATCTGACGTAATATCTTGCCAGATCGGGTTTTCGGTAACCGGCTGACGACAACTGCGCGCTTGAAGTTCGCAAAAGCACCGATAGCCTGCCTAACCATCAGCACCACCTCTTCCTCGAGCTGGCTCGGTGAGATCTGTACCCCATCCTTGAGAATCAATAGCCCAACGGGCAACTGGCCTTTTTCTGGATCCGCGACGCCGATCACCGCGCACTCCGCAATGGCAGAATGTGCTGCGACAATTTCTTCCATCTCACCCGTCGACAGCCGGTGGCCAGCAACATTGATGACGTCATCAGTGCGCCCCATAATGAACAGATAACCGTTTGCGTCAAAATATCCGCCGTCGCCCGTATGATAGTAGCCCGGGTGCAATCGCAGATAGGCATCCTCATAGCGTGAGTGATCACCCCATACGGTTGTTAGACATCCAGGCGGCAAGGGTAACTTAATAACAACGTCACCCTCTTCATCAGCGCCCAGCGCCGTATGCTCCGGCGACAAAATCTGCACGTCGAATCCTGGTACGGGAAAGCTCGCAGAACCGGCCACGGTTGGCAGTGGTTCAAGGCCCATCAAGTTAGCGGCGACCGGCCAGCCTGTTTCTGTTTGCCACCAGTGATCAATTACCGGAATTTTCAGATTTAATCGCAGCCAGTCATAGGTTGGAGGGTCAGTACGCTCACCGGCAACAAACAGCGCCTTGAGGCTTGAAACATCATACTTAGCCAGCAGCAAACAGTCAGGGTCTTCTTTGCGAATCGCACGAAATGCTGTCGGTGCGGTAAAGAAAACATTGACTCGATGTTGCTCGATGACCCGCCAGAAGGTGCCGGCATCGGGAGTCCGTACAGGTTTGCCTTCAAACAAAACAGTGGTACAACCGGTCAACAAGGGCGCGTACACAATGTAGGAATGACCCACAACCCAACCGACATCAGACGCCGCCCAAAATACGTCGCCTGGCCCCACGTCATAGACCGCTTGCATACTGTAGCGCAGCGCTACTGCATGGCCGCCTTGGTCACGGACAACGCCTTTCGGCTTGCCCGTCGTGCCGGATGTATAAAGTATATAGAGGGGATCTGTTGCAGCCAACCAGACACAATCAGCAGGATGCGCTGTCGCGATTAACGATTGCCAATCAAGATCACCCGCCTGCAACTCCGCGACTGCCTGTGGGCGTTGCAAAATAATACAGCTATCAACCGTGTGCAGCGCTAGGGAACGCGCGGCATCAATCAGTGGCTTGTAGGGAATTATTGTCGAGAACTCGATACCACACGATGCTGCTATTATAAGGCGGGGCTTAGCATCATCAATGCGACTCGCCAGCTCCATCGCCGCGAAACCGCCAAACACCACCGAGTGCACGGCGCCAATGCGTGCACAAGCCAGCATTGCGATCAATGCCTCAGGGATCATAGGCATGTAAATAATAATCACGTCACCCTGCCTGACGCCTTGCTCAAGCAGCGCACCGGCAAAGCATGCCACCTTGTCTCGCAGCGCCAAAAAACTAAATTTTTCAACCGTATCAGTGACGGGCGAATCGTAGATCAGTGCGATATTTTCACCCCGACCCTGATCGATATGATAATCAAGCGCCAAGTAGGACGTGTTGAGCTGGCCATCTGCGAACCAGCGGTCCGCACCCTGACTGTCTTGGCTAAGAATTTGCTGTGGCGCTCGATACCAATCGATCAAACCAGCCTGCTGACGCCAGAACTCAACAGGATCGGCCAAGGATCTCGAATACTCCAATTGATAATTCACTTACTGAGCACCTCTTATCTTAATGATTCTTGTTACAACTGCTTCAGAACTATTTATTGACATCGCAACAGCGCAGTGAAAACACTATCACTTTCAGCCAGCAAAGGACAAAGACAACGCACAAAAACCCACGCAAAAAAACCATCCAAAAAAAAGGGACCCACTGGGTCCCTATCATTGTTGCACGACTAACTCAGGGCTTTCACCTTGATCGCGCCAGATACACTTTGTTACTCTTGTTTGCTCGCCTCACTTTGCAATACTGTTGGCTGCGCTCGATATCAGACCTATTACTACGACCGCCAACGGCATTTGTCAGAAACGCTGAGCAAGACTCACATCAACGTGTTAACCCAATTTTTTTCGCTTGCGCTTCATTGCATCCAATTGGGCTTTTGTAGGCTGCGCCCTGAGCAACTCCTGATATGTCTTCGCACGCTTGGAGATCTTCTTGTGATCAACATAGAAGTCAACCGCCTTCTGCCAGGCGCCTTCAAGACCGTGAAGATTGATCGACACGGTCGTGTTAACGATCTTGTTGACCTTGGCAGACATAATACCAATTTGAAACACCGGCGTACGCGTGCCACTCTTTTCTGTTTTCATCCGAAACAGAATGCCACGTACTTTGCCATCCTTATCGAACAAAGCATTCTTGGCCGCTTCAGCCTTGGCTTTTACCTGCAGCCTCTGAAGAACTTCATCGCGGTCTTCAGCCACCAGCTTGACACCTGCCCGTCCTGCACCCCGGACTCGCTTACCGTCCTTTTTCAGTGAGAAGTATTCTTGGTAGGTCTTACCAGCGATCTGACGTCTAACTCTGAACCCGTGGAAACGGGTGGTATCAAGTAGTTCTACGCTCATTTGTTAGCACCTATTATTATAATTTTAGTTTAAGAGAGTAACTTTTACATGCCTCACAAATTGACCCGCTTCCTACCACGCTACTTTAAACAAGCCGGCCAAGGCGCAAGTCTAGCGCAAAACCACAAAGAAAAAATGGACAAACGCAGATAAATTGCCCATTTTCGATGAAATTATGCACATAAACTTGATCTAACCGGTCTATCCTGTCTTATAACTGCTTTTTAACATCAATCGATTCCTCCGAAACTAACGTCGGCCATAACTAATACAGCAGCAGTAGACGACTCCCACTAAAGTGATGGCGCTAGATTCGGGGAGCAACAAATTCGTTAGGACGCCGGCAAACTGATTGCACCGGCTTCGATTAAAGATTCAATTTCAGCTGCGGTGTATCCTGCAGCGGCCAAGACCTCACGACTGTCTTCACCCGCCAGCCGCGAGCTGCCGGTCAGCCGGGGCACAGTCCTTGAAAAACGTGGCGCGGGCGAAGGCTGAACAACCCCATCCAGTTCTACAAACGATTCGCGCGCCTTATTGTGTGGGTGATCCTGCACTTCGCCAAGGCTTAGAACCGGCGCGAAACAGACATCAGTACCCTCCATAATTTCAGTCCATTGATCGCGAGTTTTTTGCTTGAACACCTCAGCTAGCTTGTCTTTGTATTGCGGCCAGCGAGAAACATCCATTTGTGGCGTGAATTCATCGGCGTTAAGACCCGCCTTCTCAATCAAAAGGGCATAAAACTGAGGTTCAATAGAACCCAACGAGATATATCTGCCATCCTGAGTTTCATAGGTGTCATAAAAGTGAGCGCCACCGTCGAGCATGTTGGATGCTCGGTCGTCTTTCCAGACACCCGCCGCGCGCATTGAGAAGAACATCGCCATTAGGGTGCTGGCACCCTCAACCATCGAGGTATCGACGATCTGTCCGGTACCCGACTTTTGTGCCTCAAGCATAGCGCAGACCATACCAAAGGCCAGAAACATGCCCCCACCGCCAAAATCACCGACGAGATTCAGCGGCGGCACGGGCTTGCCCCCTTTGTTGCCGATAGCATGCAACGCACCAGATAGCGCTATATAGTTGATATCATGTCCTGCGGCACTTGCCATGGGTCCGTCTTGCCCCCAACCTGTCATTCGGCCATACACCAGCTTCGGATTGACTGCCTGACAATCTAAGGGACCCAAGCCCAACCGCTCGGTAACACCGGGCCGAAAACCCTCGAACAAAGCGTCGGCCGACTCGCACAATTTAAGCACCACGTCCCGCCCTGCTGGGGTTTTTAGATCTGCAGCGATGGATTTACGACCCCGAGTCAGAACGTCAATGTTACGCCGCGCATTTTTCCCTGGCCGGTCAACCCTGATGACCTCTGCACCCATGTCTGACAACATCATGCCGCAAAACGGACCAGGTCCAATACCTGCCAGTTCGATAATTTTAAATCCTGCGAGTGGTCCCACGTTAACGTACTCCTATATATGAATTTGACGACATTTAGTCACAATCAACATCACTGAGCAAGGCGTCGGGCAAGGCGTTGGGTTAGAAGTAGAACAAGGCGTTGAGAAACACGCTAAACAAGAACCAGCATCCCCGCGCGCAAAACGCTGGATTGTTGCTAGACTTTAAACACCCGCGTCCATGAACGCTGGCCAGTCAATTCTGAGAGCAATTCTTGCTCCAGTTCTGGTAGTTATCAAGCAAAGAGATAAATCGACCTAGGGAGCATAAAATCAGTGGCAGATCCGGAAACACTCATCAAGTACGTGAGGCCTGACACCGCGCAAAAAGTACTCGGCTCAGGCACGCTACGCTGGTCATCACCCGAATTGTTTGATGAACCCTGGAGCGTCAGGCTAGACCCACACCTCGGATTTGATCATCAGCTTGTCAGCCAAACTATGCTGAAGGCAGCTACCGGTATGATTTTCGCACGCGACATGCCCGAGGGAAACCTTGATCACCCGCTCTTCAAGGCCATACGCCGGTGGCGTGCCGAGGAACGATTTCAGGATGAAACTGAAGCTTTTGAAGCGCTTTCAGAGCTGTTGGCACCCACACCGGAGACGGTTCGCGGCAAGTTGCTACAAATGCTCAACACCTGGAGATCTTTGGTTGAGACAGCCAGGGTTACCTGCCTTGCCGAGAGCCATAAAGATTTAAATTGCTGGCGTCTATATGCACAAAATCATCGTGGTGCTGCGCTACGCTTCAGTTGTGACGGTATTCTCAGCAATCCGATTGCTATCGAGTACAGCAAATCTCGACCAAAACTAACGACGTTAAAGGAGCAGGTTGAGGACCTCGTTGGCATCAAAAAAGCACCAGCACCTGATAATTACGTGTCTAAACTGTTTACCAAATCACGTGCTGACGCGAACGAGAAAGAGTGGCGATGCTTTCGCCAAATGAACGAGGAAGATCTTGACTGCGGCGAGGATGTTGAAGACTGGTACCAAGACATTGCCTTTGCACCGAGGGAACTCAAAGCCATCTACCTGGGCTTTATGATGCCTAAGGAGATCCGCGCCGACATCATTGCTACGGCAACGCGTTATTACCCCAAAACGACTATCTATCAATGTCAGCCGATGGAGGATGCTTATGAACTCGAGTTCACTCGTTTTCATGCCGAATGATTCGACCCACTAATTTAAAAAGTCACGAAGTCCGTTTAACCCAACATGCCCTTAATTGGTAGTTCTGCGCCAGTTCTTTTGGGATTAAACGCCACTTCTTCGACTGAATTGGCTATCATCGTTGTTTTTACAACGCCTGTCGTTGACCGACGGTAACCTCTACCGTCGCAAAGGAGCACTGATGACCGAATTGTTGGAACGTATTGAACTGGAACCCGAGACAGAAGCTACAGCAGCAGTCATCTGGATGCACGGCCTGGGCGCCGACGGCCATGATTTTGAGCCTATTGTGCCAGAACTCAACCTGCCATCATCACTGCCGATTCGCTTTATTTTTCCGCATGCACAAGTACGTCCAGTATCCATCAACAACGGTGAGGAGATGCGCGCCTGGTATGACTTCGTGCCACACGCCGAATCAGGTGCCAACCAAGATATCGACGAGTCTGCTGAACAGATCAAAGCGCTGATCGACGAGCAAGTTGAGCGGGGTATCCCTAGTCACAGAATCATCCTCGCGGGATTCTCCCAAGGTGGCGTCATCGCGCTGCATACGGCTATACGTCTCGGCCAAAGGCTTGCGGGTATTGTTGCCTTGTCGACCTATCTGCACGATTTTCGCAGAACTGAATCAGAACGTAACGATGCCAACCTCGGCATACCGATATTGATGATTCACGGTACTCAAGACCCGATGATTCCTATTATGCAAGCAGCCACCTCACGCGAAAACCTCAAACGACTAGGCTATGATGTTCGCTGGCAGGACTACCCCATGGGGCATCAGGTCTGTCGCGAAGAGATCGAGGAAATTGCCAACTTCTTTCAGGAAGTACTATGAGCGCCACCAATCGCTTAATAGACCCGCCAGCAGACCAGGCGCTGCGAAGCGTATCGAGCCCAAAGTGGCTCGCCGCCGTAGTCCAAGATTTCGATTTATTTCTGCAGGATCATGCTGCTAACGAGCGCAAGGCCTCAACTATGGCCATGTCGATGGTCGTTCATTACCCTGACAAGCCTGCTCTGGTAGAAGCCATGGTTGATTTGGCACTCGAAGAATTAAACCACTTCCGACAGGTGCTGCGGCTAATGACAAGTCGCGGAGTCATTCAGACAGCTGATGCCAAAGACCCTTATGTGAACCTAATACTGAAGCACGTTCGTAAGGGCACCGAGTACTATTTTCTCGACCGACTATTATCTGCCGCGGTGATTGAGGCGCGAGGCGCGGAGCGCTTTGCGTTAATCGCCACCGCCGATTCTCTGGCCGACAACGTCAAAACATTCTACAAGACCTTAGCGCGCTCAGAAGCCAACCATCACCAGCTTTTTATTCGGCTGGCATATGACTACTTCCCAACAACAAGCGTTGATGACCGCCTTGCTGAATGGCTTGATATAGAGGCTGCATCGCTAGCCGCTGTTGCTATTGCACCACGTCTACACTAATCATCACCCATTTCAAACCTGTCGAGAGGAATGCAGTAACGCGTTATGAAAGTCGATAAGGCGTTAACACACTACCTCGCCAATCACGTGGAAACCGAGGTCGCGCATCTTAATGACCTGTCACTTCCCCACTACCAGTACTGCTTGGTGGTGCCAGCTCATCGTGAGAGGCTTGAAGATGTCAACAGTGTCTGGATTCACAAAGATCCCGGATTACTGATCATACTAGTGGTCAACAGCTGGGATCCTTTAGATCGGGTCAGTACTGATCTTTTAACAAACTTGCTATTTGATGCCAGCGCCACGTCAGGCAACCTGTCTTTTGTACCTAGGGTGGCACAACCTGACCTGCTAGTCGTCGACCGCTGCCGGCCCGACCAACTCATTCCAAGAGACCGCGGCGTCGGCTTGGCGCGAAAGATCGGCGCTGATCTAGCGCTTGCATTGATTAGTAAAGGCACTATCGAAACTGACTGGATTCATAGCACGGATGCCGATGTCTACCTGCCACCTGACTACTTCGACCTCCCAAGGTTAGATATAAAAGATGCGGCAGTGATACACAGCTTTCAACACCGTTTTAGTCCAAAACTAGAACTGGCGTCTCGCCTGTATGACATCGCCATGCATTACTATGTGCTTGGCTTACGCTGGGCAGGCAGTCGCAACAGCCATCACAGCATAGGCAGCACACTAAGTATTAGCGCCAGACACTACGCCAGAGTCCGAGGATTTCCTCGACGCAACGCCGGAGAAGACTTTTATTTGCTCAACAAGCTGGCTAAAAGTGGTCGCGTCAGCACAGTAGGTTACTTTGACGTTCCATCGGCGCAAGCAGGGTCGGTGATCCTCATCGACGCTAGACTCTCTGATCGAGCACCCTTTGGCACCGGAGTTGCCCTGCAGACCATCGCCGGCCTCACCGCACCTATCGCGCAATACCTATATTACGATCCACGTATATTTGACGAACTGCGCACCTTTATACAACAGCTTGACGAGGCTCAACAGACTGGCCAGCTCTTCAATAGCCCCATGGCCGACTGTTTTGTCAACAGCCCCTTGATCCTGCGCTGGCTGACCGATAGCGGACTGAGCCAGATGATTGTCCAGCAGCGTGCTAGGAGTGCTGAACCGCGTGTGTTGCAGCGTTTCTTGTCTGACTGGTTCGACGGCTTCCAAACATTGAAATTCATCCACTACATGCGCGACACCTACTATCCATCACGCTGCCTGAATGACATCTGTGATGGTAGCGTTCTGCCAAACATGACGGTCGACGATATTGACTCAGTTCGAGCTCTGCACCAGCGCCTCAATAGCAAGCTGGATGAGGCGTAAAGATCAGAACTATTTGCACATCCCGCGCAATCAGGCATTATTTGCCAGCGACAATCATGGCAAGATGTCCGCGCTGATCTAAAACTCGGCTGCAGGACTGGCGTGTAAGGGGGAGGTTATGAAGAAACCCCTACAAAGAATCTACTATGAAAAAGCTCCTATGAAGAATTACTTATGAAAAAAGTTTTTATTGACGGTCAGTTTGGCACCACCGGCCTGCAGATCCACCAACGACTTAGCACTCGTACCGATATTGAGTTGTTGGAAATCGCCACAGCTGATCGTAAGAATCCAGCAATCAAGCAACAGATCATCAACAGCGCGGATGTGGTCATTTTATGCCTGCCCGATGACGCCGCGCTGCAAACCGTGGCTATGGTAAACAACCCGAATACTCGAATACTCGACGCCAGCACAGCCCACCGAGTCGCCGACGACTGGACCTATGGTCTGGCGGAACTCACGCCTGAGAGTCGCATGCAGATAAGCCAAGCCGCGAGAGTGTCTAATCCTGGCTGCTGGGCGACCGGCTTTACACTGGCCGTCGCACCCTTAATACGCAACGGCCTATTGCGAGCCGATATCCCTCTGTTGTGTCATGGCGTGTCAGGCTACACAGGTGGCGGTAGACAAATGATTGAACAATACGAGGCACGCAGCACATCACATCCTGACAACCTGTGGAATTCACGCCCCTATGCCTTGACGCTAGCGCATAAACACCTTGCTGAGATGCAACACTACAGCGGCCTAACCATGCCCCCCTTCTTTATGCCGTCGGTGGGTCACTTCGCTCAGGGCATGCTGGTTAACGTTCCGCTACCAGCCAGCTGGTTTACCCAGACAGTTGATCTACCACGCGTTCAGACCCTACTTACCGATACCTATCAAAACGAACCCTGTGTTACGGTGCATGCCGTCAATGACGCGACAGCGCTTGAGGAAGGTTTTCTGGAACCACAGGCAAACAATGGCAGTAATCGCTGCGATGTCTTCGTATTTGGTAACGACCAGCAAATTCTTCTGACCTCACGCCTAGACAACCTAGGCAAAGGCGCTGCCGGCGCTGCCGTTCAAAACCTAAACTTGATGCTGGGTATGGCAGAACTCAGCGGCCTCGACGTATCTATATAGCCCAGCGCATTTGGAGTAAGACATGAAATTCTCACAACTACCCCGACCAACACTCATCAGCTTGCAGGAAAGCCTTGAAGCGCAGTATGAGACCTTTCGACAAGCGAAGCTGAACCTAGACCTGACCCGTGGCAAGCCTGCCGCCGAACAGCTGGATTTATCTAACGAACTTGACGGCATACTGCAGGGCTTTTATCTGCTGCAGGACGGCACTGACGTACGCAATTACGGTGGCCTGTTGGGCATCCCAGAAGCCCGTCAACTCGCCGCTAGTTTTCTTGAAGTCGACGCCGACGAGGTCATGGTGGGTGGTAATAGCAGCCTAACGCTGATGTATGCTTATATTGATCATATGCTACCGACTTGGCTTGCCGAGCTTGCAGACGACACAGACCGGATCAAATTCATCTGTCCAGTGCCTGGTTACGATCGTCATTTCACTATCTGTGACCATTTTGATATTGAAATGTTAACAGTACCGCTTCTCGCTGACGGACCAGACATGGCCCAGATAGAAGCGATGGTTGAGCAGGACCCTCTCATCAAAGGCATCTGGTGTGTACCCAAGTATTCCAACCCAACAGGCCACACTTATAGCGATGCGGTGGTTGAGCAGTTTGCCCGTCTCAGTGAAAAGGCCGGCGAGCACTTCACTATATTCTGGGACAACGCCTACGCAGTGCATCATCTGACAGACACCCATGACAGCCTGAAAAATCTGATGCAAGAAGCTCGCGCTCAGGGCAACCAGAACAGCGTCGTTATTCTAGGGTCGACCTCCAAGGTAACTTTTGCGGGCGCGGGCATCGCCTTTCTTGCTACTTCGCTGACGAACCTCAAGCGCTTTGAAAAACACATGTCTGTGTCTGTTATCGGTTTTGACAAGGTCAATCAACTTCGACATGTGCGTTTTCTCAAAGATGCAGAAACCATCGAAGCGCATATGCACAAACACCGAGAGATTATCCAACCGAAGTTCGAAATGACCGAGAAGGTTCTCGATGAACACCTTGGCGGTAAGGGAATCGCAACTTGGACGCGCCCCAGAGGCGGTTACTTTATCTCGCTTGATACACTGCCGAACCTAGCTACAGAGGTCATTCGGCAGGCTGCCGCGATTGGTGTTAAGCTAACGCCTGCCGGCGCGACGTTTCCTGGCGGACAGGATCCGGTCGACAGTAATATTAGAATTGCCCCAACTTTCCCCTCCCTCGACGCGCTACAACGCGCCCTGGAAGTTTTCGTGGTGTGCTTGCAGCTAGCCACTGTTAACCAAATTTTGAGTGATTGACACCTAAATGACATCATTACCCGCGGATACAGAGCAAAGTCCAGAGAATGCCATCGAGGCAAGTAGCGCAGCGCCAGTCAATGACTTTCTTGAACTGGATTTGCCTCAAGAGCTTTATCAGGCCATCGACAAGCTCGGCTTCACTACCTCCACGCCGATCCAAAAAGCAGTGCTGCCTTACTCCCTTGACGGCCGCGACATCATCGCACAAGCCCAGACAGGCACGGGCAAGACTGCTGCTTTCTTAATTTCCGTGATCACTTATCACTTGGAACACCCAGAGTATGAAGAGCGGCCAGCGGGCACACCCTTTGCGCTAATCATTGCGCCTACCCGAGAACTGGTGATGCAAATTGCTGAAGATGCAGTGGGTCTTGCTCTGTTCACTGACCTGGAAGTACTTTCCGTCGTCGGCGGCATGGACTACGAAAAGCAAAAAAACCAGCTCAAGGGCCCAATCGACATCATTATCGCCACCCCAGGTCGATTGCTAGACTTCTGTCGCACGGGTGTTATTAACCTGTCCAAGGTAGAAACCTTGATCATTGACGAAGCTGACAGAATGCTCAGCATGGGCTTCATTCCCGATGTGAAGTCAATTATTAACAAGACTCCCTCGAAACAAAAGCGTCAGACCCAGCTCTTTAGTGCGACATTCAGTGACGATATCAAGCGCCTGGCAGCCAGCTGGACTCTGGATCCGGAGCGCATTGAAATTGAGCCAGACCAGGTCGCTGTCGACTCGGTGGAGCAACTGGTCTACCTTGCCGGTGCCGACCAAAAGTTCACCGTATTGTATAACCTGCTTCAGCAGGAAGATGTTAAGCGCGTGATTATCTTCGCCAATCGGCGTGACGAGACTCGCTCCCTTGAAAGTCGCCTGTACCGTCACGGTATAGACACTGGTCTGCTGAGCGGCGAAGTGGTACAGACCAAGCGTATTCGTACCCTGGAACAATTTAAGTCTGGTCAGATCAAGGTGCTAGTTGCCACGGATGTGGCAGGTCGCGGTATCCACGTTGATGGCGTCTCGCACGTGATTAACTATAATCTGCCTGAAGACCCCGAAGACTACGTACATCGCATCGGCAGAACTGGCCGGGCGGGCGCTATGGGTACTTCGGTCAGCCTCGCCTGCGAAGACGAATCATTCATGCTGCCGGCCATCGAGGAATTGTTAGGCCAAGCGTTTCATTGCGAACAACCGCCTGTCGCGCTTTTAACAGCGCCACCCTCGCCGGTTCGCAAAGCGCGGGAAAAGCCAGAAATGGCGCCGACGAGACCGAAAAAGAGCACCAGGCGTGAGCGCTGAGTTAAAACACCCGCTCGTCAGCGCCGAGACCATCAAGGCGCTTGATGAGACCCGCCACGTACACCAATTTAATGACAACGCCGTACGCAATACTCGCTCGCTTGGTGATTTAGTAGGGATGACCCACCTCGGCGTGCACCTCGTCAGGCTTGAGAGCGGTTACGAGTCAACGCAGTTCCACAGCCATCAGTGCGATGAAGAGTTTCTATATATTCTTTCCGGGCGCGGCGTAGCTGAGATCGGCGACGCTGAGCATCAGGTCGGCGCTGGTGATTTCATGGGTTTCAGCACAAGCTCGCCAGCTCACAGTTTACGCAACCCTTTTACCGAGGATCTCGTCTACCTGATGAGTGGCGAGCGCAATAATATTGATATTTGTGACTATCCCCGTATACAGCGACGCATGTACCGAGTGGATGGTGACAAGCAATATGTTGATCTGAATAATCTGCACGATGTGCAACCAAAACCATAGCGCTGTAGGTGGTCGCAAATGACTGACATACCTCTGACACCCTCTTTTTCTTCCTAGCTCTGTGTAAACTAGGTGCAAAAGAAGCATCAAAACGTCCAATCTAAAATTGTTTAATATGAACCGGAGCCAACATGGCAAATTACGAAATGGAACCGAGCACTAACGTCTTCGGTGAGACACTGGAACCTTGCGGCAATGATCCCGTCACCGGATTTTTTCGAGATGGATGCTGCAATACCTGCACCGAGGATATGGGCTCTCACACAGTTTGCGTGGAAGTTACCGAAGCGTTCTTGGAATACTCCCGATTTGCGGGTAACGACCTGTCTACGCCCCACCCAGAGGCAGGTTTTACCGGGCTCAAGGCCGGTGATCGCTGGTGTCTGTGCGCCGGTCGTTGGCTGCAAGCTCTGGAAAAAGATAGGGCGCCTCGGGTGTTCCTGAACAACACACATATCAAGGCACTCGACATCGTATCGCTAGATTTGCTCCAGTCTCACGCTGTCACTCTCAACTAGTTAGCCATATCTTGTCAAAAAATCGCCCATAAAGAAGGAGATAGCAACCATGCCCGAGAGACTCAAAGACAAATCCGTTTTGGTAACCCAGAGCACTGACTTTATGGGGCCAGCTATCAACGACCTATTCACTCAAGAAGCAGCTCAGGTCGATGCGCGACCTGGCGTTGTACCTTTTGGTGAGGCGTTTGATGAATATGTCACCGGTCTCGCAGATATTGACATCCTTATCGCCAATTTAGCACATGCACCCTGTAACGGCCCGACAGCAGCTATTCTAGATACTGACTGGATGAGTATGTTCGACACGATGGTGCATCCGTTAATGCGGCTGATTCGACACTTTGCGCCGCTGATGGCAAACAGGGGCTATGGCAAGATCGTCTGCATGACGAGCGCCGCGCCATTGCGAGGCATGCCTGGCTCAGCAGCTTACTGCGCAGCTCGGGGAGCCCAGAATGCGTTTGTACGCGCTGCCGGCTTAGAGTTTGCTGCCGCTAATGTGCAGATCAATGCTATCGCTCAGAACTATGTCAGCAATCCTGAGTACTTTCCTGACGACTTGGTTGCCTCAGAAAAATTCCAAAATCATCTTAAACGCAATGTTCCTATACGCCGCGTCGCGCGCGCTGAAGAGTCAGCCGAACTGGCCTTGTTTCTCGCATCTAACAACAGTGATTTTATTGTTGGCCAAATAGTCCCGTTCTCCGGCGGCTGGGCAACCAACACGTAAGATTGTGACCATGTAGCCCGCGGAATTTGCGCATGAAAACACACATCGACATCTGGCATATAGAACTCAAAGACCCAGGACGCGTGCCTGTCGCCGGCGCGGATCGCCCCTATCGTCTTGAACAAATCACGCAGCCGAACCCGACGTTCAATCGGTACTTATATATTAGCGTCGGCTCTCCTTGGCAGTGGTACATGCGCCTACCATGGCGTTACTCGCAATGGCTTGAAGCGGTCAGTCGTCCTGAGCTACAAACTTGGGTAGCGTATTATGAGGGCGTACCCGCTGGTTACTTCGAGCTTGAGCAACAGGCTCACGGCAGCGTCGAAATTGGCTACTTTGGCCTCGTACCTGAATTTATTGGTAGAGGCTTCGGTAAAGCCTTGCTAGAAGACGCTATTAGCCGCGCCTGGCAACTCGGCGGGCAGCGGGTCTGGCTGCATACGTGCTCCCTCGATCACCCCAATGCCTTGAGCAATTATCTGGCACGAGGTTTTAGCGTTTTCAAGCAAGAACATATCGTTGAAGACCTACCCAATGCGCCTCTACAACCCTGGGCCGGCGCGGCAAAAACCGACATGCCGCTGGGACTGCTACATGAATGACCAGCCGGGGCTGGCGCCCGGTTTCTGAACAAGCCATTTTCTATCAAAGGCTTAATGCTAAGCTACAACAACTGACTGTTAGCTCGTCCAAATACCACGTCCATAAAAAAGGCGCTCTGATTATCTAATCAGAGCGCCTCGATAGCACTAAGCAGCTTGTGTAGATTAGCTGTTAGAGACGAACTCCGGATAAGCCTCAACACCGCACTCGCCGATATCAACACCTTGATACTCTTCTTCTTCACTGACGCGGATACCAACGGTCATCTTCAGTGCAATCCACACGATCAAGCTCGTGCCAAAGACCCAGAAGAAAATAGTACCTGCACCAATGAGTTGGCCTATCAGCGTTGCGCCACCCGTAATTGGCACCAACAACAAACCGAGTAAACCACACGTTCCGTGAACAGAAATCGCACCTACGGGATCATCAATCTTAAGTTTATCAAGACCCACGATAGAGAAAACCACCAACACACCACCAAGCGCACCAAACAATGTCGCCTCCAGTGCAGTAGGCGTCGAAGGCTCAGCGGTGATCGCAACCAAACCGGCCAGTGCGCCGTTCAACAGCATGGTTAGATCTGCTTTACCAAACATAATGCGTGCCGTGATCAGTGCCGCGATCCCACCGCCTGCAGCCGCAGTATTAGTGTTCAAGAAAACCATAGCGACAGAGTTGGCGCTGGCGATATCGCCAAGCTTCAACACAGATCCGCCATTGAAGCCAAACCAGCCCATCCAAAGGATGAAGGTACCCAGCGTCGCCAAAGGTAAGTTGGCACCTGGAATCGCATTGATCTGTCCGTCTTTACCATACTTGCCTTTACGCGCACCCAATACCAAAACACCTGCTAGGGCCGCTGCTGCGCCGGCTAAATGCACGATACCTGAACCAGCAAAGTCAGAGAAACCAAGGTCACCGAGTGTATAAAGGCCGAATACAGGTAACCCACCCCACGTCCAAGAACCTTCCATTGGGTAAATAAAGCCGGTCATCACGACGGCAAATGCGAGGAAGGCCCACAGCTTCATACGTTCAGCTACGGCACCGGACACAATAGACATGGCAGTTGCCACGAACACAACCTGGAAAAAGAAATCAGAGGCGTTTGCGTATACCGCGCCCCCATCAAAGCCAGCTTCTTTTGACTCGGCAAGTACAGTTGCCGTCAACACATCAGCACTCGCGGCACCGTCTAGCTCAATTCCCGCAAGCATGAAGCTGCCGTCGTACATAATCGCGTAACCGCAAACGAGATACATGATACAAGAGATGGCAAACAGCGCGACGTTTTTAGTCAGGATCTCAGCGGTGTTTTTAGAGCGGACTAGGCCCGCCTCGAGCATGGCAAAACCAGCTGCCATCCACATAACGAGCGCGCCGCATACGAGAAAATAAAACGTATCTAACGCATATTGAAGTTCTAAGGTTTGATCCACTGTAGGCCCCTCCAGGTTTTTCGGTTTATTGCGGATACCACGGTGCATGGCATCTCGGATAACGTACTATTTGATATCCAAGTAAATGCAAGGTTGATGCCAGAACCTTACCGCCAACGCTAACTGGTTGATTTGAAGCTACTAATTAAAGAGATGCAGGAATAGGCGCAATCTCAAGGGATCTTACGTGCCCCGAAGTAGGGCTGAGAACAGCGAAAACCCATAAGTTACCGCATCAATAAAGAGCAAGACCAACTCTAAATGCACCATATTAATGCGATGGCTCGCGATGCGAGACTACAGTCAAACATGGGCGAGCAGCAGCAACAGCCGATCAAGGCGAGGGGGAGTAGGCCTGAGCTGGCAGCCAAACTACTAGCGCTGGCCAATAGAAAATTAACGCTAAACCAACCAATTGCAAGGCAACAAAAGGCAGCACTCCGCGGTAAATTGTTGCGACATTAATCGCCGCTGGAGCAACACCCTTGAGATAGAAAATAGCAAAGCCTACCGGCGGAGTAAGAAACGAAGTTTGCAAGCAGACAGCAAACAGCACGGTGAACCACACAAGGTCAAAGCCTAACTGCGTGACCACAGGGCTGACCAGTGGTAAGACAATTAAAGTAATCTCGATCCAGTCGAGAAAAAATCCGAGTATGAAGGTAAAGAACAGGATCGCGATGACGATCCCCGATGGCCCAAACGGCAACCCTTGTAAAAGCCTGGATATCAGTTCATCACCCCCTAGGCCACGCAACACCAAGGAGTATGCGGTGGCACCTAAGAATATGGCAAAGATGTACGCGGTAGTTCGGGTCGTCTCAGACAACACCTGACGAAACACCGACACATTTAACTGGCGATTCAGGGCTGCGAGCAATATCGCACCAAAAGCCCCAACCCCTGCCGCTTCGGTGGGTGTTGCTATACCGAAAAAAATTGATCCTAAAACGGCCAAAATCAACCCTGCTGGTGGCAGAATAGACACAAAGACATCTAGCACGAGAGACAGATCAACGATGGCGCGACTCTCGGGAACAGGTGCAACGTCAACCTTGATATAGGCGTAAATTAGGATATAAAACACAAACAGAGCACCCAGCATTAAGCCGGGAATCAACGCTCCGAGGAACAAATCTCCCACCGGCATAGCCAGTCGGTCAGCCATAAGCACCAACATAATACTGGGTGGAATCAAAATCCCTAGCGTGCCCACGGCACAAACAGTGCCAGCAGCGAGTTCTGGCTGGTATTTAAGTTCAAGCATCTGCGGCAACCCCAACAGCGCCAGCAAAACAACCGAAGCACCAATAATGCCCGTCGAGGCCGCCAGCAATATACCTATCAAAGCCACTGTAACCGCCATGCCGCCGCGCACGCCACCGAACAAGCGAGCCACATTAACCATCAGGCGCTGGGCAACACCCGATCTGTCTAGCATCAGCCCCATGAACACAAACATAGGTAAGGCGACCAGCACCCAGTTGTTCATCACATCCCAGATTCGATCAGCCACCAGCGCGCTATAGTCCCAACTCACAAATATTGGCAAGGCAAAATCTACCTGAGCTATAATCGCAATACCGGTAAACAACACTGCCAGCCCACCCAATACCCATGCAACGGGGAAGCCGGTGAAGATCAGCCCGATAAATGCCACGAACATCAACGTTGATAGCCAATCTCCGGTCGACATCAAGCCTGCTCACCCGTCGCTGCATCTCGACGATCATTGACAGCGAAGACCCGCGGTCGATCAAACAAGAAACAACACACGCGGCTCAGGCGTGCTAAAACTGCCATGCCCAGGAACATAAATGCGAGTGGCAATACAGCTTTGATCAACCACCGATAGCCCAGCCCAGCAGGCGCCTGAGAAACCTCAGACTGTTGATAGGAATAAAAGACCAGTGGTATTGAAGCGACCAACACGAGCATAATAAAAGGCAGTAGCAATGCAACAATGCCGTAAAGCTCAATCCAGGCCTGAGTCTGAGGCGCCAGTCGCTCGCGCACGACATCAACGCGAATGTGTGAATCAGACACGTAGGCATAGGACAGACCAAACAAGAAACCAATGGCGTATAGGTGCCACTGAATCTCTTCAAATTCGACCCGCCCTTGGGCGAATAAATAGCGCATCACCACGTTAATAACAATCACGGCCAATAGCAGCAACCAGATCAGTGATAAGTACTCACCCAGACGCCGAATGAATTCATCGACGCGCCAAGAAAACGCCGTGTGCGGTAGTACCAACATCGACTAAAAGTCCCTCGGCAAATAGGCGTGGTCTTTCCACAACTGATAGGTTTTTGAAAATTTCTTTTGCGATGCCCATATGCGCGCAAAATCAGCATCTTTGCGGGCTTCTTCAGACAGTACCTGCTCTGTTACGTTGCGAAGCTGTCGAAGAATTTCTCGGGGGAATTTCTTGGCAGTGACACCTTTGGCAGGGAAGCCAGCCATCACATTGCCTTGCAACGCCTCCGCGCGCGACAGGTTACGAATCACGCCCGCCGTGCACGCCATCTCGATCAGCGCTTGATCAGCGGGATCCAAAGCGGACCAGACGGATTGGTTAACCACCAAATGAGCCGCAGTAAAAGTCTGGTGCCAGCCAGGGAAGTAATTGAACTTGGCAACACGATCAAACCCAAGCATTTGATCAACAACTGGCAGTGAGAACTCCGTCGCGTCAATAGCCCCCTTCTCAAGGGCCTGAAAAATCTCGCCACCCGGCAACATCGTGACCGACGCCCCAAGCTTCTGCAACACCGCCCCGCCAAGCCCTGCGAAGCGAATTTTCAAGCCCTGAAAGTCTTCCAACGTGTCGATCGGGTGGCGAAACCAGCCCGCGGTTTCCGGGCCGATAATGCCACAGAGAATGGGGTGTACCTGATGAGGCGCATATAAGGCTTGGGTTAGCGCCTTGCCTTCGTCCTCATAATACCAAGCAGTAAACTCCCAAGGCTCCATACCAAAAGGCACCGCTGACACCAACGGTGTCGCCGGTATTTTGCCAGCATCATAGCCTAGCCAGGTATAGCCAGCAGGGATCTTGTTGTCTCGCACGCCCTCGGTAATACTAAAAACAGGAATCAGCATGCCGGGCTCAAACACCTGCAAATTAACTCGACCCGCAGATGCCTGTTGCAAACTTTTCGCCACCAACAAGATATTGTCACCCAGAGCTGGCAAGTTAGTACCAAAGGCTACCGGCACGCGCCAGTTCACCGCGTCTCGAGACACGCTTTCTCCAACGTGCTGCGCAGGGCGCGCATCATCACGCAAGGCCAACGCGCCCAATAGCCCTGCAAAAAAAGCAAAAGCGACGGCAACTAGCGCTGTCCTATTATTCCAAGGGTTTTTGCCCGGCATATCGTTTTATCACCCACATTATTATTATTATCGAGCGCATCGGCAGTATAATCCCACCGGTGTCTTGAGCCTAACCCTTCAGTTGACCATGGATTAAGTTTGGACTCGATTCCCGTTCGACCCGCGCTCGATCTCGGCTATAATAGACTCCATGACTTCCCCAGACTGGTTTCACCAGGCCATTTCTCACCCCACATCCGAGCATTTCCTGCCGGTAGACGGCGCCCGCATAGCCTATCGCAGTTGGAACGACAACAGCCCCCTACCCGGCTTGTTGTTCGTGCATGGCTATGGCGCGCACAGTCACTGGTGGGACTTCATTGCGCCCGCTTTTACCCAGCAATATCGAGTCGCCGCACTGGATCTCAGCGGCGCAGGCGATAGTGAGCATCGCCCGGCTTATTATGCGCGCACCTTCGCCAAAGAAATCCAGCAAGTCGCGCGCGCGTTAGGCGATCAAACTATTGTCGTCGGCCATAGCTTCGGCGGCGCCATGACACGCATTGCCGGCTTTGAGTACGGCGCCGACCTAGGTGCAATCGTGCTAGTAGACTCTGCCGTATCGCGCCACACCGTCCAACACCAACCACCTGCTGAGCCGCGCGGCCGGGCACATTATTACACTGACATTGAACAAGGCATGCGCCGTTTTCGCCTACGCCCGCCCCAGCCCTGCACCAATCATTTTCTGCTTGAACATATCGCTCGCCATTCATTGCGCGACACTTCAGAAGGATTTGTCTTCAAACTCGACCAAGCGCTTTTTGCTCACATGCCCGTGCCACCAACACCAGCATTGCCAGACGGCGCCAGCATGCTCAGCGCTATGGCCTGCCCAGTCGGCGCGATCTACGGAGACTTAAGCAAATTCTTTCCTGCCGATACGCGCCAACTGTTAACTGAACTGCTGCCAGCCAAGCTGATAAACACTATCCTTGACGCGCATCATCATGTATTTCTCGACCAACCCTTAGCGTTTATCGACAGCCTGCAACAACTCATCACACAGTTGAACAAACCTAAATCAGCGTAAAATCGTTGGGCGGCTTTGTGCGGTAGTGAGGAAAGCCCGAAGGGCCATGCTGAGCAGCGCAACATCGAGCGCCAGAAGCTGAGGCCCATCATTAGCACACTGCAAAACATTGACTGACCAAAGCTAGACGCCGCAGAGAACTTTTCTAAACTACCGGGCGATCACTATCAATAGTAATGCGCTGCATTCGCCGATGTTGCGGCCAATAGTCATTGATAGGGCGATGCTGAGTAATACGATTATCCCAGAAAGCGATTGAATCAGGCCGCCAGTGCATGCGGCAGCTGTACTCGGGGCTTTCCATGTGCGTGCATAAAAACTCAAGCAAAGCCCTACTTTCTCGCGCCTTCATCCCCTCAATTGAAGACGTAAACAGCGAATTAACGAACAACCCCTTTCGACCCGACAGCGGATGTGTGCGGACAACCGGGTGAACAACAGGCGGATTATCGCGCACCATCGACGCCAGCCGCTCTCGGCCGCCGGGCGCCTCAAGACTCTCTTTAAACCCCACCTGAAAATCATGAACAGCTGACAGACCATCAAGAAATTGCTGAAGCTTGTCAGACAGTCCCTCATAGGCCGCCGACATGCTGGCAAACAACGTATCGCCACCTCGGTCGGGGATAATAACACCGTGCAAAATCGATCCCAGCGGCGGATTGGCGCGGAACGTCATGTCGGTATGCCACTTTTCAATCTTCGACGGCCGGTCCTTGTCATTTTCGAGAATAGTGAGTTGCGGATATCCCTCAATATGCGGATACGCCTCATGCAGTTGCGGTTTACCAAAAAGTGCCGCCAATGCAGCATGCTGTGCGGGAGTTATCGCCTGATCCCGAAAGAACAGCACCTGGTGCTCAAGCAACGCGTCATTTAGGGTCTCATATTGGGCCTGACTGATAGGACTACACAGATCCAGCCCCGAAACCTCGGCGCCCAATGCCCCCGCTACCGGCGCTAGTGTTATCACCTTCGCTCACCTCCATCGATTAACGCCGGTCTCAACACCATGGTCGCTGTGCTGACACAATTATTGGCTATAACAGCTGTCGCTAACACGCCGATAGCCTAGCTAAGGCTATCGATCTGCTGAGCTAGCTTGACCATTTTTGTCTCTAAATCAGCAATCAACTCTTTTGTTTTGTGCACAGAAAGCGCAACTACGCGGTTACCGCCGAGTTTTTTTAACCCAGTTTGCACATCTTCTGCAATGGCTTTCATATCGTCTTTTTGGCTCATGTCCAGCTCCTGAAACTTGCGCGCAATCATACTGGAAAGAAAAAATAGATTATAGGCTTGTGCCTGCAGATTGATCTGATTCCAGCACCTAACTCACAACAAACTGACACAATGCGTTATCATTAGCCGCCAGTGTGCATCCGCAGAGCAGAACCAACGTTAACAGGCGCGACAATGAAAGAAGTATTGCAAACTCATTATCAAGGCGCAGAATTATCCCTAGAGTTGACCTCCACCGCGTCCGAAAACGCATCGCTTTGTGCCACCAATCACGGTGGTCTGGCGGCAACACTTCGGGTCAATGGTATCACCAGAGATGAGGCTAGCAGTCAGTCAAACACGAGCAAATTAAGACTCACCAGCACCGTGCAAACAGATTACGAGTGGCACGAGTTTATCGAGGCCATTGTTGATGTCACCGATACTACGGTCAACATACGTCTATTGGCGAGCAACACCGAAGTCGCCAGCCTTACGGCACCGCGTACCTAAACTGGGAGCTTTGAATCGATGAAGCTAGCCAAGCCCTGCATAGATATAGGCCTATACAGTGAACAAAAAGAGGCTCAATTCGCCTTTTGGCAAAATGACATTGGCCTTCCCTATGAGGAAATGGTCAAGCTTGGCGGCGGCCAGCAACAGCATCGCCATAGTCTCAATGGGTCTATCCTCAAGCTAAATCACAGCCGTAATCCGTTACCCAGAGCCCGTCATTCGGGTTATGAGGAGTTACTGATTGCGCGAGCGGATATCACCGCACCTGTTACCCGGCAAGACCCAGACGGCAATCGAGTCACATTGGTACCAATGAACTATGCCGGGGTGACCGCCATTGGTGTGCGCCTAGTGGTTAGCAACCTAGCGCGCTTTGTTGTCTTCTATCGAGATATCCTTCAAATCGAACAGGTCAGTGACAACAGTTTCCGATGGGGAACCACCCTGTTGATGCTGCGCGAAGATACAGCGCAAAAGCCTGATGCAGGCATTCAGGGTCAGGGATTTCGCTACCTCACCGTGCAGGTCTGGCAAGTCGATGTTGAGCACGCGGACTTTCTTGCGCGGGGCGGTCAACAAGCCCGCCCGCCAAAAACCCTCGGCACGACGGCGCGCGTATCTTTTTTGTATGACCCTGATTTGAATTGGATTGAGGTCTCACAACGTGCATCTCTAACCGGAGATCTGCCCGGCGAACTCGCTAGATCATAGGGTTAAGGACTCAAGGGATCTAAGCATATGACATATCAATCATTCCGCTTTACGCCCTTGAAGATTCATACTAAGTTCCATAATAACCTGACCTAGCCTGGCAGTGACTATTCTCGCGATGACGACCCTGCTTAGCCTCGCGATCCGATCAATTCGACAGGAGACCCTGCTCATGAGCGAGACAGCCGAACACAACATGACTGGTATCAATGGCGTAAAAGAAGAACCATTCAGCCTGTTTGCAGAGAATGCCCCGGACTGGCGCATCTGGTTTGGTCTGTCGGTGACGGTATTATGGTTAATTGTCTTGTCACTCTATATCGCAGGCTCCATCGGGTGGTCCAATATTGCCAGCTCGCCTATCGCCACCGTGGGTAATTTTCTCGAGGGCGCCTTTGCTCCACTAGCCTTTCTGTGGTTGGTAATTGGTTACTTTTTGCAGAAGAAAGAGCTGGCGCAAAATACTGCAGCCATCAAACTTCAGTATGTTGAGATTCAAAAGTCAGCGACTCAGGCCGTGATTCAGGCTGAAGCAATCAGCGCCTCTGAATTGCACGCTCGTAGGGAATCGTTCTTGCGCATTGCTGAAAGTGTCAAGCAGCAACTCGGCGCTATCATGGGCTTTTTGTTCATATCGAGCCAAGGGGCTAGCGGGTCTGGGGCCGTCAGCAGCGAAAAAATATCAGAGCTATGGTCAAAGATGAGTCAAAACGACCCAGAGGTGTTTTCACGTTCCATGCTCGAACTGCAGTTTCTTTATGACGAGAGTTACGCATATAAGGTGCTCTTTGGAACGCTCATCAGGACACGCCACTCAGAGAACTTTATTTTTAATTTTGAACGACTGCTGCGCGCTGCTGCCGCCTGTGATGAGGATAGGATGATTTACGACTCAGTTATGGGCAGTGCACATGGCTATATCTTTAGCCGTCTGGTACGACTGCGAGACTTTCCGCCAGAGTCCTTCGTTTTCGGTATTTACGATTTTGACCCTGACAGCTATGACGTTGCACAGTGAATAAAGCATCCACGTTAATGATGAGGCCGTACGACTCACCCACATCCCCGCCGGTTACACTGATACAGATATCTACGTCTATTTTGACGATTCGACTGTACGCCACCATGGGGACCATTTTTTTAACGGTCGTTTTTCCTTTGTTGATTTCAACGGCGGTGGCAGTGTTGACGGCTTAATGCGCGGTATCGAAAACGCTGTGCGCCTCGTCGATGCGAGTACTCAAATTATTCCCGGTCATGGTGAGCGAGGAAACACCGAAGATTTGTTGCGTTACCAACAGATGCTACGTACAACAAGCTTAGTTGCAAAAACTAACATCGCGCGGGGCGACACCCTTGAGCAGATTCTAACAGCCAGCCTAGATAATCAGTGGGCCAGCTTTAGTCAGCACTTTATTACTTAAAAGCGCTGACGTCATACCCTCCACACTAATTATTCGAGCACAGAGAGCCAGTGAACCCAATAACCCACATCATCAACGATCGTAACGAAGCGCGTAAGCTAGGCGACAGTAATGCTGACACTTGCTTTTTAGCGCTCGCTGACAAACAAGGCCAGGCATCAGTGCGCACGCTGGTGTTGCGGAATATCAGCGACAACCGATTCACTCTGTTCGTGAATAAAACCAGTCCGAAATGGCAGCTGCTCCAAGCCGGCGCCTCTTATGAGTTGTTACTGTGGTATCCAAGCATGCAGCGACAATATCGTGTTGGAGGAAGTATGCTGGAAATTGATCCGACGCTGATCAAAACGAACTGGATGCGTCGGCCGCTGGGCAGCAAGTTACTCGATCATGTCTATCATTCAATGAGTGCACAGAGCAGCGAGATAGACTCACGGAACGCGCTAGTGACAGAGATTGCCCGTCTTCGACAAACCCATAAAATCGACGACATGCCCGCGCCCGAAGGGGTTGGCGGAGTAGAGCTAATTGCGACACGAATAGAGATGCTAGATCTGAACAGTGATGACCGCATCCATGACCGTCAAATTTTCAGATTGCATGAGGATAGCTGGCAGGCAACTGTTCTCATTCCGTAACGCCAGTTCCATCTAGAGCGTTGCCTGAACCTCACCGAATAAACCTTGCCCAATGGAGGGGTTTTTATTCGGAAAATAAGTACTTTGACAGACTCCGACGCCTGAGGTATGTTCCTCTGGGCTCGCAAGAGTTACAACGCATTAGCCGTCCTAACCAGGGGGGACGTCCGATGTGCCGACCGACACCCTGAACGTAAAAGGAGGTGATCCTATCGACAATCAGTCTATGAAGGAGAGCCTTCGAGTAGACATAGCCTAAACTTAGCCTGTGTTCAACTCGGAGTTTTCTCTCCATACGTTGACGGAGCCCCGGCGGATACTGTCCCTCGGGGCTTTTTCGTTTCTATTGGTTAGCTTTTTATCACCGCTATTGGCTCAATAACGTCAGCTTTCTATCCACCCCAGCTATTTATCCACCCCAGCTGGGTTGTTAGCTTCAAACCGCGTTGCGCAATGCTGTTGCATCGCTAACGTCAGACACACGTCGAATGCCGACGAGATGACTGAAGCACGTATCAATTGCGGTACTCAAAAATTCCTGCATGAACGGCGTATCTTTTTGATCCTCACGAATAGCGGCGTACAAAGTCGACCAGACGCCCGCCTCACCCATTTTTTTTGCCAGTATGGTTTGGTTTTCCGTGTACTCGGTCAACGCCCAATTAGGTAGGCTCGCGACACCACGACCACTAGCGACCAACTGCACCATCATCGGTGTCAGCTCAGCAGTCCGAATATCCAATGGCTCAATGTCTGCAGGATCCAGAAACGCAGTAAACACATCCAGTCGGTCTCGCTCAACGGGATAGGTAATCAGCACTTGGTCTTGCAAATCCTTGGGCTCGACAAACGCCTTCCCCGCCAAGCTGTGTTGCTTGTCAATCGCGAGCAAAGCTTCGTATCGAAACAGCGGCACATACTCAATACCGGGCAAGTCCACCGGGTCTGAAGTAATGACTAAATCCAGGTCGCCACGCACGAGGGCTGGTTGCGGAGCAAAATTAAAGCCACCGGTCAGATCCAACTCGACCTCCGGCCAGTTTCCCCGATAGCGATCGATACAAGGGATGAGCCACTGAAAGCAACTGTGACATTCTATGCAAATATGTAATCGACCAGCCTCGCCACCAACCAGCCGAGCAATATCGCGCTCCGCCGTCCGAAACATGGGTATCGTCTCGTCTGCTAAGTTCAGCAGTCGACGCCCCGCACTGGTAAACCGCGGTGGCTTGGTCTTGCGCACAAATAGTGTACATTGCAGGCGTTCTTCTAAGTCTTTTAATTGGTGGGATAACGCTGACTGCGTGAGATACAAACGCTCTGCAGCCTCCACCAGACTCCCCGTGTCACGTAGCGCGACCAAAGTTTTTAAATGCCTGAGTTCTATCATTGACGTCACCATATGAGCCATATTCAAGATGCCGGGGGAAAACCCGTTAAATTTCTCATAATAAGAAATATCTGCTCAATTGACCAGCCATCACTATAATTGCACCTTTAAGCCGAGTTTCGGCTTGACTCAGCTGCACAAGCCGACACAATGGGGTGATCGGCCACAGCGATATGATAAAGAGATTAAAAACCGTTTATAAACGGGTCATAAATAAATTGCGGGCACTGAAACTATGTTCAATCCTTCCTCATTAGTGATCGAAGCGTTCGTGGAAGAGCTCGTCGATAAGTATGTAAATATGTTCGGCAACGACGAGACTGACATTCAGCTAATTATCTTGAATGCTCGCAATGCGCTCGAGATTCTTGCCAACGGCGACGCCCCCTATCACGACATGAATCACACTATCATGGTGACGATGGTCGGTACCGAAATCCTACGTGGAAAGATCTTGATGGAAGGCAATGTATCAGCCTCTGACTGGGTCCATTTTATGGTATCTCTGCTCAACCATGATGTAGGTTATGTGCGGGGTATTTGCCGCGCTGACCGCGCAGGACGTTATGCCATTAATGCAGAGTATGACACCATCGCCCCGCCGCCCGGCGCCTCTGATGCGTTCTTGACGCCCTACCATGTCGATCGGGCGAAACTTTATATTAAAGAACGCTTTAGTAACGATGCACATCTCGACGTTGAAATTATTTGCAAAAATATTGAGCGCACGCGCTTTCCCGTGCCCAGCGAAGAAGACCACCAGGCAAGTGGTGACATGCCAGGCTTACTCCGTGCCGCAGACCTGATTGGTCAACTCGCCGACCCACGGTACATTCAAAAGATCACGGCGTTGTATGCGGAATTCAAAGAAACGGGCCAAGCTGCCAAACTGAGCTACACCAATGCCGCCGACCTGCGCTCCGGTTATCCTCGGTTTTTCTGGGATGTCGTTTCACCCTTCATTGGCGACGGCTTGCGCTATTTACGCCGCACTCAGGAGGGTCAGTCATGGGTTGCGAACCTTTACGCCAACGTGTTTACGGAAGAACATGAGGCGCCTGCCTATGGCCCCGAGCGCCGCACTGATAGCGAGCGTCGTATCGAAGCCAAGGCCATGTTCAAGATTGCCGAAATTAAAGGTAATGACAAACGTCAGGATGGTCGTCGCAACGAAGATACACCCGGCAGCGAGATTGCTGGCGGCTAAAATTGTCATAGACTGAAGAAGACCGTACAATCACTGACTTCTGAAGACAGCCAGCGTCGAATTTCTAGCTATGTCAACAAGCTACATAATATCAGGCCCGCAAAATCGCTCATCTGTTTGCCTGTGGCGCGCCTGAATGCCGGACAGTAACGCTGCCGAGCAGGAAATTTACGACCCCGTTCTTGCCGTCGAGCCATCGGTCGCTAACCTAGATCAACGTGGCCCTGCTACTTCGCTGAGAATTTGCCTGCTAGGCTACCGCAGCAACCCTTACAGCGGTGGCCAAGGTATCTATTTGCGCTATCTTAGTAAAGCGCTGCAACTCGCAGGCCACCAAGTCGATGTGATCTCTGGCGAGCCCTACCCCATTCTTGATGAGGGTGTGCGACTCATCAAACTGCCCGGTCTCAACCTGTTCGACGCTAAAAATCATGTGACCGCCCTGCGGCCTCGGCATTTACTCTCCTACACGGATTTTTTTGAGTGGTTCAGCATGTTGACCGGCGGTTTTCCCGAGCCTTATACCTTTGGTCGAAGACTCTCTAAGCACTTCCGAAAGCACAAGCCGGGCTACGATATTGTGCACGACAATCAATCCTTGTGCTTTGGCCTACTGGATTTACAGCGCGCCGGTATACCGCTGGTGACAACCATTCATCACCCCATTACCAGCGATCTTGAGATCGCGCTGAGCAACACCCAAGACTGGAAGCTGCGCCTACTAATACGACGTTGGCATTCTTTTCTAGGTATGCAGAAACAGGTGGTACAACAACTGCGCCACATCGTGACGGTGTCAGCCCAATCTCAGGCGGATATTGCCGGAGCCTTCGGCATTGAGGCATCGCGCATTAAAGTTGTCCACAATGGCATTGATACAGAGGTCTTTGTTCCCAAGCCTGAGATCAACCGCATACCCGGTCGCATTATGGCTACCGCTAGCGCCGACCAGCCCCTGAAAGGGCTGAAATACCTGATTCAGGCCGTTGCCCTGCTGGCAGACGATCATCCTAATATTCACCTCGTGGTGCTCGGTAAGATCAACCCCGATGGTAGCAGCCAGAAACTTATCGATCGACTTGGCTTAGGCGCGCGCGTCAGTTTTGTGTCGGGCGTCTCAACCGACGAACTCGTGACACTATACGCCGAGGCAAACCTAGTGGTGGTCCCGTCGATCTATGAAGGCTTTGGCCTGCCCGCAGGTGAAGCCATGGCTTGCGGCGTCGCTGTCGTGTCTACCCGAGGCGGCGCATTGCCCGAGGTCGTCGGCGATGCGGGCGTACTGGTACCCGTACGTGACTCGGCAGCAATAGCCAACGCCGTTGCAGAGCTCCTGCAAGATCCACAGCGGGTTGAGCAACTGGGCCGTCTGGCACGAACACGTATTTTAAGCCTGTTCAGCTGGCAGGTCGCCGCAGCAAGCATGATACAAACCTATCAACAGACTATAAAAAGCCCATAAATGTCTATGCAAACCATACAGTTTGATGCTCTTCGAATTAATCCGTTAGATCGCGTCCTTGATTTAGGCTGCGGCGAGGGACGCCATACGATCACAGGCTACATGCTGCACGACATTGAATCTGTCGGTGTCGACTTGAGCCACCGAGACTTGTGCACTACCCGGACGCGATTTGCTGATTTTGAGGTCACCGACAACCCCGCTAAGCACCTGCTACTCGCTGTCGCTAACGGCGCAACACTGCCGTTCGAAGACAACAGCTTCGATAAAGTTATTTGCTCCGAAGTGCTGGAACATATCCCAGACTTTCGCGCTGTTCTAAAGGAGATAGCTCGTGTACTAAAGCCCGGCGGCACGTTTGCCGCGAGCGTACCACGCTTCTTTCCGGAATGGATTTGTTGGCGACTCAGCGACGCATACCATGCGGCCGAGGGCGGTCATATTCGTATTTTCCATGCCGGACACCTCCGCGAAGACATTGAACAACAGGGTTTTGTCTGCTTCAAAAAACATCATGCCCATGCTTTGCATGTGCCTTACTGGTGGCTGAAATGCCTGTTCTGGCGAGAACCAGAACAGCCAGAAGCACCTATTGTGGCTGCCTATCATCGGTTTTTAGTCTGGGACCTTATGAGCAAACCGCGCAGCACTCGTTTGCTAGAAAAGCTACTAAATCCCATTATGGGCAAGAGCGTAGCACTCTATTTCGTCAAGGATGCCAATTCATGACGAAAGTCTATGTCTCCATGGGTTTTTATCCGGCGGAATATTTTCGCGGGACCGTCGATTACATTGCCGACACCCAAACTGCAGACGGTGCGATTCCGTGGTTTCCGGGCGGCATGATGGATCCCTGGGACCATATTGAATCGGCCATGGGGCTCACCATCGGTGGGCGTCTAGATGAGGCCCAGCAAGCCTATTACTGGTTGCGAGACTTCCAGTTAGCCAATGGCAGCTGGATGGCATCCTACAAAGACGGTCAGGTCGAGGATGGTACACGCGCCGAGTCTAATTTTGTCGCCTATGTCGCGACGGGCGTATGGCATCACTACCTCGTCACGCAGAATATCGACTTTCTTCAGACCATGTGGCCGGTGGTGCACGATGCGATGGAGTTTGTCTTACGACTACAGGGTCCGGGCGGGGAGATTTACTGGGCCGAAGATACGACCAAAGGCATCCAAAAAGATTCATTAATTACAGGCTGCAGCAGCATCTACAAAAGCCTTGAATGTGCTCTGAACATCGCCACCACGCTGGACACCAAGGTGCCTCATTGGGCCTTAGCACGAACACGATTAGGTGGCGCTCTGCGCCATCATCCCGAGTACTTTGATCGTACTTGGGACAGCAAGAGCCGTTTCGCTATGGATTGGTTTTACCCCGTGCTTACTGGCGTGATTACCGGTGCGCAAGCCCGCCAGCATCTTAAATCGCGCTGGGATCAGTTTGTCGTGCAGGGTCTTGGCAGTCGTTGCGTAAATGACGAGCCTTGGATTACCGTGGCTGAGTCCTGCGAGCTGGTTATGGCCTTGCTAGCAGCAGACGAGTATCAAAGTGCGGTTCAGCTATTTAGCTGGCTACACGAATTTCGCGATACAGATGGCGCTTATTGGACCGGCTATGTATTTACCGATGAAGCACTTTGGCCGTTAGAGAAACCAACTTGGACTGCTGGCGCTGTATTAATGGCAGCCGACGCGTTGGCAAACGCCACACCCGCAGCCAGCCTGTTTCGTCAGACTTCAACAGTCATTGCGTCGCAAGATACCCAACGTGCGAACCATACCGAGATCCTCGAATAGCCCCGATGCCAGCGCCTGCTGCCATATTGTATAGGGCGCCTGACCGCCATCATTAGGGTCAGGGAAAATATCATGGATCGCCAGAATACCGCCGTGAGCGATGTGTGGCATCCAACAATCGTAATCATTTTGAGCCGCAGCAAAACTGTGCCCACCATCGATAAAAACCATACCTAGGGGCGTCTGCCAGTCTCGCGAAGCGACAACGGTCGATGCCACAATCGGCACCACCACAGACTCTAGGTCAGCGAGCCTAAGTGTCTGGCGAAATAGTCGAAATGTATCAATCAGCCCTACATCTGCATCAAAAACCGTAGGGTCATGATACAACTCACCTAATTGATGCTCCTCGGAGCCACGATGATGGTCTACCGCGAACAAACTACGTCCACTTTGACGGCAGGCTTCACCCAGATAAACGGTAGACTTACCGCAATAACTGCCAATTTCGACGGTCGGTCCAATGGGCCCGACTATCAAACACTGGTCATACAGCGCCTGCCCCTCTGCAGGGTCGAGAAAGCCTTTGACCGACTCAATATCAATAGCTAATATTAACATACAAAAATCCACAGAATTAAGGCACTAAGTCTTTAAAAAATAACGAAAATTACCAAAAAAACGGGCGCCACCAACAGCACCGAATAATAGGCAATATTGTTCAAAGGCGGGAACTTATCAGTGCTTTTCAGTGGTAACTGATTACCCACTATCAGCCACAATAAACTACCAAAAATCATCGAAAGCACTATACTCAACAACAATATTGCCATAAATTTTTTGCCTATTGACCCACTCAAGGGGCACTTTGTAAGAGATTATTTACAATAAATACTGGGCAATAGGCCGGCTAAACTGGCACTATTATGCGACTACATCGACGGTTTGCCACTGCGGGCAGCCCTTCAGAAAGGATTGCGTGGACGATGAATCAAATCAACTCAATACAACTTGTCAAATGCCTGGTTAAAAATACCGACGGCGTCACCAGCCTCCGCCTTATTGAAAAAGACAGTTATGATCTTTGGTGCTTCCTCGTCACTACGCGGCATAATATCACAATCGTAGAATCGACTCTTTGTTTGTGGCTGACAGATGCTGAGTTTGATCGTAAGCGCGAGATCTATAGTCGTGCAGGCACGTGTGAAAATGCCAATCGTCTCGTTCTTATGATGTACGACGATCACGGCAATTTCAACCACACAACGCGTTACTGCGTGGGCCGAGACAGTCAATCGTTAGAGGCGATACTCTTGCGTCATATGCCAGAGGAAATAATTAACAGCAATCAATATAGCATCGATGTAGAAGTCGGAATTATTATCAACAGCGGCCCTTTGAATCGCCTGAGCTTGACAGACTACGCCGACCTAGAAACACCGACCTAAGACAGATCGTCCCAAACACAGGCTTAGCACTACCGGCTCAGCACTAAAAGCCTGCTGAATCTGCCTGCTTAACTCGCAAACGGATAAACCTTCATCCAGTCACCACGGTTGATCGCTTGATCAACCTCCTGCTCTGCCAAACCATCCGCCCAACTAACAGAAGACATCACTCCTGAGCCTTGCTGAGGATAAAGTTGCGCGCTGATTTCATCGTGCTCTGTATCAGTTAGCTTAACGCGCAAATATTCACGGCGCCGCCCCGCTGGCCTTGAAAAATCGGCACGCGCGTAACTCATCAGGGGTTTTGTCACGCTGGCCCCCTGTAGCTTCAGTAGGTACGGTCGAGCGATCAGCATAAACGTCACGAAGCTGGATACAGGGTTACCTGGCAAACCAAAAAATGGCACACCCTTGACGTTACCAAAGGCTAGCGGCTTGCCCGGTTTAATAGCGAGCCGCCACAAGTCTAAACTGCCCAGCGCCTCAACGACGGCTTTGACATGGTCTTCTTCGCCGACAGATACGCCACCGCTACTGACAATAACATCAGCCTCTGCAGCGCCTCGCAAAAGCGCCTGTTGAGTAGACTCAGGGGTGTCGGCCACAAGGCCTAGGTTGACGACCTGCATACCCAACTGACTTATCAACCCTGCCAAGGTGTAGTGATTAGAATTATAAATTTGGCCCGGCAGTAACGGCCCCGGCGGTTCCACCAACTCATCCCCAGTACACATCAGGCCGACACGCAGCTGCTCGTACACAGACACCTGACAAACGCCTACCGACGCAGCCAGCCCTAGGTCTTGGGGCAACAACCGGCGCCCCGCGTGCAACACGGTCTGACCGAAACTGATGTCTTGGCCCTGCGGGCGAACATTTGCACCCGGTACTGGCAGCTCAAGCAGTGTCACTAGGTCCTGCGACAATTGCGTATCTTCCTGAATCACCACTGAATCTGCCCCTGCGGGCATTGGCGCACCGGTGAAAATCCGTGATAGCGTACCTGATTGCCAAGGCTGACCGACATAGCCGGCGGCAATACGGTCAGCGACCGGATACGTGCCGCCAGCACGCATCTGCGGGTCAGTCACATTCAGCGCATAACCATCCATTGCGCTATTGGCCGCGGCAGGCACATCGACGCTGGCGGTAATATCTTCCGCAAGAATTCGACCCAATGCGCTGGCGAGACCAACTTTCTCAACCCGCTTAACCCTTAGCGTCGATGCCGCGTGCGCCAGCAGCGTTGAGATAACCTCATCGACAGTCGTTAACGACGATGTCACAGCGGGCATCAGTGCGAGCCAGTGCGAATCAATTCAGCAAAGTTACAGGGGCGATTTTCGCTGTTTAGCTGCTGCTTAAGGATACCTTCCCACGCGGTGCGGCAAGCGCCCGTTGATCCTGGTACACAGAACACCAGCGTATCGTTCGCCATACCCGCAATGGCTCTTGACTGCACAGTAGATGTACCTATCTCTAGATAAGAAAGATGCCGAAACAACTCACCAAACCCAGGCACCTCAACGTCTAATAGCGGCAACAAGGCCTCAGGCGTCGAATCACGACCCGTGAAACCAGTGCCACCCGTTGTCATTATCACCTCGACACCCGGGTCCGCGATCCAGGCCGAGACCGTTGCTCGCAATCGATATATATCGTCGATAACGATTTCACGTGCTGCTAACGCATGACCCGCAGCGGTTAACGCGTCGACCAAAAACTGGCCCGAGGTATCGTTTGCAAGCGTTCGCGTGTCAGACACGGTAAGTACCGCACAGCGTAATTGTTCACTCATAGTTAAAACCTGTCAGATGACTGCCCGACACCGGACGGCAATCTTTAAAAAAATGTAGAAACCTACATATTACTGTTTAGCAAGTAGTGGGTGTAGATACTGGCTATGTATCCTAGCGCAATAGCCCAACTCCATTTCAGGTGCGAAAAGAATGTGTAAAGCCCTCGCGCCTGACCCATCAACGCCACACCCGCAGCCGACCCAATGGATAGCAGGCTGCCACCCACCCCGCACGTCAGAGTAATTAACAACCACTCGTAGTGATTCATTTCTGGGTTCATTGTCAGAATAGCGAACATCACCGGAATGTTATCAATAACCGCGGAAATAACGCCCATGGCTATATTGGCATTGGTGGCGCCCCAGCCGATGTAGAAGTAATTCGACATAATTTCTAGATAGCCGATGAAACCCAGACCGCCGACACAAAAAATTACACCGAAGAAAAAGAACAGAGTGTCCCACTCGGCACGGGCCACCTTGTTAAAAATATTGAAGTTACTGAAGTCTTCATGCTCGGCTGGCGATGACATCTTGATGTAGTACGCGAAGAAAAACAGGTAAGACATACCGAACATCATGCCCAAAAAGGGCGGCAGGTGCAGAAACTGCTCGAAGGATACTGCTGTGGCAATCGTGCAGACAAATAACCCACAAATCACTAAAGCGCCACGTTTCAGAGGCACGTCGGCGCCGCCAGCAGCATCCGGATGCTCGTCTGGTATCGCGAAATGCATACATGCCGCTGGCACCAGAAAGTTCACCAAGGAGGGGAAGAATAGGACAAAAAACTCAAAGAAGTCCGCGTGACCGCTCTGCCATACCATCAACGTGGTGATATCGCCAAACGGGCTGAAAGCACCACCAGCATTTGCTGCTACAACAATATTGATACAGCCGATGGCAACAAATTTCGGACTGTCAGAACCCACGGACAACACAACGGCGCCCATCAATAAAGCGGTTGTAAGATTATCGGCGATGGGGGATAAAAAGAAGGCAATAAAGCCAGTGATCCAGAACAATTTGCGGTAGCCAAACTGACGGCGAATCAGCCAAGCCCGCATGGCCTCAAACACATTCCGCTCGGTCATGGCATTAATATAGGTCATCGCTACCAACAGGAACAAAAACAGCGCCGCATATTCAGTAAGATTATGTTCAAGGACAGTATGCATCGCCTCTGCGTCACCGTCGTAATTTGCCGTCAGATAGGCCACCAAAATCCAGATCAGGCCCGCGGCAAAAATCACTGGTTTGGATTTTGGTAGGTGGATAAATTCTTCCGCCATAACAAACGCATAGGCGACCACAAAGATCGCTACGGCTAACAGGCCAAGACCTGTGCCCGTCAGACCCAGAGTGGGCGACCCACCACTACTGCTAGAACTGGCGAAAGCTAAATTCGCCACCAACATACCCATCAGGCCAAAAAATATCCGCATATTATCTCTCATTCTTAGAATTTATGGTGTCACGCTCTTAACCACGACTACGTCTTACCTAACGCCCTACATAACTTTTTATCAAGACCTACTTAACGACCTGCTGAATTACCGATCCAACGAATCATTGCAGCCTACTGACCCGACCAATTAGGCGCGCGCTTTTCAGCAAACGCTTTCGGCCCTTCGACAAAATCTGCCGACCCATACATCGTCTGTATCTGCGCGTACTTGCCCTTAATGGCCTCTTCAAGACTAGCGGCACTCATGCCCTGCATCGCCGCTTCCTTACTACTGCGCACCGACAGCGGGGCGCACTCGAGGATCTGTGCAGCCCAGGCTCGGGCTCCGTTAAGTGCCTCGCCGGCGGCGACCACATCATTCACAAACCCTAACGCCTTGCCTTCGGCAGCGCCGACCCGGCGACCCGTGAGCAGCATGCCCATAGCCTGCTTCATGCCAATCTCGCGCGGCAGCCTGTGAATGCCGCCCGCAAGTGCCGCCAAGCCAACGCGTGGCTCCGGCAGAGCGAAGATAGCATTGTCCGCAGCAATAATCAGATCGCAGGCCAGTGCAATCTCGAAACCACCGCCCATCGCAATGCCATTGACCGCAGCGATCACCGGTTTGGCGCAGTCGAAACGCGAAGTCAGGCCCGCAAATCCCGTTGCCGGCGAATACATCTTGCCTCCAGTAGCTTGGTACTTGAGGTCATTTCCCGCGCTAAAGGCCCGATCACCTGCACCCGTGATAATGGCGACCCACTGCTCCGGGTCTGCCGCAAAGTCATCAAATACCTCGGCGAGCTCAGCATTTGCTGGCGGATGCAGTGAATTCATCACATCCGGGCGCTGAATGGTGACGATGGTCAATCTACCTTCTTTCTCAACACTGCAAAATTCTGGCATTAAAACCTCCTTGTCAAAGCATAAAATGAATAACTGAAGCGTAGGCGTTCTTGACGAAAATGCCATATTACCAGTATGCACTCAGCGATTAACAGCCAGACCCATGCCTGACCAACAATACCCCTAGACTTGCTGCAGCGCCTTCTTAAAGCGCTCTACCGCCTGCACCAGAATAGACCGTGGACAGCCAAAGTTCAGGCGCACGAATCCCTCGCCACTAAATTGCTCACCCTTAGATAGCCCCAACCCGTGAGACTCAAAAAAACTGGCCGGGTTATTCAAACCCAGCGCCGATACATCAATCCAAGCAAGATAGGTCGCCTCCACCGCATGCATATGAATGCCAGGCAACGCGTTTAACGCCTCAGTTAAATAATCGCGGTTGCCTTGCAGATAGGTCAACAGCCCTGCATGCCAGTCAGCACAGTCGCGGTATGCTGCTAGCATCGCCTCGTACGCCAATAAACTCAGGCCTGGCAGAACGCCCTCGCCGGCCGCATTAAATCGCGCGCGTAACACAGGATTCTGAATCACCGCGAAAGATCCGCCCAAGCCCGCAATGTTGAAGGTCTTACTAGGCGCCAGCAGCGTTACCGTGCGCGACGCGGCATCAGCGCTTATGGTCGCTATAGGAATATGCTGGCGACCATCCAGTAACAGGTCACAGTGAATTTCATCTGAGCAAATCAGGAGGTCTTCACGCTCACAGATCATCGCAATCTGGGTCAATTCATCACGGTCTAACGCCCGACCCACCGGATTAAACGGATTACATAACATTAATAATCTGGCATGGCCCCGCGCTTCTGCGTCCAGCGCCTTCAGCGGAAACCTAAAGCCGTCAGCAGTTGTCTCCACCGGTAAATGGATCAACTCCCTAGACTGCAGCTTTGGCGCTTCTAGGAATGGGTAATACACCGGCGTCGCCGTCACCGCGGCTTCACCCTCGTGCAGCAATCCACGACAAGCCATATTCAGGCCCGGCACCACACCCGGCATAAAGACAATATCCTCAGCGCTAACCTGCCATTGATAAAGACGCTGCAGCCGCTCAATAATAACCTCTTCAAGATCTGGCGGTGGCAGCGTGTAGCCAAAAATACCATGGTCGACCCTTTTCTGTAGCGCTTCAATGATCGGCGCAGGCGACCGAAAATCCATGTCCGCCACCCATAAAGGCAGAATATCGCGCCCCGCATACTTCTCGTATTTCGTGCAATGCGTCTTGCTGCGGTCAACGACTTGATCAAAGGCTTGCTGAAAGCCTTGAGCAGCGGCTTGTTTAGCTTCTTGTTCAAGATTGGAATTCATCGCGTGATCCATTTGTTCGAATGTGGGAGTATAACAATCTTTCAAATCACCGTTTACCTTCTCGCGAGGAGTACACTGATGGGCCTATTTACCCGAAAATCCGCCATCCCAGCAGCCGCTGATTCATTGCCCGGCCGCAGCAATTCTATGCCCGTTCCTGACAGCCATTTTCTCACTGGAGAACCCCTGCAGCCGCCTTTTGCAGCGCATTTGCAACAAGCAGTTTTTGGCATGGGTTGTTTCTGGGGCGCGGAACGTCGCTTCTGGGAGGCCCCAGGGGTTGTTACTACCGCCGCAGGTTACGTCGGCGGCACAACACCGAACCCTACCTACGAAGAAGTTTGTTCCGGCATGACCGGTCACAACGAAGTGGTGCTGGTTGTGTTCGACCCTGCCGTCACGAGCTATGCTAACCTACTGACCCTTTTCTGGGAGAGCCATAACCCGACGCAAGGCATGCGCCAAGGTAACGATATGGGCACCCAATACCGCTCGGGCATCTACACCTTCACCCCAGAGCAGCTCACCGAAGCCCAAGCCAGCGAACAACAGTTTCAGGCCAGCCTCGACGAAGCCGGTTTCAGCAAAATCACAACAGAAATAGCCCCTGTTGCCGACTTCTATTACGCCGAGCACTACCACCAGCAGTACCTAGCCAAAGTCCCTGACGGCTACTGTGGCCTAGGTGGCACCGGTGTTTGCTACGCGCCCGGCACTAGCACTTAACGAGACCCAAAGCCCAGTGAGATGGCACATACTTGCGCCTTTTCGCTGCGCTTACATTTCCCCTAAGAGCTGGATAACAGCGGTATTTCGATTTTGGTGGATGCTGACTGAAGGCTGACCGTGCGCTGATGCCAGCCGCCGCTAAATGTCTGCATGCAGCTCCAATTTATGCGCACCAGCCAGCTGGACGGCAACCATAAGACCGACGGTCACAATACATCACCTCCATTCTCAGAGCCCCCGAGCTGTCGATCCTGTTAGCTCGTCAATCGATCATAAGCTTCTTGATACCTCGCCAAGGTCCGGTCAATCACCTCATCCGGTAACTCTGGCCCAGGATACTCCTTATCCCACTCGCCCTTATCGACCAACGCCTGCGTATAATTGCGAACAATCTGCTTGTCGTAACTATTCTGCTCACGCCCAGCTTGCCACTCCTCCGCTGGCCAAAATCGAGAACTATCAGGCGTCAAAATCTCATCAATCAGCACCGGCATATCACTACCCGCCTCCTGACCGAACTCAAACTTAGTGTCAGCAATAATAATTCCGCGCCTCGCCGCATAATCTCGCGCCGTGCCATAGAGCATCAACGACAGATCTCGAATTTCCGACATCAAGGGCGTGCCAACAGCATCGCAGGCCCGCGCAAAGCTAACGTTCTCATCGTGCCCCGTCGCTGCTTTAGTGGACGGCGTAAAAATCGGCTCATGAATTTTCGAGCTGTTCATCATATCCTTCGGAAGCGATATACCACAGACCATGCCCGAGCTCTGGTAGTCCTTCCAGCCACTGCCTGTTAAATAGCCGCGTACGATAGACTCAATGGGAACCACATTTGATTTACGGCAAATCATGATGCGTCCCGCCAGCATCAGTTTTTGTGAATCAGTGATCCCTGGTATTTCGTTAGCGTCGCTTGAAACCAAATGATGCTTTAATTTGCCGTTAAAAAAATTGAACCAAAACGTTGATATTTTTGTCAGCATAACGCCCTTGTCAGGAATACCGTTGGCCAGCACCACATCAAACACACTGATGCGGTCCGTCGCGACAATGAGGACACCATCGCCGCCATCCGGCAGCGTGACATCGTACAGGTCTCGGACTTTACCCTGACGCTTGTTAGCTAGTGGCAAGTCTGTGGACATAACCGCTTGAGACATAGTTATCACCTGAGTCATTCAATTATTCGCAAACGCCAAGCCGGCGCACCGCATTCACACCAACTGATCTCAACGAAGCCTGAGAAAACTCAAGCCAAAGCGCGTTCAAAATCAGCGAGCAAATCCTCTGGTTCTTCAATGCCTATCGAAAACCTAACCAGAGAATCATCAATACCCATTGACGCGCGACGTTCCGGACCCATCTCATAATAGATAGAATGCGCAACAGGAATCGCCAGCGAACGCGTATCGCCCAAATTGCTCGCGCAGATCACAAGATCTAGGCCGTTGATAAAATCAAAACAATCGAGCCCATCCACCAGCTCGATGCTGAATATCGCACCCGGATAACGAAACAGTTGCTTCGCACGCTCATGCTGAGGATGGTGCGAAAGCCCCGGATAATAGACATGTTTTACCCTCGGGTGAGCGTCAAGATAGGTCGTCAGTATTTGCGCATTGCTGCAGGAGCGCTCCATCCGCAGCGCCAGAGTGTCTGAGCCTACCGAAATATGATGCGCAGCCTCTGGCCCTAAAGACGCGCCCAGATCTCGCAGACCCTTCTTCTTAATCTGTGCAATACCCCAGCCGCTCACCGCCCCCTGCTTGTAATTGTCGTAGAGATTATCGAACTTGCCCCAGTCGTAATTGCCAACCTCCGTCACCGCGCCCCCGAGGGCATTTCCATGACCGCCGATATATTTCGTTAGCGAATTAATCACCAAACTGGCCTTAACCGATTTGGGACGAAATAAGTAGGGTGTGGTCATCGTATTGTCGACGCAGTAGATCAGCTGATGTTGCTGACACACATCGCCGATTGCCTCTAAATCAGACACCTGTGTGCGCGGGTTAGAAATAGTTTCAACAAACACCAAACGAGTATTCGGCCTGACAGCCTCTAGTACTGCGTTTGCGTCAGTGGCGTCAACGAACGTCACATCGATACCATGCGCGGCAAATGTATTGAACAGGCTGTTGGTGTTACCAAACAGAAACGCACTGGATATCATATGATCGCCACGCCGTAGCAGCGCGAACAGACTCGTGCCTATCGCCGCCATACCGGTTGCAAACGCCACCGTAGCGACGCCATCTTCCATCAACGTAATTTTGTCCTGCAGCGCAGTAACGGTTGGGTTGACCTGCCGACCATAGGTGTAGCCTGGCTGCTTGCCCTGGAACACCGCGGCTAGATCGCGCGCATCGTCGTAGGCGTAAGTCACCGCATTATGTACCGGCTTGTGAATTGAGCCATGCTCAATACCACCGCGCCGGTCAGCATGAATAATACTGGCCGTAAAACCGGGGGCTCGCTCGCCTGACTTTGCCATGATATCCCTCTCTAAAACTACCCGAATGGTTGGCCGTCAGCCTTCAACAAACGTTATCGGGCCGATTTCAAGCACAAATTTCGGGCAAAAAAAAACCTGTTTGGTCAACTGCCACTCGTGGGGGTGGGGCGCTAGAGCAGATTCGTATCCTCCTCTTTAGCGGTATTTATATTGCGCCCGCAAGCTGAACTTCAAATCGGCGCTGCTACCCCGGTGCAGCCCACCGATAAAACGCCGGAGCCGTACGAACCATCACCTAGGATGTTGGCGATTTTATGGCCGATAACCGGATAAATCAACTCGCGAGACGAAATGACTGATACATGGCATGCTAGACTGATGTTTATATTGATAGCAGCCTAGCCAGCGTGCCGGTATAGCCCTAAGCCCACGTGACATCTACCCATCCCGGCGCTCGTCTCAGATCAGTCTCGGACTGGCCCCGATCAATAAGTGCCAACAGAGAACCCAAAAGGAAACACTACGGAACATGAATTATAAGACCTTTAACGCCGAGTTGCTTAACTACCTCGACCAATCACCGTCGCCCTTCCATGCCGTCAGTAGTCTCAATACCGAATTACTCGCCAATGGCTTTACACAACTTCACGAGCGCGACAGCTGGGAATTAACGCCTGGCAAGTACTTCGTCACCCGTAACGATTCCTCGCTGGTCGCCTTCGTACTGGGCACGCATAGCTTACTAAACACCGGCATGCGCATCGTTGGCGCTCATACCGACAGTCCTTGCCTAAAGGTCAAACCGAATCCGGAAAATCGCGTCAATGGCTATCTCAATATAGGCGTCGAGGTTTATGGCGGCGTTCTGCTTAACCCGTGGTTTGACCGCGACCTGTCATTGGCTGGCAGGGTTACTTACCAGGCGCCTGATGGCGCGCTACACAGCGTCAACATCAATTTTCAACGAATAATCGGCACCATTCCTAGTCTAGCTATTCATCTTGACCGGGACGCTAACACCGAGCGTAAAATCAACCCACAAACAGATATTCCACCACTGCTTATGCAGGCTGATGATACTCAAACATTCAGCCAGTTGTTGATTGAGCAGGTTAAGGCAGAGCATCCGGACATTAAAATCGAACGGATCATGGCTTACGAGCTAAGTTTCTTTGATACCAACGGGGCGACATTTAGTGGGTTTAACCGGGAGTTTATCGCCAGCGCAAGGCTCGACAACCTGCTGAGCTGCTATACGGCAGTCAAGGGATTGCTAGAAGCTGACGCTAACCTGACTAGCTTAGTTGTCTGCAACGATCATGAGGAGGTCGGTAGCGTTTCTGCTGAAGGCGCCCACGGCACCTTCCTTGAGGATGTCATTGTGCGCTTGGTGCCTGATGCCGTCGATCGACAACGCACCATCAGTCGATCTCTCCTTATCTCAACTGACAATGCGCATGGCGTGCACCCCAACTATGCCGACAAACATGATGCAAACCACGGACCGATCCTCAATAACGGCCCCGTCATCAAGGTGAACGCGAACCAACGTTACGCCACCAACAGTGAGACGGCCGCCTACTTCGCAGCACTTTGTGATCGTCTAGAGGTTCCTCATCAAACATTTGTGGCCCGCACAGACATGGGATGCGGCAGCACTATCGGTCCGGTAACGGCCAAGGCCCTTGGTATTAAAACCCTAGATGTTGGTGTTCCAACATTTGCCATGCATTCCATCAGGGAACTCGCGGGCACCAATGACCCGCATTATTTATACCGAGTGTTGTGTGGGTTTTTTAATGATGAAGGCGTGCTTGGGGTTAGCCACTAGCCTAATCGGCGGCAGCCTGCAGCGTTTTCACTAGGCGTGACTCGTCAGGTTGCTCCCAATTCAAGTGATGGTCTTCAAGAATCACCAAATTGTTGCCGTCAATAACTCTCGACGATGCTTTGTAGCCCAGCAGGTCTTTCACAGATACATCAGGACGGCCCGCTATCAGCGCGGTCTCATCTGAAGAGAAATTACACATGCCGCGTGCTAGCTCGACACCCTTCTCGTCATAAATGTGCAACACGTCGGCCCGCTGGAACGTGCCGTGTGTTGATACCACGTCCTCTCGATATATGCCTTCGCCGCCAGTTGCTAGCTTGTCGGCAGCAGACTGCTTCACCACTAGGCCACCGGCCATCTGCAGCCTGTCCGTCAGCCAGATCGCCCAAGATGACGAAGGCGACGTATGCGCCACGCAACGCGTATGCTTGCGCTCCCCACGGATCAAGGCCGTGATCGGAGAATCCACTTCCCCCCGCGCGATAATCGTCGTGCAGCCGGCGTTCTGGGCCATATTGGCCGCCTGCATCTTGGTGAACATACCACCACTACCGAGACTACTGGTGCTGCTAGTCACCTCAAGATATTTGCTGACATCGTCAATGGACTCGACCAGCACGGCGCCCGGTTCAGCCGGATCACGGTCATAAAGCCCGTCAACGCAAGTTAAAATAAAGAGATAATCAGCCTGGATCATTTGCGCCACCTTCGCCGCGAGCCGGTCATTATCACCAACCCGTATCTCTTCTGTGGTCACCGTATCATTTTCATTAACGATGGGCATCACGCCACGCTCTATCAGTCGATGAATCGTGTTTTTAGTATTAAGGAAACGCCGCCGATCCTCCAGATCGTCGAGGGTAACAAGTACCTGCGCGATATCAAACCCATACTCCAGCGCGACTTGTTTGTAGGCATGCATCAGTATCGGCTGGCCGCATGCTGCCGCAGCTTGCTTGTCCTGCACAGTGGCCTCCTCAATCGATGCGTTAATCGAGTTCAGCCCCAGGGCAACTGACCCAGAAGAGGTCAGTACGATCTCATAGTCCTCGTTCTGAAGACTGGCTATATCGCCCAGCAATCCATGCATAAAAGCATAGCGTGGCGTTAGGTGATCCGAATTTGCCAGCAGGCTGGAGCCTACCTTTATCACGATGCGTTTTTTCTTAGTGCGCGTAGGCGCATCTTTCATTCCGTCGTCAAAATCAAACATTGGTAAACCTCTGTTATTCATCTGTTCATCCGATCAATAAATCATGTTATCGCGGTGACACTAAACGCGGGTTCGAACAACCGTCACGTAAACTCACGAGTTTGGTGGTGAATTAAAATCTTTCGTGCCCAACCCACAGACGAAATCTGGTCGTGTTTTGACCAAGAGCTGCATCGCCCGTAAAGAAGCATCGCACATAACAACTGTCGTAGAAAAATTGACTCGCCGAAAAATTTCAAAACTGCACTTTCATTGTTACCAAATCTGCAGAGCGTCAAACATTTTTCTAGGTGGCTATGAGCATGATTGGCTATAATAACTGGCCATCATGATTGTCTATGGATGTGAGTCCGCCCATAGCTGACCGGGGCTCGATTTGCAGTTTTTGGCTTTCTAGTCTACCGCTGTCATTTATCGTTCGTAGACTTTCTTGGCCAAAAACTATATACTTTATTGCTTAAATTAGCAAATAAGTGCGAGAAAACGCCTAATAATTCTTAATCTAACAATATTGATATGTTTTGAATGCGGATTTTTAAACTACTTTTCTTTCAGTTGAAAAGAGCATTTAAACACGCTGTGCAGCTGGTAGAAATTTCACGACACAATCATTAGGTTGGATCGCGCCTGAAGCACCACCCACAATGCTATTAGCAAGTCTTTCGTAACACGAGTTCTCGCTTTCTGCCGAAGAGCAGCAACCTGAAAATTTAGACCACTGGCATGGCGTAAATGACGCTCCAAATATTTCTTTGAACGCATTGTCACGACAATTTATACAATCAGTCGACAATCCATATTTTCAGTCGACAATAGCGGTATAAAGTGAATAACTGGCTAATTGGCCGAGTATTATTGGCAATAATATTTTTAATTCGACTTCATAAACCAAGAGGTAAGTATGTCTTTACTCATGATCGGCTGTGGCAAAATGGGCGGCGCCCTTATAAATCGCTGGACCCTAAAGCTGTCTCACCAAGTCACCATCGTCGATCCAGCGCTAACTCAGGCACCTGCGAAAACTAAACTAGTTACTAATATTAAGGATCTTGGCAACGAGCAGTTCGATATGATTGTAATATCAATTAAGCCGCAGCTTATCCCCGATATTCTGCCGGCTTACGTGCCACACTTGGCTAACGGCGGCTGCTTCGTATCAATGGCCGCTGGCTACTCTGTTGCCTCTATTGAAAAAATAGTCGGACCAAAACCGGTAATTCGAATCATGCCCAATCTGCCCGCACAGGTCGGTCGTGGCGTCAGCGCTGTGTTCCCTAACGCCCATAGCACGCCCGAACATACTGCATTGGTAACCGCACTGACTGATGCTGCGGGACATACACTTGTCGTCGACGATGAGAATGCCATCGACCGTGTTACCGCTGTTGCTGGCAGTGGCCCTGGCTATGCGTTCGAGATAGCGCGTAGCTGGATGCAGTCGGCGCAAACACTGGGGTTTTCTTCTGAGGAGTCCCGCCTACTAGTTCTCAACACCCTACTTGGATCAATGGAAATGGCTTTGCAGGTAGACGCCTCCATGGTCGATTTGCGTGATTCTGTTACCAGTAAAAATGGCACAACCGAAGCGGGCCTCAACGTCCTCACCCGGGATGATCTACTGCAATCCCTATTCGACGACACGCTCAAGGCGGCTTACGATCGCGCCGTAGAACTGCGCTGATACGCAAACTAACACTGCCGCATGCTAGAGTTGACAGGCCGCCGTATAAGGCCTTGCAACCCATTCAGAAACTTATGCAGATTTTAATGTAGGACAAAACAGATGTTAGCTATGGACGATAACAAAAAAATCGATGCATTAAGTATCGACACTTATATCGATGAGCTTGGCCGCAACGCACGCGAGGCCAGTAGAACCCTTGCAAATGCCACGACTGAGGCAAAAAACTTGGCACTAGTTACCGCAGCCACAGCATTACGCACCAGATGCGACGAACTACTCGAAGCCAATGCTCTAGACGTTAAAGGCGTCGAGCAAGCCGGTAAACCGGAGTCTTTTATCGACCGTTTACGCCTCACCACCGAGCGCGTTGAGGCCATGGCCTGCGCGCTAGAAACCATCGCCGCACTGCCCGATCCGGTCGGTAGAACGCTGGCGCAATTCGACCGACCCAATGGTTTAGTGATTCGTCGCGTCGCCTGCCCACTTGGTGTTATTGGCATGATCTACGAATCACGCCCCAATGTTGGCGCTGATGCTAGCGCCCTATGCCTTAAATCAGGTAATGCAGTGATTCTTCGCGGCGGCTCAGAAAGCCTTCATTCGACCCGTGTCATCACAGCCTGCATGGGCGAAGGTCTGCAGGCGGCGGGCTTACCTGAAACTTGCGTTCAACTCATCGATACCCCAGACCGTCGCGCGGTTGCGGCCTTATTACGTTGCTCAGCTTATATCGACCTGGTCATCCCTCGAGGCGGCCGGGGTCTGGTAGAACTCGTACGAGACGAGGCTAAGGTGCCCACCTTGTTACACCTCGACGGCAACTGTCATACCTATATTCATTCTAAAGCCGACCTAGGCAAGGCTGTGGCCATTGTCGAAAACGCCAAGCTGCGCCGCACCGGCGTCTGTGGCGCCACCGAGAGCCTTGTGGTCGATGCAGCGATTGCCGCTAATTTTTTACCCTTGCTATGTGATGCATTACAAGCCTGTGAGATTCGTGGCGATGCCCTGGCGCAATCCAGCGACGCCCGCATAATCGCCGCCACCGACGAGGACTGGGACGAAGAGTATCTTGATGCTATTTTGTCCGTAAAAACGGTCGCCGGTTTGACCGAGGCACTGGCTTGGGTTGACGCCCACTCTTCAGGTCATACAGATGCCATCGTAACTGAGGACGACACCGCCGCTGAGACGTTTCTTCAACATATCGACTCGGCTGTAGTTATGCACAATGCTTCAACTCAGTTTGCAGATGGCGGAGAGTTTGGCATGGGTGCAGAGATTGGCATCGCTACAGGCAAGATGCATGCCCGCGGGCCTGTCGGCCTCGAACAACTTACCAGTTTCAAATACCGCGTGGTGGGGCAAGGGCAAACACGCCCGTGACAAACAAGGGCTAGTAGGCGCCCCAGATAAACATTTCAGCTCGAATCACTCACTCATTTCCACAGAGTACCGATTTTATGCAAGATGCCGCACTCATATCGTTATCAGCTTACTTTTTTCTGATGCTTGGAATTGGTTATTATGGCTACCGTAACGCCACCAGCGATATGTCAGAATACATGCTCGGCGGTCGTAAATTACACCCCGCCGTTGGCGCTTTATCAGCTGGCGCGTCAGACATGAGCGGCTGGATGTTAATGGGACTACCTGGCGCCATATATCTCACGGGATTAAGCTCTGCTTGGATCGCCGTTGGCCTGCTTATAGGCGCTTACTTCAATTACCTGTTGGTTGCACCCCGACTGCGGGTCTATACCGAGATGGCTAATGATGCCATTACCATCCCGGATTTCTTTGAAAAGCGCTTCGACGACACCTCTCATGCACTGCGCATCATTTCATCCGTCGTCATTATCATCTTCTTTACGCTTTACACCTCATCTGGCGTTGTAGCCGGGGGCAAACTGTTCGAAGCATCTTTTGGCATAGGATATGAAATTGGCTTGTTTCTAACCGCCGGCGTTGTGGTTGCCTACACGCTGTTTGGCGGCTTTCTGGCCGTCAGCATCACCGACTTCGTGCAGGGCTGTATTATGTTTGTAGCCCTCATCCTGGTACCAGTTGTTGCCTTCTTCGAGCTTGGCAGCACAAACGCTATCGTTAACAGCATCGATTCGGTGGACGCCACCCTGCTGACTTGGTTCAGCGGCGTGACATTCCTCGGGCTTATCTCCAGCCTGTCATGGGGACTAGGTTACTTTGGCCAGCCGCATATTATTGTTCGATTTATGGCTATTAGAAACCTCGCCGGAATCAAAACCGCACGGCATATTGGGATGAGCTGGATGCTAGTGACGGTGCTGGGTTCCGTCGGCACAGGATTGATTGGCCTCGCCTACGTCACCGCCCACAGCGGTAGTATAAATGACGCAGAGACGATCTTTATCTACCTGTCGCAGGTCCTATTCAGCCCTCTAATTGCCGGTTTTCTGTTGGCAGCAATTCTGGCTGCAATTATGAGCACAATTTCTTCCCAACTATTGGTATCTTCGAGCTCATTAACCGAGGATATTTACAAGACTTTCGTGCGTCGATCAGCCAGCCAAAAAGAGCTAGTCCTGATCGGCCGGATATCTGTCTTCGCTGTTTCACTGGTCGCCATTGCCCTGGCATTTGATCGCTCAAGTTCAATTTTGTCGCTAGTGAGTAATGCCTGGGCAGGTTTCGGTGCTGCGTTTGGGCCCATCATTCTGCTTAGCCTTTACTGGCGTAACATGACTCGTAATGGCGCCCTGGCAGGCATGATCACCGGTGCCGCCACGGTGCTGTTGTGGATCTACGCACCTGTTGAAGTCGCTGGCGAGCCGCTAGGCGCACTTGTTTATGAAATCGTGCCCGGTTTTGTTCTCGCAACGATAGCCACGATAGGCGTCAGCCTCGTCACCGCTAAGCCTTCAGCGCAGCTACTGACACGTCATGATGAAGTCGTCACTTTCATTGATGATCACAATAACGATCAGGTCCTCGCGAAACCTCTCGTGTAAATTTATCAATCCAGGTCTTTTCTAAAGGTTGCCCGAGCTTCGACTCGGGTTCAGCTTGACTAAGGCTATTCTAAATTAATACAACCACGGCTGGAGCAACTGCATGTCGACTATTTTTACAAACATCCCAAATGATTCGCTGAAGTCAGCTCTAGCTGAAGCGTTTGATGCCATCAGCGAGGCCCATCTGATGGATGAAGCAACGCTCATCCATCAAATCATTGAGGATGCCGACTTATCTCGGGAACAACGGGACAACATTCAGGAGCGCGCCATAGGTTTGATCGATTTTATTCGCAACTCCGGTCAACCAGGCTTGATGGATCAGTTTCTTTCTGAGTACGGATTATCAACTAACGAGGGCATTGCGCTAATGTGTCTAGCCGAGGCACTGCTGCGTGTGCCCGACGCGGGTACTATCGACGCTCTTATTGAAGACAAAATCACGCCTTACAACTGGGATGAGCACTTCGGCCAATCAAGCTCAGTGCTCGTTAACGCCTCCACCATCGGTCTGATGCTCACGGGCCGGGTTCTCGACGAAGACAACACGACAAGTGTTTCAGGCCTACTCAACCGGACAGTAAAAAGGCTAGGTGAGCCCGTGGTGCGGATGGCCGTCAAGCGTGCCATGAAAGAGATGGGAAATCAGTTCGTTCTAGGGCAAACCATTGAACAGGCAATTAAGCGTGGTCGAGCAGAGCTACGCGAAGGCTTCCTGTATTCCTATGACATGCTTGGTGAAGGCGCCCTCACGCAAGCGGACGCAGACGCCTATTACGAGGCCTACTCCAATGCGATAAGCGTTATCGGCGAATCCGGCAAGCTTGGGCCTGTTGCCGAACGACCCGGGATTTCGGTGAAACTATCGGCACTACACCCTCGCTTTGAATTCAACAAAGCCGAGCGCCTGCACCAGGAACTCGTTCCACGCCTGACCGCATTAGCGATACTGGCTAAGGAAAATGGCATGGGCCTAAATATTGATGCTGAAGAAGCCAACCGCTTGGAAGCTTCCTTACCCATATTGCTCAGTACTCTCAGCGATGAACGCTTGGCTGGCTGGGATGGCTTCGGCGTCGTTATTCAGGCGTATGGCAAGCGCGCAACCCATGTTATCGACTGGCTTTACCAACTTGCCACCGCCTTAGATCGCAAGGTTATGGTACGCCTCGTCAAGGGCGCCTACTGGGATAGTGAAATCAAACATGGCCAAGTTGAAGGTGCTGCAGACTTTCCGGTCTTTACACAGCGCGCCGCCACTGATGTCTCTTTTATCTGCTGCGCCAAGAAACTGCTGGCCATGACCGATCGTATTTATCCGCAGTTTGCTACCCACAATGCCCAGACCGCCGCCGCTATTTTAGAACTCGCCGACGCTGGCCAGCCCTATGAATTTCAGCGCCTGCACGGTATGGGAGAGACTCTGCATAATCATCTGCGACAGAACGAAGGGGTGCGCTGCCGGATTTATGCTCCGGTCGGACCGCACAAGGATTTGCTCGCCTATTTAGTGCGACGCCTGCTGGAAAATGGCGCAAACTCGTCCTTCGTCAATCAGATTAATGACAAGCGCCTGCCGTCTCGAACCCTCGCCACTGACCCAATGGATCGCGTGACACAGACAGCCGGCAAACGCTCTAGCAACCTGAAGAGCCCAGCAGACATATACGCCCCTTCGCGCGTCGCCGCCCGCGGCTGGGACATCAATAGCAGTACCGATATTTTTGAAATTAACGAAGCACGGCAGGAGTTCCGGCATCAGCAATGGGAAGCCAAACCCATTACGGTTGTACCATTCGCGAGCGGTATTACAGAGACACTGACAAACCCGGCCGACCCTACAGACATTGTCGGCACGGTGACTCTAGCTACCGCTAACGATGCTGCTGAGGCTGCCAGCGCTGCAAACACTTGGGAAGATGTTAGTGCTGAAGAGCGAGCCAAATTCTTACGCCGGGCCGCTGACCTATATGAGGCAGAGTTCGGTGAACTATTCGCCCTGCTGACGAGAGAAGCCGGCAAAACCCAAACTGATGCCATCGCTGAGGTTCGCGAGGCAGTTGACTTTCTGCGCTACTATGCTAACCAGGCAGAGAAACTAGGCATACACACATCGTTAGGTATTGTCACCTGTATATCGCCGTGGAACTTCCCATTGGCGATATTCACTGGCCAAATCGCTGCGGCTCTGGCCGCCGGCAACGGTGTGCTAGCAAAATCTGCGGAGACCACTCCGCTCATCGCCGCTAAAGCGGTAACTCTCATGCACTACGCCGGCGTTCCATTATCTGTGCTGCAGTATTTACCCGGCACGGGCCAGGAGGTCGGCAACGCGTTGGTCTCACACCCGAGAACTGCCGGCGTATGCTTTACCGGCTCAACCGGGACTGCCCACGCAATACACCAAGCTATGGCCGCAAACTTATCACCAGATGCGCCGCTGATTGCCGAAACCGGCGGGCTCAACGCTGCCATCATCGACTCAACGGCGTTACCGGAACAAGCGGTACGCCACACGATTGCTTCTGCTTTTCAATCGGCGGGCCAGCGCTGCTCAGCCATGCGCATCCTGTATATTCAGGAAGATATTGCTGATGGCTTTCTCGCCATGCTGTTTGGCGCTATGGACGAATTGGCGCTTGGGAACCCTTGGGATCTAACAACAGATATCGGTCCTATAATTTCAGCATCTGCTCACCAGCAAATACATGAGTATATCGATCAGGCGCGCAGCCAGGGCAGGTTGCTCAAGCAACTTGCCACACCCGAACAGGGGCACTTTGTTGGCCCTGCTGTGATTGAAGTAACCGGTATTGAAGAAATGCAGGAAGAGATCTTCGGCCCAGTGCTCCATATCGCACGCTTTCGTGCGGAGGACTATGAGGCAACGCTTGCGGCGATTAACCACAAAGGCTATGGACTGACCTTCGGCCTACACACCCGCATTGATGAGCGCGTTAAGGCTATCTCAGGCCAAATGAAGATGGGCAACATCTATATTAACCGGAATCAGGTGGGGGCCGTTGTCGAGTCTCAGCCGTTCGGCGGTGAGGGGCTCTCGGGAACAGGTCCCAAAGCTGGCGGGCCGCGCTATGTGAACCGGTTTACGGCGCCACACCGCACAATTTATGAGAACACAGATAACGCTAATATAGCCTCGTTAGCGGACGCGCAGCGCTTGATTGATGGCGTACATCGACCCGAGCTTGAGGCGCTCGTAACAGAGGAAATGGCCGGCCCCACGGGTGAATCGAACGTATTCAGTTTGTGGCCACGCGGTTTGATTCTCTGCCTTGGGCCAACGCTTGACGAAGCTCTTGTACAAGCTGGAGCCGCAAGACGTGCTGGTTGCCCAACGGCTATTATTGCGCCCGGCGCGCAAGGTCCAGGGTGCATTGATGGCTATTTGAGTCGCGACGATTTAAGCAAGCTGGAAGGCATTGACGTTGTTGCTTTGTCGAGCGATGACGCTGACTTGCGCCACGCTCGTATTGCGCTGGCAAGCCGCCCAGGCAAAATCATTCCGTTGTGCCCAGCCGCGAACCTTGAGCACTACTGTGTCGTCGAACGCCACACCTGTATCGATACTACTGCGGCGGGGGGTAATGCAACGCTCTTGACTGATCCGGGAGCAGATGCAGATTCAGCAACCAGTGGGGCAATCGTTTAAGGTCAGGCTGCTTTAGTCCGGCTGGCGCCGCAGGGTCTTTGCTATGAATGGCACATCGAATGCCTGCCTCGCTCTGACGCGCGCCTTAATTTCTCATTTCTTCGGGCATGAGCGAACGAGCGCGGCGCCGACCGCCGCGGAGGAAGACCGCTTTTGGGCTCTGACTTAAACGCGGAATGACGCTGAGCGAGTGGATAGAAATGACGTCCTCATTTACCGCTTCAAAACAGAATCGACCAGCGTAAAGAACACCTCAAGTGAGTGAGACTCAGCTCAGGTCGCTTTTGTCTTGACTAAACAAAAGCTCTAATTCTTTACGACCCTCAATACCAATCTTTATCAACGCATCCATCTCTATGGGGTGCTTTAGCGTCTCATCGATCAGCGCTTGATCGTGGCGCGTAAACAGCGTCGACATCTCTTGGGCTTTAATATCAGACATACCGATGCCTCGCAGCACGGCGCCGCCCATTTCGACACTGCTGCCGAACATCTCACGTACTGATACGTCGACACCTGCTTGACGCTGCTTCAGTAGATTCACTCGATTGTGCGCGCGAGAAATTATTTTAATGTGCGGACACTCATGCCGTACGAGGGTAATAACTTCTAGGGCATCTTCCTCGTCGTCGATTGCCACCAACAACACGCGTGCATGACGAATACCTGCGGTTTCAAGTAGGTCCATACGTGTCGCGTCACCGAAGAACACCTTGTTACCGAATTTTTTCACAAACTCGATGTGTTCGGCATTTTTATCGAGTGCGGTAAAAGCGATGCCATTAGCTGTAAGTAGTCGACCGGTAATTTGCCCGACCCGCCCGAAGCCCGCGATAATCACTTCTGGCTCAGCTTCACTCCACGATGAATCGTAGTTTTCAACCGCGTCAGATTTTCGCGACACGATGACTTTGTTATAAAGCACTAGTAATGGTGAGGTGAACGCCATCGACAAACCTACAATTAGCGCAACCATGTTGGCTAAACCCGCATCAATGACGTTGGCTTCACTGGCATGACTCATCACGACGAAGGCAAACTCACCACCTTGCGATAACATCAGCCCGAGACGCATGGCATCATTAAAGCCAGCCCCGGCCAAGCGGGCAAGGCCGCCGATGATCAATGTCTTTATCAGCATCAACAATAACGCCAGGCCGATGATCAACAGCGGATGACTAATTAATAGCCCCACGTCGAGGGTCATACCGATGGCGATGAAAAACAAGCCTAGGAGCAGGCCTTTAAACGGCTCAACCTCTGCTTCTAGTTGATGTTTGAAACTGGAGTTCGCCAACAAAATACCCGCAATGAAAGCCCCCATACCCATGGACAGACCCGCCGCTTCGATAAGCAAAGACATTCCCAATACTATCAGCAGAGCCGCTGCTGTCATCAACTCGGTGCTGCTGTAATTCGCGACGAGTCGCAGTAGCGGATTTAATAAGTAGCGACCGGCAATAAGTACCGCAACGATCACGCCGGCACCAATCAACCAATCCGCTTCTGAACCTGACCCGCCTCCGGATAGCGCCTCCACATAAAGCAAGATAGGAATAACCGCCAGATCCTGAAATAGCAATATTGCAAAACCTTTCTGACCTAGCGACGTATCCAGAATGCGATAGCTGGTCATTAACTGAATAGCGAATGCGGTTGATGACAGCGCCAAAGACAGGCCAATCATCAAAGCAATACTGAATTCTGCCTGAATAGACCACACGACCAAAGCGACGATCAACGCTGCGGTTCCAAGCAGTTGGGTTGAGCCAAGCAAGATTATCAAATTACGCATACGCCAAAGAATCGTCGGGCTCAGTTCAAGCCCAATCAAAAACAACAGCATGACAACGCCTAACTCAGCCAGATGGAGAGTATCTGTTGGATCTGAAATCATAGCCAGACCCCAAGGACCGATAGCAACACCCGCTGCAAGATAGCCTAATATTGCCCCCAGTCGCAGACGCTCGAACAATGGCACAGCAATGACCGCAGCGGTCAGATAGATCACGGCGTTAATCAGTAGATCATGCATTGCTATTTTGATCCTTGTGGGCCGTTGTCATTTGATCAAGCGTCTAACGAAACGTTGCGTAGTCGATTGGCGTTAAGCACAACAGTCACCGACGAAGCGGCCATAGCCATGGCCGCGAATACTGGATTAACGAGTTGCTGAAACACCGGGTAGAAAACGCCTGCAGCAACGGGAATCAAGAGTAGGTTGTAGGCAAAAGCACCTGCCAGATTTTGATAGATATTGCGCAGCGTTAATCTCGATAACACAATAGCGCGAGCGACCCCGGCAACACTATCACCCAGCAACGCAATATCGGCACTGGCTATAGCGACATCGGCGCCCTTGCCCATGGCAAAACCAACGTCAGCCGCGCTTAACGCCAGCGCATCATTGATGCCATCGCCGACCATGGCAACGCGTTCGCCCTTTGCCTGTAAGTCTTGGATATGCGCCAGCTTATCTTGAGGCGCAACTTCTGCGACAAACCCATCAAGGTTAAGTTGCACAGCTATCTTGCTCGCCGTCGCCTTGTTATCGCCCGTGAGCATAACTACTTTCAAGCCAAGCTGATGCAGTTTCTGAACTGCTTCGACAGAATCTGGCTTGAGTTGATCACTAAGACTGAAATAGCCGAGAACACTTTTTTGCTGACCCACATAGATTACCGTCTCAGCAATGTCGAGCGACTTGAGGCCTTGAGTCATACCCAACTGCTGCATAAAGGCATAATTACCCACAGCCACCGGCTCACCGTCAATCTCTCCGCTAACCCCGCCACCGGGAGCCACTAGAAAACCAGTCACTTCCCGAAAAACTGCACCTTGGGCCACACAATACTCGGTAACGGCGTCAGCCAGTGGGTGCTCTGACAGTCGCTCAAGACTGCAGGCAAGCGCTAACATAGGCAACCCTGTTTTGAAATTGACCACGCTCGTAACCTCCGGCGTTCCGAGCGTCAGGGTACCCGTCTTGTCGACGACAATCGTCGTTAGGCGACTTGCAGCCTGCAGTGCATCGCCATTTTTAAACAGCAAGCCCGCATTAGCAGCTCGGCCAACGCCCACCATAATCGACATGGGAATCGCTAAACCAATGGCACATGGGCACGCCACGATCAGCACTGACATGCCCGCGACAATAGCGTAGGAAATTGTTGGTTCGGGTCCCAGCAACAGCCATAGTACGGCGGTAAGCGCGCTGATGACCAGCACAGCTGGCACAAAAATAGACGCGATTTTGTCAGTAATACGCGCAATCTTAGGTTTCGAGTTTTGCGCCTGACGCACCAGCCTTACGATACTCGCCAACACCGTATCCGCACCTACTTGCTCTGCGCGCATCACCAACATACCGTACTGGTTAAGTGTGCCTGCAATCAACTTGTCATCTGCCTGCTTGTCGACAGGCAGCGATTCCCCCGACAGCATCGATTCATTGACTGAACTCTCTCCTTGCAAAACCACGCCGTCAACGGGCACTGTTTCACCCGGTCGTATGCGCAGCTGATCGCCGACGATGACACTCGATACGGCCACAGGCTGATCAATTCCCGCTTCTATACGAAGGGTCGATTGTGGCTGCAAATCAAGTAAGTGACGCACCGCCATAGACGTCTTGCCCTTGGCATTGTTTTCCAGCGCCTTGCCCAATCCCACGAAGCCTAAAATGAATACTGCCGCCTCAAAAAACAGATGCCGTGCCTCGAGCGGCAACAGATCTGGGATCACGATAATAAGCATAGAGTAAAGCCAAGCTGTACTCGTACTAAGCGCAATCAGCGTATCCATCGTCGTCGTACCGTGCATAGCAGCTTTGAGCGCGGCATAGTAAAAATGTTTCCCGGAGAAAATCATGACCGCCAGCACTAGTAGACCGACAACGGCCCAGAACGAAACCTGCTGCAACGGCGGCATGATCTCAAACCACATACCGGCCATTAACAAGGTTCCCGTCAGCAACGCCGCCGCCGCCTGGAAACCGGCGTGATGCAGGCGCGCTTGTAAACGCCCTGCTCTATCCTCAACGCTCTCGTCAATGGCCTCACTGGCAGCGTAGCCGGCCTTGCCGACAGCAGCAATTAACGCTGACGCCGTGGCGCTAGTAACAACAGTGGCTGTTTCATCGGCAAAATTCACCATCGCGTCAGTCGTACCGGATGTACTGAGTAAGGCCGCTTCGACGTTCGCAACACAACTGGCACACGACATACCCTGAATATCAAGCGTCACCGCGGGCGGCACATCATTCGCTTTAACTTCTTGGCTGGCATCCTCAACCAGGGCGCTGACGGTATTAATGGCCGCACCAGAGATATCGACATCAGCCACTGTTAGGTTTGAAGCAACCGGGTAGCCCACCTGATTAAGGTCATGCGCCAGCACCGCCCAATCAAAGTTACCATTTACGGTAACGAGCCCTCGATCAAGTTCCACCGCGACTTCGCTAACACCCGCTATCGCAGCAACCGCAACCGACACGCGATCCACGCATTTCTTGCAATGCATGCCAGTCACCGGTATCGACACTTCACCCTGCCACTGCAATGCATCGACACCATAGCCCGCAGCTTCAATCGCAGCTTGGATTCTCAGCGGATCTATAAACTGGTCGGTGGTGACTCGACCGATGCTTGCATCAGGCAGTGTCGCCAGTTCGACGTCTACCATAGTCTCCACAACATCAATCGCAGCAGCATCGCGAGCGTCGTCAACGACCGCCTCAATAGCACCTTTAACGCGCGCGACGCAGTGGCCACAGGTCATCCCTGTGATATCAAATCGTAGTTTCGCCGTCATATACCGCTCCGTATCAACTGCAGTGACTCTGCAATCTGCAGCTGGCTTGACCCTTCTGAAGGGCGCCCATGTTCGGGGCAAAGTCTTGCTTTTGGTTGACCACCAAACGTTTTCGCGCAAGGATGGTCTTATATAAATATCTCAGTAATTGTACACTAAGAAAATGCGCCACTACTCATTCTACGCTCAGCCTAGCCGTCTTTGGACGTGCCTTAGTACCAAACTGCAAGGCAGTATGGTGGCGGCCGCCTTATTAGTATTTGCTCAAGTAACAAGCGCGGCGACGCCTTTTTGCAAGATGACTATGGACATGCAGAAAAAGCTGACATTAGCCGAGGTTCACCAGCCGGCGTTGGTGCAGACGCAGCCCCCGGTCTTAGCTTCGGCAAACACGACTACAGCCCACGACCATGGCAGTCATAGGGTCGCGTCCCAGAATATGGCGCCCAATCCGCAACACGTCAACCACAGCGAGTCATCAACCGCTGGAGCTCATCATGACGACACCCACAACACCTGCGCTACGGCCTGTGCCTGCAGCGTAAGTTGTGCCAGCGTCACCACCTTACAACCCGAGAGCCTGAAAATTCTCGCCAAAGCCCCCGTCGCCACTGTCGCGAGCCTGCACCGGCCGCATCAACTCAGCGGCTTCTCACCCCGACATTTCCGCCCCCCCGCCTGTAGCTGATACGGCACAACTACGCCCGTTTTTCGGTCGCGCACTCACCTGGTGACGTGCCCGCCGTCCAACGATAGTTGATTGCTTTGCCTGAGAAGGCAGAGCTTCCACCGAACAGTTCGGGGAGATCAGTGAATGAAGCTTCACAATTCAGCCAGCACAACAATGTACAACCGATTTTATATCGTCGCCCCTATGGCAGGGCTTTTACTTGCCTGCTTTACCCTCAATGCCTGCCTGTCAGGCAGCGCCTGGGCAGCAACTCCATCTGGCCTAACCCTCGCGCACACGCTTGAGCTGGCCACTACCCAAGATGCATGGCTGACAGCCAACACCGCCACTCAAAACGGGTTACAGGCGCAAAGCCAGGCTGTCGACCGCCTGCCGAATCCTAGGTTGTCGATGCGCAGCATGAACCTACCGACGGACACCTTGCGCTTCAACCAAGAGCCCTTTACTCAGCTGAGTCTCGGTATTAGCCAAATGTTTCCACGCGGCGACAGCCGTGCCCTACGCAGTCAACAATTGACGCAACGGGGGCAAGCGTTGCCACTGCAACGCTTGGATCGCATAAAGCAGATCAGCGCGACAGTGACGCAACTGTGGCTCGACATCTATAAAATTGACCAGAGCGTGTTGCTCATTGACAGCAACCAAGCACTTTTCGAGCAACTTGTTGATATCAGTCGCGCCAACTACGCCTCGACCTTTGGCCGCACCCGCCAGCAAGATATTATTGGCGCGCAACTTGAGCTAACACGTTTGCGTGAGCGCCTTAGCCGCCTACAGCAAGAACGCGCTGTGGTAGCGGCACGCTTGGCAGGGTGGATATACCCGGACCAATCGATGCACACGCAGGTCATCACCCTTAGTCTCCACGAAGAGACGCTTGCGCTCAGCCACGCCCAAAACCAATTGATCGTAAAAATCACCGACCTGACTGACGATGCAATGGCCGAGATGCTCTTCAAACACCCCATGATCGCTAACCTAGATCAATCGATTGTCGTGTTAGAGACGGCAGAAGCGCTAAGCAGACAGCAATACGAACCCGAATGGGGGGTGAGCGCGGCCTACAGTTATCGCGATGACTCGCCCGACGGCCAGCAACGCACAGACTTTGTATCTTTCGGGGTGAGTCTCGAGTTGCCGCTGCTGCAACGCCATCAGACTGATGCTGCCGTTGCCGCCAGCGGCTTTGAGGTCGACGCCATGCGCGCTCAACGGTTACTCAAACTACGTCAGATGCGAGCTGCCTTAGGCACCGAACTCGCCCAATTGAGCGGCCTAAAATCAAGGCTGGCACTGTATGAGCACGATCTTTTGCCGCAAATGCGCTCTTACGCAGAGGCAACACTCTCCGCTTACAGCCACGATGAAAGCGATTTTGCTGAGGTAGTGCGCGCCCGCATCAACCTGCTCGATGCCAGGATTGAGGTCTTGGGATTACAGACTCGACAGCAGACGACGCTCGCCAGGCTTCGTTACTTTTTGCCCGCGGACACGCTGGCAACTATGTCCGCCGCTGCCAGCCCAAAAAAGCCCCAGACCGCGAATGACGACGACAGCAAAAATACCGTAAAGATGGAGCATCAACATGACCGCCATTAAACAGGTCCGACCCCGGGGTTACGGCATCATATTATTAACACTGCTACTCGGTGTGGCCATCGGTAGCTTAGGATTTTACTGGCTCGACGGTGCCTTAGCACCCAGCTCAGAAAGCGCCAAAGATAACAACAATGATCCCCTATATTGGGTCGCACCTATGGATGCTAATTTTCGCCGCGACAAACCCGGCAAGTCACCCATGGGCATGGACCTAGTCGCCGTGTACTCCAGCGCCGGCGAGATCGAATCTGCTGGCCTTGTTAGCATCTCCCCCACGGTTGTCAACAACCTTGGCGTACGACTCACCACGGTTGTTAACCAGCCGCTAGCGACCGAAATTCAAACGGTGGGCTACGTCAAATACAACGAGGATCTGCTGGTGCATATCCACCCTAGGGTGGAAGGCTGGGTCGAGAAGCTGTATGTAAAGTCGGCAGGCGACCCAGTGCTCGAAGGTCAACCCTTATATGATTTGTACTCGCCCGAACTCGTCAACGCTCAGGAAGAATATCTACTCGCCTTGCAACGCAACAACGAGACACTGGTGCATGCCGCTCGCCAACGACTGTTGTCGCTACAAATCCCCAAAGCAGTCATCGCCGATCTGCGCCGATCACGGCAGGTCAAATCAACAACAACGTTCTTCTCTCCGCAGCGGGGCGTTGTTGATAACCTGGAGATCCGCGAGGGCTTTTACGTCAAGCCTGGCACCAATCTGATGACCATCGGCGCACTCGACGAGGTCTGGGTTGAAGCCGAAGTATTTGAGCGTCAGGCGAGCCTGATTGACACCGGCGCCAGCGTTACGATGACCCTAGATTATCTGCCTGGCCGACAGTGGCAAGGCCAGGTTGACTATATTTATCCGACCCTAGACCCCGTTACGCGAACTCTGCGACTCAGGTTGCGTTTTGCCAATGCAGATCAGGCACTTAAACCAAATATGTTTGCCGAAATCAATATCAACAGCCGTCCCACCGCACCGACCTTGCTCGTGCCGCGTGAGGCATTGATCCGCACGGGTAAGGGCGACCGGGTCGTTCTGGCTCTCGGCGAGGGGAAATTTCGTGCTGTTCAAGTGCGCACGGGGCGCGTCAGCGCTCTGCAGGCAGAGATTCTTGAAGGTCTAAAGGAAGGTCAATCAATCGTCAGTTCAGGCCAATTCTTACTTGATTCGGAATCCAGCAAAACCGCCGATCTACAGCGCCTCTACAAACCGGTTAATAACGAAACGGAAATACCATTGGATCAAATGCCGAGCGAAACGATGGATCATTCACAACATCAGATGCCCGCCGAAACCACGGATCATTCACAACATCAGATGCCCGTTGAAACAATGGATCATTCGCAGCATCAAAAGGAGCCGCAACAATGATTGATGCCATCATCCGCGGATCTATCAATAATCGCGTGTTGGTACTTCTGGCCACATTCGCAATTGTTCTCATGGGCGCATACTCTTTGGCCCGCACACCGATTGATGCCATCCCCGACTTGTCCGATGTGCAGGTCATCATCAAAACCCAGTACCCCGGTCAGGCGCCGAGCGTTGTGCAAGACCAAGTGACCTACCCCATCACCACGGCCATGCTGTCAGTACCCGGCGCTGTTACCGTACGTGGCTATTCGTTTTTCGGTGATTCCTTCGTGTATGTCATCTTTGATGAAAACACAGATCTGTATTGGGCACGCAGCCGCGTACTGGAGTATCTAAGCCAGGTCGCGCCAACACTACCAGAAACTGCCAAACCACAACTCGGACCCGACGCTACCGGTGTTGGCTGGGTCTACCTGTATGCCTTGATCGACAAAACAGGCAAGCACGACATTAGTGAGTTGCGCAGCCTGCAAGACTGGTTTTTAAAATTCGAACTACAGTCCATCAAAGGCGTATCCGAGGTTGCAACCATCGGCGGCATGGTCAGACAGTATCAAGTTCGCGTGCATCCCGACAAACTCCGCGCGTTTAATATACCCCTGAGCCATATACAGAACGCTATTTTGCGAGGCAATCAAGAAGTTGGCGCCTCGGTGGTCGAGATGGCTGAAGCGGAGTATATGGTGAGGGCCACAGGCTACATAAAAAGTGTCGACGACCTTGGCAATGTGCCACTGGGCCTCAACAGCAATGGCACCCCGTTATTGCTTAAAGATGTTGCTGATATCAGCACAGGACCACAGATGCGGCGCGGTTTGGCAGAGTTGAACGGCGAAGGCGAGACTGTTGGCGCGGTCATCGTCATGCGCTATGGGGAGAATGCCGCAGCAACCATCGAAGCGGTGAAAGCCAGACTCGCCGTTTTGCAAAATAGTCTGCCTGACGGGGTCGAACTCATCAGCGTGTACGACAGATCAAGTCTCATCGAAAGCGCCATCCATAATCTATGGACAACACTGGGCCTTGAGCTGGCCATCGTCGGCTTGATCTGCGTGCTATTCTTATCGCATATTCGCTCCGCGCTGGTAGCCGTCATCAGCTTGCCCATTGGCGTACTGATTGCTTTTATCATCATGCGTTGGCAAGGCCTAAACGCTAACATCATGTCGCTGGGCGGTATCGCTATTGCTATTGGCACCATGATAGACGGTGCCATTGTGCTGGTAGAGAATCTGCATCGACACATGGAGAAAACACCGCCGAATTCTGCAAATCGCTGGCAATTAATTACCACCGCCACACTGGAAGTAGCACCGGCACTATTCTTCAGCCTGCTCATCATTACCGTCAGTTTTTTGCCCGTGTTCACCTTGCAAGCTCAGGAAGGTCGACTATTCGCTCCTCTGGCTTACACTAAAACCTACACCATGGCAGCGGCTGCTTTCCTAACGATTACGATAATGCCCGTGCTACTGGGCTACTTTGTCCGCGGACGAATACGACCGGCTGACCAAAACCCGATCAATCGACTGATGCTGCAACTTTACCAGCCGTCATTGGCATTTTTACTGCGCCACCCCAGCAAGACATTAGTGATTGTACTTGCAACGACCATTATCGGTCTCATGCCCCTGAGCCAACTCGGTAGCGAGTTCATGCCACCGCTGGATGAAGGTGACCTGATGTATATGCCAACGACCTACCCGGGCATTTCAATCGGTCAAGCACGCCAGCTATTGCAGCAAACAGATAAACTCATCAGCACGCTACCCGAGGTGCAAAGCGTGTTTGGCAAGGTTGGTCGTGCCGAGACCGCCACTGACCCGGCACCACTAACTATGATCGAGACTTTTATTGCTCTTAAGCCAAGAGACCAATGGCGCGCCGGTGTCACGGTTGATTCGCTAAAGCGCGAACTTGACCAGTTGGTGCGATTTCCCGGCGTCACAAACGCCTGGGTGATGCCCATCAAGACCCGCATTGATATGCTCGCCACCGGCATCAAGACACCCGTTGGTATTAAAATCGCAGGACCTAGCCTTGATGAGATCGAGACTATCGGTAAACGCCTAGAGACGCTTCTGCAGGACATCCCTGGCACCACCTCGGTGTATGCCGAGCGGGTTACCGGCGGTCGATATCTGAAAGTCGATATTCAGAGGGAAAAAGCAGCACGCTACGGTCTCAACATCGCCGATGTTCAACTCGTCGTGGCCACAGCCATTGGTGGCACGAACGTATCCCAGTCGGTAGAGGGACAGGAGCGCTATCCCATCAACATTCGCTATCCTCAGGCCTTTCGCGACTCACCCGAACAACTTGAGTTATTGCCGATCATTACACCAGACGGTAAGCGCATTCCGCTGGGCGATGTTGCAAACATTTTTATTGAGGACGGCCCACCGGGTATCAAAAGCGAGAACGCCCGACTCAACGGCTGGGTCTACATTGATATCGACGGTGTCGACGTTGGCAGCTACGTCAAACAGGCGCAGTCCATTGTCGCTGCAGAACTTGACTTACCACCGCGCTACTCCATCACCTGGGCAGGCCAATACGAATATATGGAACGCGCCAGCGAACGTCTGCGTTTAATTGTGCCCATCACACTACTGCTCATTGTCTTCTTGCTGTATCTACATTTTCGCCGCTTTGGTGAAATCGCCCTCATTATGCTCACCTTGCCCATCGCCACCGTGGGCGCTGTGTGGATGCTTTATCTGCAAGACTTTTATCTGTCCGTAGCGGTAGGCGTTGGCTTAATTGCCCTGTGCGGTGTCGCCGTCGAAACAGCCGTTATTATGCTCGCGTACCTGCATCAGTCGCCGCGTGTCAGCGATGGGGCGACCACCGACGACGATCTACTGCGGCAGGCTATTTTGACAGGTGCCAGCCGACGCGTCAGGCCGGTAATGATGACAGCACTGGCCACCATCGGCGGCTTACTGCCAGTTATTTTGGGACAGGGCACAGGCTCTGAGGTCATGACACGTATTGCTACGCCCATGTTCGGCGGCATGATCACGGCAGTGCTGCTAACACTCTACGTAATTCCCGTCAGCTACTATCTTTTAGAGAAATTTCGCGCTCGGCCTCATCATGCTGAAACGCTGCCTCGGTAGGTAGCGCCGCAAAACAGCGTGTTTATTTCAAGTTGTCTAACTCGACAACTTGAAATAAACAAACGCGATAAGTTCTATGCGCTCGCTATCTACTAGGGGTAAAAATTCAATACCGTAATGCACCTCTCGCTCAGCGATGGACTCGTCAGCTACATCATCAGACTTGGCCTTGATCTTGAGTCGAGTCCGCAAAATGCTCGGCACTTTCAATAAGCGGGATATACCGCTGATGTTCAACTGCAGCGACAAACCAATCTCATCGCCCGACTTACCAATTCGCATGGGCGCTACCAGATGAGCACCCGTTTCACTGATGTCCAACAAATGGCAAGTTATCTCTTTACCCCGATCCCCGATTGAATTGTTGATCAGGCTGCCATCGACCCGAGTTTCCACTCGCGCCGCTTTTCGAACATTGTTAGTGATCAACTCACTCGGATAACGCACATGAATATGCGGATAAGGCAGACGTTGAACGTGCAACACCTCAGTGGCGAAGGCGCACGCTCTGTCATTCACCATCATACGAATATTCAGCACCTGACCCGGCCTAACAGGAATTAAACGATTATTCTTAACAGGCACCGTAGTAATAATCGAACGGCCCTCAAGATAGCCAATAAGGCGCACACGGAAGCGTTCTGAATCGCCCCCAAACTGCACATTCAGAGCGTCACCAAACTTAAGGCGCAAATTGTTTAATTCGGCCGATTCAAGCGGTTGAGTAGCTGGGCGAGGAGTATCCATGACCTATTTTTGTCTTCGGCTAAACACTAACTATGGCAAAACTTCGTCTATTTGCCAGTCTGTGAGTGAAAACCGTTGAAACAACAGTTCAAGGCATGCGCTGCAGGGGCTTTTTTTCCACCCGCTAGCGTGACAACCCCCGGATATATGCGTCGTCGCGCGACATCTATCGTCAGGCGCTGATGCCCTTAATCAGCATGCTGCAAACCCCAATCAGACTAAACTAGCAAGATAGCGCGTCAGATCTGTCAGGCATGCCTGCTCACCATTCTCGTCTTGCAGCGCCTGAGTCCGAGTTTGCGCAACTTGCAGTCGCTCATTGTCTGCCCATTGTTGCCGACGCCATAAGTCCCAAGTCTCACGTTCTGACTCGCCCAAAGTATCTGGAAAGTTCCTCGCGCGATATCGAAACAGCATTTCCGGCAACCGCGGATCCTGAAATCGTGCCGCGAATTGCGCCAAATCAGCCGGTTTAGCTTGGCGTACCTCGTCCATCACCTGCCGGTCGGCCGCGCTGAAGAAATCCCCCTGATAGAGCATCAAGTCCGGATCATCAATCGCTGGGAAGTGAGAACGGCTAAAAGCGTCGGTTATTTTCTCAACAATGCCGCTGGCACGTTGCAACTGGCGCATGTTTGACAAACAGGCCTTTACATCAATACCCAGCGTCTCCGCCCTGCCCTGCAGCGTCGACAACGGGGCTATTGCTGGACAGCGGTTAACGTGGATAGTCTTTAAGCCTATACGTTCAAACCCGCTTGCCTCCAACGCCTTTTTAGTACTGAATATTCGCCGATAGAGCGCCTCTGGGCTAACATCGATAAGATCTCTGGGGTCAGCGCCTAAATCGACACAGATCACACCGTTCGGATTCGTAGGGTGTGCGCAGAGGGGTAACACCACGGCCAAGCAATTCATCATCGCTGGATACATAGATGAGACATGCACAATGGCTGATTTACCCAACGGGTAAAGCTGATCTCGAACCGCAGCCTTGCGTCGTAGGTTAAACAAATAGTCATACAACTTTCCCTGCGCATGGCGCAGCTTTCGCGTCACATCGATCGTCGCCATAACATCTGCCACAGCATCATGGGCATTAGCGTGCCCGACGTGATTCGCTTCTGTCAGCGCCTCAAGTCGAAACGACGGCACACCCGGGGCACTCTCTGGCCAGAGCAAGCCTTCCGGACGCAATGCATGGGCCATCCGAAACAGGTCAATCACATCCCAGCGAGAATTACCTCCCTGCCACTCCCTTGCGTAGGGATCGAGAAAATTACGATAGAGCGTGTAACGCGTAAACTCATCATCAAAACGGATGCTATTGAAGCCGCTAACGCAGGTACCCGGCTGAGAAAATTGCGCGGCAATCTGGGCAATAAAGTCGGTCTCGCGGAGGCCGCGCTGGGGTAACTCCGTCATATGAATACCCGTGACTAAAATCGCATCAGGACTCGGCACAACATCGTCTCCCGGATAGCAGAAGATATTCAATGGCTCACCAAGCACGTTAAGGTCAAGATCGGTGCGGACACCCGCAAACTGAATCGCCCGGTCTCGCCCCGGATCAATACCCGTGGTTTCAAAGTCATACCAATAAATAGTTTCATCCATTGCATGATCTTCACACACAGTAAGATCATTTGCCAAAGCCTCAATTCAGCTTGCCGCCTACCGATTTCAAAGCGACACGCCTAGCCCCAACCGAAGCCACACTTGCTGGGTCGCCAGCCGTGATGCCATCGACAGGCTCTGTTCCACCTGAATCTATGTATAATCGGGCCCTATCGTCGCTTACATTTTGGAAATTGCTTTTGATTAACCCTGCTGCTCGCAAAAATCTGTGGTTACTGCTCGGTCCCACAGCAGGCCTGATCGTCTTTTTTTCCTTAAGCTTCAGTGGCTGGGATGTTGAAGCCTGTTGGACCGGCGCAATCACCACTGTCTGCGCCACCTGGTGGATCTTTGAGCCTATCCCTATCCCTGCAACATCTTTGTTACCCTTGGCGCTGTTGCCAGCATTTGGCGTGTTAACACCCAACGAGGTGGGTTCGGCCTATGGCAGCCCACTCGTACTACTACTGGTTGGCGGCCTTATGCTTTCAACCGCGATGGAAAAGAGTGGCGCTCACCGGCGAGTGGCACTCAACATGGTCAACCTATTCGGTGGCAACAGCAGTCGGCGACTAGTGTTCGGCTTTATGGCCGCCTCGGCAGTGTTGAGCATGTGGATATCAAACACCGCCACGGCCCTCATGCTGCTACCCGTTGCATTGGCGGTGATCGAGCGGTCTGAAGACCCAGACCTGGCAACACCTTTGTTGCTAGGAATAGCCTTCGCCGCTAGCGTCGGCGGTGTCGGCACCCCCATTGGTACGCCACCAAACTTGATTTTCCGCGAGATATACCAGCAATATACAGGCACTGAAATCGGTTTCTTTACTTGGATGAGTTGGGGCCTGCCGGTGGTGATATTACTTGTACCGATGATTGGTCTGTGGCTAACGCGCAATCTGACCCACCAGGGACGAGTCGCTATGCCGAGTGTCGGTGCCTGGCAGACGGCAGAACTAAGGGTCTTTATCGTCTTTAGTCTGACAGCGGTCGCTTGGATGACCCGGGGTCAACCTTTCGGTGGCTGGAGCGAGTGGGTGAATTTACCGGGTGCCAATGACGCCAGCGTTGCGTTGGTCGCCGTTATCGTCATGTTTTTGGTGCCCGACGGCGAGGGCAAGGGCGAAAAATTGTTGGACTGGGAAACAGCAGGCAAAATTCCCTGGGGCATGTTGATTTTGTTTGGTGGCGGCATAGCGATCGCTAAGGGCTTCATTGTCTCAGGTCTCAGTGCAGCTTTAGGCGCAGCCTTATCCGGCATTGCCGGCTGGCACATTATATTTATGCTAGCGACCATCTGTATGACCATCACGTTCCTTACCGAGATGACCAGCAATACTGCTACTACCAGCTTGATGATGCCAATTCTAGCTGCCGCCGCGATTGCCACAGGAATGGAGCCAGCGCTATTAATGGTGCCCGCCGCCATGAGTGCGAGCTGCGCTTTCATGCTACCCGTTGCGACCGCACCCAATGCAATTATGTTCAGTACCGGTCGTTTCACCACCAGCACAATGGCGCGTGAGGGTGTTGTGCTCAACCTAATCGGCGTTGTGGTAATCACCTTGGTCTGCGCAACACTACTTTAACCTTGGCAGCGCTATGAGCGGCTTGTCGACTGCCGCTAGTGGGACTGCCATAAACGTCCCGAGATACTTATCCCGCGTTGCTTTATTCGCCTCAGATAGGCGTACAACCGCTGTAAAAAAAGCCGGTAAATCACCGTCAAGGCTTTCAAGCCAGCGCTCAAACGCAGGTACTAAACTATTATAATCAGCCACAGCACCAAGCCTGGCATTGTTAATATCCGCCGCCATCCAGGACCGAAAGGGACCCGGCGTTTGCCATTGTGACGCAAGCGCCTGATAGTCCAGGCGTAAGCGTTCAATGAGGTCTTGCTTGCGCTCACGCTTGTCTGTTTCATTTAGATCTTGCGCGTAAACTAGCGCCAGCGCCGCGCGCGTTGCCATGATCAACTCAATCACCTCACCGCGTCGTTGGGACATCAGCAGATAGTTGCTGTAGGCTTGCTCTTCACCCTCACTCTGCAACGGCAGCCACTGGCGCAGACCGAAACGCTCGACAGCGGTGGCAAAGCTTTCATTAAAACGCGTATCACCTGGTATGTAGACCACCTTGTGCGCCAGTTCGTGAAATAACAGCGCCGCCAACGCAGTGTCATCACGCGCGATAAAAGTGCTGAGCAGTGGGTCAGCAAACCATCCCAAGGTTGAGTAGGCGGCAATGCCGCCGTAAAAAGTATCATCGCCGTCTGCCGCCAGCTGCTGCGCTAAAGCCGCCGCGGGCGCCATTGAGAAAAACCCCTTGTAGCTCACGCAGCCAGCGATAGGATAACAAAACGTATTCATGGTCAGCGAGAACTCCGGCGCCGCAAAGACATTCCACACCACGTAGGGCGCGTCAACGTCAACATACGTCGAATAGCTGTCTGCTACTGGCAAATGCAGGGTGTCGGCGGCAAAGACACGAAGTTGCTCGGCAACCACAAGCCGGGATTTTACATCAGGGCTAACCTGAGGATCGGCCATCACCTCGGCCAGCGGACGCCGTTTGGCTAGCAGCTGCCACTGACCAACGATAGCCTGCTGGTAATAGCCTAGCGTACTGCAACCGCTGACGCTGACAACGAGCACCGATATTAACAAGCATCGTATCAAGACCAGCGGACACCGCGATCCAACAGGCAGGCGACAAATGGCGCGACAGACGTTGACTTTTTTCATGGGTTTGAGCGGACCGCTACCAGAGAAATGCCAGCATAACCTTTCATATGACAGTTGGTCATCATCCTTGCTGGCTGATACTCTGCGCCAAACTAAGGTCCTTTTTGAGCTTCTGACCATCAGTGAACATCAATAAATCATAGGCTGTCGTGTTGACGCATGTATAACAATTACTTTGGATTGCAAGATTCGCCGTTTTCCATCGCGCCGAACCCTCATTATTTGTACCTGAGCCCGCGCCACCGCGAGGCGCTCGCGCATCTGATGTACGGCATCAAAAGTGATGGTGGCTTCATCCTCCTGACGGGTGAAGTAGGTACTGGGAAAACCACGGTATGTCGCTGCCTGCTCGCGCAGATACCCGGTGATGTTGATATAGCACTGATTCTGAACCCTAAAATGACCGCCCTTGAGATGCTTGCCACCATCTGTGATGAGCTCAGCATTGACTACCAGGACAGTGCCAGCATCAAAACGCTAGTGGACAACCTCAACGAGGTTTTACTCCGCAGCCATCAACAGGGTCGCAAAACTATTCTGATTATCGACGAAGCGCAGAATCTCTCGGTCGATGTGCTTGAGCAACTACGTCTACTCACCAACCTTGAAACCAACCAGCGCAAACTGCTGCAAATTATTCTGCTTGGTCAACCAGAGTTATTGACCCTTCTCGACCGTCAGGAGTTGCGACAGTTGTCCCAGCGGGTCACCGCACGGTTCCACCTCGGCGCCCTTAACCGGAAAGAAGTTAGCGCTTATATCGCCCATCGCCTGAATGTCGCAGGTAGCCACCGGGTGCTATTCCCTGAACCGAGCATCAACCTTGTTTTTGAAATATCGCTGGGTATTCCTCGGGTTATCAACCTTATTTGTGATCGCTCCCTCTTAGGTGCATACGTTGAAGAGCAGGTTCAGGTTAGCCGGGCTATCGTCAACAAGGCTGCGACCGAAGTGCTTGGCGACTCCCGCGCAGGCACTGCATCTAGAAGGCAGCACAGGGCGTTTATTGCCGGTATCGCGCTGCTGGTGTTCGCCAGCGTAACACTTTTAGTCCTGTTGAATTATCAACCGGAGACTCTTGATAGCACCGTAGACACAACCGGCAATAGTCTACAACAAGGGTTACCTTCTACTAGATTATCGCCGCCGCCAACGCCTCTTTTAGGGCGAATGAATGCGCTACGCGGCGCTTCAACACCGGAGCTTGCGCTGGGCGAGTTACTCTCAGCATGGGGCTATTCTAACGAGCCAACGACGCAGAAAATTTCATGTGAGCTAATCGAACAGTTTGGACTTGCATGCTTCAGCGGTACGGGTGATCTGCAAAACCTGATAAACATGAATCGCCCCGCAGCGGTTAATCTTGGCGATAGCGACCGAGCAAACTGGATCACGCTGATCGCCTTATCGGATAACCTAAACGCGAGTCTGGAAACCGAAGTAGGCAATGGCGCTACTCGTGCGGTTGTGAAGGAAAATATGGCACAAATACGCGTCAACGATAGCCAACAGTGGATCGACCAAGCTGCGCTGACCGCCACAGGCGAACATTCTTTTATTCTCATGTGGCGCATGCCCGCTAATGACTATCGACAACCCTTAACCCTAGGTGATACTGGCGCCAGTGTCGATTGGTTAGTTAGTCGCCTGACACAGATCGAGTCAAACAAAACCATCTTAGAAGCAGGCTACATCTTTGATCTGAATCTGGAGCGACGCGTCAAAGCTTTTCAATTGGCTGCGGGTATCACGCCCAGCGGAATCGCCGGGCCACGCACCTTCATCGCGCTGACAAAAACCACCGCAGGTGTCCCCAGACTCAGAGCGAGAGGCCAACCGTAATGTCTTATATCCTTGACGCGCTGCAGAAGTCTGAGCAGGAACGAAAACAGCAAGCGCTGCCCGACATGCACGCCGAGCCGCTGCCTTTAGCACCTGCAAAGCGCCACTGGTGGCCATGGATTGTGGCGATTAGCCTACTGTTGCTTGGTACGAATATGACTGCGCTATGGTATTGGCTGACGCCATCCGCTGAAAAAGTGCAATCCAGCGGGAACGCACCACAGTCAAAAAAAATCATGAAGGTTGAGCAGCAATCCCTTATCTCACCTAACGTCGCACTCGCCACTGCACCCGAAGCGCCACGAACTGATGACATAAAACCACCAGTAAGCGCTGAGGAGTCGACGCAGCGCGTAACACCCGCTGACTTTACAGACCTTGAACGCCTGCGTGCCATCACACCGGTAAGCGTTACCGCGTTGCCCGTCGATATTCAGCAACAAATTCCCGCCCTGACGTTTTCCAGCCACCTATATTCTGATGACTTCAGAATGGTGAACATCAATGGCCGAATGATGCGCGAAGGCGACCTTATCGATCCCGAGTTGCAGTTAGTCGAAATAACCGAAGATGGCGTTATTCTTAGTTTCCGTGAATATCACGTGCAGATGAGCGTCTTACAAAACTGGTCATTTGAGTGATTAAACAAACCCTTGCACAAAACTACAGCGCTTAGCCGGGCAGAATACCTGTATTCTTGTTATCAAGGCTGCGCTGATTGGTGCTGACCCAGTAGTCCCGAATGCCAGCTTCACCTTTCTTTTCAGCCCACTTTTGAAGGGTCGGCCGCTCACCAGCCGGCGTGTAGAAGGGCACCGCATAGCCGCAAGACGTTTGGACCAGATCCACTTTCATATCGAACACTTGCCTCGCCCCCATCTGATCAGGAAACATGGCCGCCAGCGCCTGCCACTCCCTATCACGGGGGTGTACGGCTGTGGCAGTACCATAAAGCCGAAGGATCAACGGCTGGCGGTCGAAGGAACAAAACATCACGGTCATTCTCGGGTTTTCTAATAAATGCGCGGCAGACTCATTGCCGCTCCCGGTCAGATTGAGCCAGACAATCCGTTGCTCATCTATCACGCGAAAGCTGTCCATGCCTTTGGGTGACACGTTGACAAAGCCTTCTGCAGCCGCCGTACCGACAAAAAATAGCTGTTGTCGTTGAATAAAATCAATGTGCTTGCTCTGCAAACCATCAAATTGATCAGCCATCAACCTTCTCCTATGCGCATTTATGCTTATTTTCTGGCATGCTTCTCGTTCAGCTCACAGGTTAACTTGATGACGAACGAGACGCCAAGCACCCTACTCACCAGGATGTGAATCCCAGCGGAAACCTGCATGAATATCACCATCCTGAGTAACCATGATCTGGCCAGTAATTGCGCTCTAAATCAACTTTTGCCTGCTCTGCATGGCCATTGTCTCACCGTCTTTTTGTCATCACGAGTGGGCGCAGCCAGGAACCTGCCCCAGCGTCTAAGAGACTTAATGCTTGTTGAGCAGAATCTGTTTAACCCGCTACTCAACCAGCCGCCGCCTGACCGCGGCAGCACGCCAGACAATGATTCTATTTTACTATCCTTCGATGCACTGGCCGTCTACCTTGGCAGCCCCATCACCGAATTTAACAATATTAATACGACCATCGGCTTAGCGCGCCTAAAAGCCAGCGAACCTGCGCTCATAATCAGCCTGCGCTATGGCGTTATTCTCCAACAAGCCGCCATTAGCGTGCCTACATTGGGGGTGATCAATTTGCATTCCGGGCTCTTACCGACCTATAGAGGAGTTATGGCCTCGTTCTGGGGGTTACTCAACGGCGAGAGCCAACTAGGCACCACACTTCATTATATTAACGACGCCAGCATTGATACGGGGCGTATTATCAACACCACCCGCCTGCGCGTTAACCCCGAATACTCCTATCTCTGGCATGTGCTGAACCTTTACCCAGATGGCTGCGCGCTGATTACCGCCACTGTCGAGCGCCTAGCAAAAGATGAGCCGGTTGACAGTCACCCTCAACCCCAAGGTGGTCACTATTACTCGTTCCCAACCGCGTCAGACCTAACTCGCTTTAGTGAGCAGGGCCTTGTGTTGTTTGACGGAGATGAGCTTGCAACCTTTTTACAACGCGACTTACCCCTAGAATAAGCAGATAAACCCCTATAAATTACTTGTAATGCTGCAACAGCACATTATACTCGCGCCCCAAATACGCTATATTTGTGCCTTGCCCTCTGCTTGCCTGGAATTCCTATGTCCGACTCTACCGCACCGATCACCACCTTCCGTGATCTGAACCTGCCCGCGCCGCTACTAAAAGCGCTGGATGGGGTCGGCTACGAGACACCATCACCCATTCAGGCTCAGACTATTCCTTTACTCATGGAAGGCATAGATGTACTCGGCAACGCGCCGACTGGCACCGGCAAAACAGCCGCTTTCGGCCTGCCATTGCTGGCACGGGTCAATGTCGCTGAGAATCACGTTCAGCTGATGGTGCTAGCACCCACACGTGAGCTTGCGATACAGGTAGCGGAGGCATTGCAGACCTATGCCGCGCACATGACTGGTTTCCACGTTTTACCTATTTACGGTGGTCAGGATTACTCAGGACAGATTCGCCAGCTCAAGCGCGGCGTGCACGTGATCGTTGGTACACCCGGACGGGTGATGGACCACATCCGCAAGGGCACGCTAAATCTCGATAAATTGCAGGCTCTCGTGCTAGACGAGGCCGACGAGATGCTGCGTATGGGTTTTCTCGATGACGTCGAATGGATCCTTGAGCGCATGCCAAAAGAACGCCAGATGGCACTGTTCTCCGCCACCATGCCAAAAGAAATTAAACGTATTTCTCAGAAGTACCTGCGCAATCCTCAAATCGTCGAGATCAAGTCACTGACGGCCACCGCTGAGACCATCAACCAGCGCTACTGGCTGGTCAGTAATGCCCACAAGCTCGATGCACTAACGCGCATCCTGGAAGTCGAAACGTTTGATGCCATGCTTATCTTTGTGCGCACCAAAACCGCCACAACAGAGTTGGCTCAGAAACTTGAAGCGCGCGGCTATTCGGCTGCTGCCATTAATGGCGATATGGTGCAAAAACAACGAGAAGAAATGATTCGGCGTTTGAAGATGAACAAGCTGGATATTCTTGTCGCCACCGACGTCGCCGCCCGGGGTCTAGATGTTGAGCGCGTAAGCCACGTTATTAACTATGACATTCCCTACGACACCGAAGCCTATATCCACCGCATCGGTCGCACTGGCCGCGCCGGTCGTACAGGTGATGCCATCTTGTTTGTTGCCCCGCGCGAAACGCGCATGCTGTCAGCTATTGAACGCGCGACGCGCCAGAAGATTGAAAAACTTGAATTGCCCAGCACCGAAATGGTCAACAACAAGCGTATTGCCGGTTTCAAGCAAACTATCACAGATACTATCGGCGCTGGCTCGTTGGAATTTCTGCAGAATATTCTCGAGCAGTATCAGCACGAACATGATGTACCTGCTATCGAAATTGCTGCTGCCTTGGCCAAAATGGCGATTGGTGATCGTGACCTGTTAATTACCGATAAGCCGACACATAGCCGCCCCGAGCGCGATGACACGCCAGACCCCCGCGCCAGTAGAAATCCGCGCGGCAATGAATCACGCCCACGTAGTACCGAGTCGAGACCACGACGTGCAAAGGACTCAAAACCACCTGAAGGCCTAGAGCGATATCGTATTGAGGTAGGACACAATCAGGAGATCAAACCCGGTAATATCGTCGGCGCCATCGCCAATGAAGCCGGCCTAGATGCGGTGCATATTGGTCATATCGATATTCAGGACGACTATAGCTATGTCGATCTGCCGGCCGGCATGCCATCCGATATCTTTCATGACCTGAAAAAAGTTCGGGTTTGCGGTCACGCGATGAAAATCAGCAAACTCAACCAAGAGCCCGAGTCTGCCGCCAAAGCCGCCCGACCAGACCGACGCCCCGCCAAGGCTGCTGCTGTAGTGAGCTCTGAAGTAGTGGGCGCTGAAGTTGAGGCCAGCCCAGTCGTACCTGCCCTGACTTTAGAGGCAATAGAAGACAGTCAACCACCAGTGGACACACCGACGGAATCAGAAATCTCTACACCAGCGCGGAAGCCACGGGCTACCCCCCCCACGGAAGGCCCAGATATTCCCGTTAAAAGAAAGAGCAAAGTCGTTAGGAAGAGCAACGCAGCAACCAAGGCCAAGCCAGAAAAAACCACAAAGCCATCACGGAAAACTCGCAAGGACGCTAAAAAAGACTAAATACGTCTTGTTGCGAGCCTGCAATGGCGACATATTTTCATAGGCAGTAGATATATTTTAACGTCTATGAACCTTCTAAAGACTGTCGATTTTTTCTCGATATTGCGCGGCGGTCGCCTTAATGGCCGTTAATTCCTGCACGTCAATCCGCTCATAATTCGAGTACATCATGCGCATCCGGTGATGCGTGGCAAACCTCTTTTGATGCCTGTCAAGAAATTCCCAATAGAGTACGTTAAAGGGACATGCGCCTTCGCCGCTGCGAAGACTCACATCGTACGCGCAAGTCTTACAGTGATCCCCCATCCGCTGAATGTACTTACCCGAAGATATATAGGGTTTAGTCGCCACTAACCCGCCGTCGGCAAATTGGCTCATGCCTCGCGTGTTGGGCAATTCAACCCAGTCCAAGGCATCAATGTAGATACCTAAATACCAAGCATCAACCGCCTCAGGCTCAACCCCCAACAACAGCGCGAAGTTGCCCGTCACCATTAAACGTTGAATATGGTGCGCGTAGGCGTAGTCAAGCGATTGATTAATCGCTACAGACATGCATTTCATTTTTGTTTCACCCGTCCAATAAAATGCCGGTAATGCCGCCTTGTGCTCGAGGCCGTTCATCGTTGCGTAGCCCGGCATATTCATCCAGTAAACGCCGCGCATAAATTCACGCCAGCCAATGATCTGTCTGACAAAGCCTTCAATCTGCGGGAGTGAAACGGTGTCTTGATGGGACTCCCAATAGTCAAGCGCACCCTGCACAACTTCACGCGGTGAAATTAACTTCGTGTTCAAACTGAAGGACAAGCGCGAGTGAAACAACGACCAACCACGGTCGGTCAAGGCATCTTGATAGGTACCGAACTGAGGAAGACACTGTTCTAAGAAAAATGCTAAAAGCTTCAGCGCGGCTTGCCGATCGACCGGCCATATCAATGTTTGACCTTCGATTGTGCCAAGGGTTTGCACCTTATGCCGAGCCAGTCGATCAAGAATATCTGCCACCGGCGTTTCGAACAACAACGGATCGGGGACCGCCACCTTAGGGGGCAGCTTCTTACGATTTTCGGCATCAAAATTCCATTTCCCACCCAAGGGCTTGGCGCCTTGCATAAGAATGCCGGTTTCGCGCCGCACCCGGCGGTAAAAAGTTTCCATAACCTGAGCACGATCGACAACAAAATAATCACCCATCGATGCGGACGCAATAAAGAAATGTTCCGAGTCGACCACTGTCACCTTCGGCTCGCAAGACGCAGCCCAGCGGCGAAGCTGTTCGGCTACGCGATATTCGTCTGGCTGCTGGTAGTCTATTTGCTCGACGGCGTGCTCTACCGCGAGGTGATCTAGCAAAACCGGTAAACTATCGAAGTCCACGGTATCGTCGAGCGTAAGATAAACAACCCGGTGCCCTGCCTGTCTCAGCCAGTCTGCGAAGGCCGCCATCGCTGCAAAATATCCGCAGACCTTTTGCACATGGTGGCGCGCATAATCGGTCTCTTGCCGCAATTCTGCCAACACATATACAATGTGAGGATCAATGGCGTTGTACCAGCTGTGTTGCTGGTTGAGCTGATCGCCCAAGATAAGGCGTAAATTTGATGTTAGTTGCGTCATAGCGATGATATACGCGATGTTGGCCTGAAAAGATCAGCCGGTCGATTCGAAGAACCAATCCAGCGGCGCAAGACACGCGTAAACGTGATATCAAACTAATCCTATATTTGTTAAAAACGACAACATTTGGCACTTTTTATGCGCAATATATCCTTGCCTTCCAACACCCGACTATTCAACGAGGCATTCAGCTGGACAGAATTTCCACGCCTGTTTTTGCATGCGCCAGACCTGCTAACTCAACGGCGTGGAAACGGCGAACGCGTATTGGTGTTCCCCGGCTTTGGTGCGGGTGATTTTTCAACCCTCGTGCTACGCAATTATCTCGGCTACCTCGGCTATAACGCGGCAGGCTGGCAACAAGGAATTAATATGGGTGACGTCATGGCTATGATCGGCCAGCTCACGAAGGCCGTTCGCCGCGAGGCAGAGCGTAGTCAAAATCCGCTAATCCTGATCGGTTGGAGCCTCGGAGGTTATCTCGCCAGAGAAGTCGCTCGTGAACTGCCCGGCATGGTTAGCCAGGTGATCACCATGGGTAGCCCAATAATCGGTGGTCCTAAATACACACGCGTCGCGCCGCTGTTCCACGGTAACGGCATGAACCTAGATATGATAGAGCAAGCCGTCGAGTTACGTGACCAAACACCGTTGAACCTGCCCATTACTAACATCTACTCGAAAAGTGATGGGGTGGTTGCCTGGGAAGCCTGCATTGACCACAAGTCGGCAGCGGTAGATCACTTCGAAGTCGCAAGCACCCATCTGGGACTGGGCTTTTCCGCCGATGTGTTTCGCATCGTAGCGCGCCAACTCGCCAAAAACCTGACGGCGATGAATGCGTCTAAGGAGCACAATTCACCAGCGTTATAACAATCCTGCGCAGAACACGTTAAAGTGAACCCGTGGCGAAAAGATCCTCGACAGAGTGATATCGCGCGCGTACAACCCTCCTACATCAGCAGCAGAGCACATTCATGAACAACAACGATATCTTGCGACGACTTCGCTACACCTTCGAACTCAACGACAAGTCAATGATCAACACCTTCGCCGAAGGCGGCCTTAGCACAGACCGAGAACACATCAGCGACTGGCTGAAAAGAGACGACGACCCTGCTTACGAGGAATGTCCTGATGTTATGCTTGCCGCCTTTCTGAATGGCTTGATTAACCTTAAGCGCGGTAAACGTGAGGGTGAGCAGCCAGCTCCGGAAGAGCGCCTGACCAATAACAATATTTTCATGAAACTCAAGATTGCCCTCAACCTACAAGCTGAAGACATTCTCGAGATGATGAATCGCTCGGCTTTTCGTCTGAGCAAACATGAACTTAGCGCCTTCTTCCGCAAAGCTGATCACAAACACTTTCGCAAGTGTCAGGATCAGGTGCTCCGGAATTTCCTCAAGGGGCTACAGTTGACTCATCGCCCCGGTACAGAGGATGTTGATGGCGACTCTGAAAACGTTGTCGCAACCGACCCCGAAGCCGAAGCAGCGCAACCATCAAGTACTACGCCAGCAAGTCAGTATTCGAAGCCAGCGGTTGCAGAAACAAACGCGCCAGAGCCAGAACCGGCGGCATCATCACCTTGGTCTTCAGCCGGCCGAAAAACAACGCCTGCAGCCAAAGAAACGCCTGCGGCTAAAAAAGCGCCCGCGGCTAAAAAAGCGCCTGCGGCCAAAAAAGAGCCTGCGGCCAAAAAAGCTGCGGCTCAAACAGCACCAGCAGAAATCGCCGAACCAGCGATCCCAGATACAGCTACCGACACGACACCCTCACCAGACGCACCTGCAGTGGAATCAGTCTGGGGGCGCAAGAAAACCTAAGATCAATAGTGGTATTTAGATGCCACTCAACGCCGTGCCGAGAGCCGTTAGGGGCGCCAAGCACCTCGGGCAATCGGCACAGCGGTCATAATACCGTAAATCAACATACCGCCAGCAGCGAAGTAGAATACCTGTTCCAAGCCACCACCAAACACGAGAACCGCCGCGGTTGCTCCACCCACTGCCGTCACAAAGCGGAAAATAGTCGCAATAACAGGCCATGTAACGTTACCCGCGCCCTGAGAGGCAAAGTATAGCGACAAGCCGATGCCCTGAAACACATAGAACGGACCCACGATTCGCATGTAGCTTTCACCTGCGGCAAACACAGCAGCATTTTCAGTAAACAATCCGACCCACAACGCGGGGAAAATCGCAAAAATTATCCCAATAATGCCCGCAATAAACCCAGCGGTGGATGCACCGATCCAGCCTACCCGCTCGGCACGCTGCCATTGACCCGCGCCGATATTGACTCCAACAATCGACGTCATTGCAGCACCCACACCAAAAACGAGAGGCACCATTAAAAACTCAAGACGCGAGCCTATACCATAACCGGCCAAAGCCTCCGGGCCAAACCGCCCCACTAAACCGGTCGTGCTCATGATGCCCAGCACCGTCAATATAGGCGATAGGGACGCTGGCAATGCAACGTTGAAAATATCGCGGACTAAATCCGTATTCAGCCCTGCCTGGGCTAGCCGCAAGTTCACCGTCACCTCACCGAATACCAGCCTGCCCAGTAGGATTAAAACGTTGAGACAACTTACGCTGATAATCGAGATCGCCGCACCTGCAATTCCCAGCGCCGGCAATCCACCCCAACCTAGTATCAGCGCGCCAGAAAGCGGAATTTGTAGCAGCGCAGCGACGATCATCAACAGCGCAGGAAAGCGCATATTCCCCATGCCACGAAATACGGCGCTCAACACATTAGTTGTCCACAGCACCAGCGCACACGGGAACAAAATCCAGCAGTAGTCCATGGCGACATCAAGGGTCTCTCCCGAGCCGCCAAGAAAACGTAAAAAATGTTCGCCACCCAACATAAATAGCAGCAAAAACACCAATGACCCAGCCGCGGCAATAAATAACGCATGCCACACCAACGACTCAGCTCGCTGCCGATGACCTCCACCAAGGGCGCGAGCCAGTGCAGAAGTCACCGCGCCACCGAGCGCGCCGGCAGACATCATCTGCATCAACATTAATAATGGAAACACCAGTGCAATAGCCGCCAGCGAGGCTGTCCCCATTTGGCCGATGTACCAAACTTCAGCCACGCTCACTAACGACTGCACCAAAAACGCAATCGTGTTTGGCCCTGCCATTTTGAGCAACAACAAAAATGGACCCGCTTCAAGTAACTCGCGGGTACGGGCATCGATAGCTTTGTTCACGTAATTCTCCGTCCGCCAGCGAGCAAATACCCGCAATTTTACGCACAGGCTAACATAGCCTTGATTTACGTGTATATACACTTAAACTATCAGCTTATTCCTATCAATTAACCCTGGCACACCATGGAAGATATTCTCCATCCTCAATATTGCGTCAGTAATAATCTGCATAAAACGGCGCGAGTCATCGGCCGTATATACGGCGAAGAAATGCGTAGCAGTGGCCTACAGCGATCCCAGTTCGCTATTCTCGGTAACCTAACCGCTATCGGTCCTGTCGCCCTTAACCAACTGGCTGACGTCCTGTGCATGGAGCGCACAACGCTGTCAAGAAACCTCAAACCACTGGTAAAGCAAGGCTATATCAATATCGCCGCCGCCAAAACCGATGGTCGTGTCAAAGAAATTTCAATCACCTCTACTGGTCGTGCCAAATACAAACAGGCACTGAAGCTCTGGCGTCATGCGCAGCAGCGTATTATCAATGCCTATGGAGAAACGCCCTGGCGAACACTGGAAAGGTCGTTAAGGGCACTGCGTTCAATAAACGCTTAAGCCCGGTTAATCCCACGAACCACCGATATTGATAACGATTATTTCGTCGCAACCAGACAGATGCTCGGACCGTTCTGATGTTGGGGCGCATCGAAATTGGTTTGAATGTCCGTGAAACCAAAATGCCGTAGGCAACCAAAAATACCTTCTTTGGTCATCCACCGACTGAAAGGCGCCGCACCGCCACAGAAACCGTCCCAGTCGAGCGCATCGCGGTAATTGTATTGATGCAGTTGATGGGCATAACCTCCGTGGTTTTCCTCGGTCACCGCCGAGAACTTTTCGCTCGACACATTCTCGTTCGCAGCCAAGGCCTCGGCGTCATAATAATGCGACCAGATCATGACGTTGTCACTGCTGGTCGCCATCAACTCAATCAACTCGCAAGGGTTTAACATGTGGTAAAGCACACCACTGGCGACACAGATATCAAATTTCTCATCGCTATCGCGTAAATACTCGACAAAATCACCGAGCAAGAACCTCACCTTGTGTAGGTTGTATATTTCTTTAGTAATTAGGCACTTCAAATAACTGCGAGTATTGGCCTCGACGGCCAAAATCGACTCAGCGCCCAGCTTTTCCAGCATGTAACTGTGCCCGCCTTCCAGCGGACCCAGCTCTAAAATTCGCTTTCCTAGCACACCACCCAATAGGTCCATAGACCAGTTGATTCGGTCGTCCTCAAACAACTTAGAGGGACCAGTTGGTACGATATCAGCACCGGGCAAACGAGACGACCACTCACCCTCAAATATATTCACCGCGAGTTGCCGGCTGGGCAAGCCACTCACGTAGGCATCGAGAATTTCGTTTGACATGGACTGGCACTCTTTCGGCAAGTAAAAACTATCCTGACTATGAGTATGGCATTTTTCCGTTAGAAAGAAATATGGATTACTGCGTCGCTTTGTCTCATCCGCGGCAAGATTCTAGTGACCCGCATGACCAGAGCCCCGGGGTAACACACCCATGCCCGAATATGCGAAGCTGGCTTCATTTGAGGGAGCCACAGCATCAGTAAATACCATTACCGTCAGACCCCATTCGCGCCACGCCTATCACCGCGCTGGACTGCAGGCGCAAAGACTTGTAGTTTTAGGCCTCACTATGTTTGTTGAGGTCATGGAACTATAGTGCCAGCGCGTGCGTCGTTGCCATAAGTAATTCGTCCCAACATATTTCCAGCAATCACAGGAATGCCAGATGAACGAAATTCGACAGAGAGTAACGGACAATTTCCCCAGTGCGTTGCTAACCCTGCTTAGCATCGTGCAAGCATTAGCCGTTGAATTACTCTGGTCTCATGTACTTGAGACGCCCTACCTTTTCGCGTTTAACTGGGTTTCATTTATCGCTTGGATCCAAATAATCGCCACATTTATGGGGATCATATTGATCTGGGTAGTCTACTCGAGCAGTGCCATGCGCTTCCGCTGGGTACCTGCCATCAGTGATTCAGTGCTGCCATTTTTGATTGGAATCTTGGAATTTACACTGGTAGAAACCCTGGGGCCAGAAGACATTGGACTGTGGTTAATTTTACTCGCTATGGTCTTCGCGATGATGCATCGGATCACCCATCACACCATGAAGCGTGCCAGACAAGACCCCGCTAACGCTGGTTTTTTTAATGGCCGCAAACCTGCGGTGCTACGTGACTTTGTGGTTGAGATACTCTCGATAACCGGCCTGTCGCTCGCGGGCTTGATCGTCATAGCGACTGGACATAATGGCGCCGTGGCTTTATTTTTTCTAATGTGCGCTATTGCTTTGCTGGGCGGGACCTTCTACCAAACCGCAAGTTTTTGGGCGTATTCCATCGCTGAAGATGCTGAGAAGTGACAGATACCTGCGCGCAGGTCACCGCAAAAATTGCATTGCAGGCATTAACACTGAAAATATCGGAGGCTAATTTACGATGCCCAAAATAATCGACTTTTACTGGGACCTAGGCTCCACCAACACCTACTTTGCGATCAAGTTATTGACACCCATCGCCGAAAAGCATGGCGCTGAAATCAATTGGCACCCCTTCAATGTTGGGCATGTGTTTCAGGCCAACAACTATGTCCTCATGAACGAGCCAAAAGCGAAGCTACGGAATCGTAAAGATGACCTCATGCGCTGGGCAAAAAAATATGATCTGCCCTTCAGCGTACCAAGTGCTTTTCCCATTAAAACCAGCCGTGCGTTGAGAGGCGCTATCGGCATGCGCCAATGGCACAAAGAGGTTGAGTTCATTGAAGCAATTTTTGCCGCCTACTGGGAAAACGGAGATGGCAGTATTGGTGAATATGCCAGACTGCGTGAGATTGCAGCGTCACTCGACGTCGACCCAGAAGCGTTTGAATCGGTTGCTGAAAGTGACGACACTCGGCAGCAGCTTGTTGACTCGACAAACATGGCATTAGAGCGCGGTGTCTTTGGCGTACCCACCATCGGCATCGATAACGCACTTTACTGGGGTAAAGACCGCATGGAGTTCGTCGATGATCATCTGTCGCGGCTGCAGTAATTCGACACCTGCCGCCATGTAACTACCACGTCGCCTTAAAGCTGTTCTGGTGCGTGGCTAACAAACGCCTTCCACACATCATCCATCTTCGGTAACCAGGCAACCAACACCGGAGTTTTCGCCTCGTCAGCGCTCATGCCTTTACTTAATTGCAGATAGCGAAACAAAAAAGCTGAAACACGCGCATTGACGGCGCAATGAACCCAAACCTTGTTGCCTTTGAGCGAGTCCATATAGCCTGAAAATCTCGCGAAGTGCTCCTCGGTTGGCGCATCGAAAGGCACCGGAATATGGATGTAAGTCATCCCTAGCGCGGCGATTATACGGCCTTCATCAGCTAAGGCATTTTCACTATCCGGCATCGCCAAGTTTATAATAGCGTCGTACCCACCTGCAGCAATTTCGGCAAATTGCGCGGCAGTGGGTTGACCGGATGAAGCTATGCCATCCGTCACTTGAAAATGATTAAGTATCGTCATATTTCTGCCTACCTGTTTGGCGTTATCACGTCGGGTGACGGTCAATGACCGAGGCAAATTCCGGCGCTTTAGCGAGCCTTGAGCGTAAGTTGGAATACTGCACCGTCGGTAGTTTCGACATCGATATTGAAGCTACCGTCCTCTGCCTTGCTATACCCAAGGGTGCTAATGCCGCCCTCACTGGCAGAGACAAAACTCACACTGTTTTGGCCCATCTCAGCCAGTGACATGGTCTGCGCACTCGGTGTTCGTGGCGAGAAACCCGGGTCCCACTGCTGGATCCGCAACACCAGCGTGTCGTTTTCCTCCTCGATGACAATCAATTCCACCATGCTAGTTTTTCCGTCACCCGTCATTCGCACCAGTGAGGCGATAGACCCAGATGTTGGCATAATCCAGTTTTCCTCGAGCGTGACCCCGGGTCCTGCCGGACCCACCCAGGCGCCAGACATCCACGCCAAATCACTCACCGAACGCTCTTCGGCAAAAGCCGACGGTAACACCAGCAACAAACTGATGACTAGAGCGAACGTAATAGATTTTTGCCTAGACCAACATCTCGTCATCTTTGAGGCTCCGTGTGATTGAATTATCGTAGTCTCGATAATAGACCACGTTAGGCGGTTAATGGCAATTCGAATGGCTGCTACATCCCAGCCAAGCATCAAAGAATCAAGCAACCTATGCAACCACCATGCTGACATACCTTCCCACGATCACGCCTTCGTAAGGGCGCCCAATTGTGCATTATTACCCTATGTCTTGAGCACATATACGGGTTAAAGTGCTGTATTCTATTGTCTTTACGACAATAATTTTCAAGACCACAATAGTCTCGAACCTACAGGAGCATCTCCCAATCGACCAGTTAAAAGCACTGCGATACTTCAGTAAAGTTGTCGAAACAGGCAGCTTTACACGAGCAGCCGAGGCGTTTTCCGTGCCCCCATCATCCTTGTCCAGACGAGTCGCCGACCTAGAAAAGAGTCTCGGCGCGAATCTGCTGAAACGTAGCACCCGGGTGGTTCAAGTTACGGAGATCGGCCAGCTTTACTTCAAGCAAGTGCAGGATATCCTCGCACAGCTTGAACAAAGTGACGAAACCGTGCGCAGCTATCAGGCAAAGCCGACGGGGTTTCTACACATCAGTTCTATGGTTAGCTTCGGCGAGCGCCTGTTACTCCCCCTGCTAGAAGAGTTTAGAACCTTGTATCCAGAGATTATCTTAGATGTCGGTCTAAGCGATGAACTTTCAACACTGTCACGAGACGATGTGGATATAGCCATACGCGGTGGCTATGCCCCTAACGAGCGAGTGCAGGCAGTACGACTAATGGATAACGAGTTTATTCCGGTAGCGTCTTCGGCCTATTTAGCAAGGATGGGCACACCGAAGCACGCCATCGAGCTAAGACAACATAAAGGCTTGTTTTTCCGCACACCTAATGGCCCCACGCCTTGGTTATGTCAGTCAGACGGACAGTGGCAGGATGTCACTGCGGCACCCGTTGTCATCTCTAACAATGGCAAGTGGTTAGGCGAGCAGGCAATTGCAGGAATTGGTATTTTGATGGCACCGCGCTGGTCATTGCAGACCTTTCTTGATAGCGGTGAATTACAAGAATTATTTATTGAGCCAACAATTAAGATCAGTCAGAATCCGGATCTGGCTATTTACCTGCTATACCAAAAGCAGCAATACTTAGTACCCAAGGTGAAAGTCGCGGTAGATTTTCTGGTGTCTCGCGTGTCGGGTGCGTGACACCTGCTTTTCACACACCCTGAGCCTTTTCATAAAAGGCGAATTTCTTACTGGTAACAAAAGCCTCAAGCTTTTCTAGCTCGCGCATCACCTCTTGTTTGTCTTCCTCACGAGTAGATGTAGCACCGTTAGCCTGAAGGCGTTCAATAGTCAGGCGCGCATTCTCTAAATTTTCGTGACTACTCAGTAAGCTTGGATCGATGCGCTCCCAGTCGACAGAGGAAAGTATAGCGATCAGAACCTCGGTTCTTTCTCTAAGCTGCGCCAACTCTTCCTGGGTCGTACTCCAGCCTGTCAACTCCTGCAGCTTACGCTGTTCCCAGCCTTTACCGTCAGCAAAGGTTTTAAAGGCATGCAGCGCCAAGCCAATGCCCCAGCCAAACATTGGGTAGAAAAACCAAAGCTCGTCGCCTGCCATAATGTTCATCGCAAACAACGCTACATTCACAGCGGCGAAGGTCGCCAGATGATGATAAAACCCTTTTAGGTCTTTGATTCGGGCTTTCGCTTGTTGTTCATTCATGTCGAGTCCATATCCTGATAGAGATTATTGATCTGACTGATCAGTCGCACGGGCTGCTCCAACACACATCATTCTGCCGCAATCGCAGTGTGCAGTCTAATGCTAAAGATATTAGCAACCTCTGTGCCATAACCTAACCTATTGTAATATAGAGATATTCTAATCCGGCTCACGGCAGGAATCGTGAGACTGACGAATCTAAGGTGCTGTTCGTCAAATATCGCGTAATCCAGTGCATACAATGACGCCAATCCGATATCATCTTCTTCGTGCAGATGGTTCAATATATATTCAATTCAATCGGAGGCTAACGCATGGTTTGGGTAAAAAGAATTAGCTTGGCACTTGTAGCGATCGTCATCGTGTTTTCTGGCTATGTGTTTATGTCGGTGAGATCCCTTGAAGTTGAATCGCTATCAGATGATCTACACGTCTTATTTGGCATGGGTGGAAATGTTGCCGTTCTGAATACCCAAGAAGGCACCGTGATTGTCGACACAATGACTTTTCAACTCCAAGGTGACAGAATCAAAGAACTTGCTATGAAACTAACCGGCAAGCCTGTCATAGCGGTTATCAACAGCCACTACCATCTGGATCATACCCACGGAAACCCGGCGTTTGACCCTGGTGTAAAAGTGATTTCAACTGCGCGAACGCTGCATCATTTAGAAAAAACCGATGGCGAGTATTTTGCCGAAGCGCCTCATACCCTGCCAAATGAAACATTTTCCGGCATTCATCGTTTAGAATTTGGTGACAAGCATTTGTTGTTAGTGTCACCCGGCTTAGGTCACACTGATGGCGACTTGGTCGTTGTTTTTGAAGAAGAGCGCGTTATTCATATGGGCGATCTGTTGTTCAACGGCCACTACCCCAACATCGATCTTGAGGCAGGTGGTTCGGTGAAGGCTTGGCCTGCAACATTAGATCGCACTTTGGAATTGGACTTTGACCGTGCAATTCCGGGTCATGGGCTCGTGACTGACAGAGCAGGGGTAAAGCAGTTCCAGCGCTTCATGGTGCAGCTCGCAGACATCGGCCGGAACTCCGTTGATAATGGGCTAGACCTTAGGCAAACACTCAAGACCGCAGCACTAACGGAGGATGCGACTTATGAGGAAATTAAAATGATCGTGCCGATTGGGTTGGATAGATCCTTTGTCATTACCAGAGCTTGGGAAGAGGCGAACGGAAAAATTACCCCGCGGCCCTAGTAGCTTAACAAGTGCCGCGACCCGGAGCCGAAGTGCATTCCATCTCTAACCGACACGCTCTCTAACCGACACTCTGGTCAATCAACTGCATCGTTTCAGCGTCTAGCGGGCCGGCCTTTTCGGCGGCAAGACATTCGTATAACTGTGCTCGATTTGTAACACCAAGGACAACAGTATCAACCCCCGGCATGCTGAGGGCGTACTGATGCGCGAGGAACGCGGCACTGACACCACGCGCTTCCGCTAACTGGCGAAAACCTGCCGCTCTGACAAAATCCTTTGCTTCAGCTGAGGTTGGATCGATATCACGGTCGATACTCGCTGTTAATGCGCCGGCGGCCACCGCTCGAATCCCCATCACACCAACACTATTATCGCGAGCGCGTTGAATCACGCCACGAGGATCAGCCGCTTCCGCCGTAATGGGCATGCTACCCGCGCTATCTAATAGGTTCGTCATGGCTTGAATAACGTCAGGCTTTTGATCCGCATCTAGCACCGCATAGTTCGCAGACTGAACACTGGCCGCAGTTATTCCCCACCCGCCGATTCTACCTTCCGCTTTCAATTTCTCAAAAGTGCGAATGACATGGTCCTGATAATTGCGCCACTGGACTGCCGCCTGCGACAGTATTTCAGGCCGACTGCTGTCCTGCCAACCATCTGGAATAACGTAGCCATGCAAAATAAAAAGGTCAATGAAGTCGCGCTTTAACCGCGCGCAGCTTTTGTCCAATGAGCGGATCAACTTAGGTTCAATATCACTTGGTTCAACGCCACCAACGAGACATTTTGTAGTAACCCGTAGATCTGCCGGATAGCCATCCTCGAAGGCAAGGCCCATTACCGTTTCCGCTTCTCCTCTGCCATACATCGGCGCCATATCGAATAAGTTAATCCCGCCAGTATAGGCGTCATGAACAGTAGCGATCGCCTCGTTTCTGGTCGTCTCGCCCCACACTTGGCCGATTCCGCCACCGCCTAATGTGAGACGACTGATACCTTCGAGCTTGCCCAGATTAGATTGCTTCATCACTTCTCTCCTGTAGAGGTCGCGTTTGGTGATTTCTTGAAAGTTCCTCAGCCGGCCAACTGCCTAATCCGCGCTGGGTTATTGCTTGTTTTCCACAGACGCATCGAAATCAGCAGCGCCGCCGTACCCACACCGATAGATATACCGATCCAGAATCCATAAACACCCATAGGCTCACCGATCAAACCAAAACCCAGAATACATTCCAGTGGCATGCCGATGACCCAAAAACTAAACAACGCAATCCACATCGGCGCCCGGGTGTCTTTGTAGCCCCGTAACGCGCCAGCAGCGGTTGACTGTATGGCATCGAGTATCAAAAAGAACGTAACAAACAGCAATAATTCTGCCGCTAGACCCGCGACCGCTACGTCCTTGGTGTAAAAACCCACCAAGTCGAATCTGAAAAGGTATATGAAAACAGACCCTGAAAGCGCAATGAGCACTGTTGTCATAAGCGCCAACGCTGCGGTCGTTCTTGCGTCGACAACCTCTGCTGCACCTATCCGAAAGCCAATACGGATTGTTGCCGCCATGCCTAGCGCCATGGCAGGCATAAACAAAATCCCATTCAGACCCATGGCAATATTGTGCGCGGCAACCGTGTCCGCACCAAGCCGCCCAAGCAGTAAGGTCGTAAACGAAAACAGCCCCACCTCGGCAAAAATTGATGCGCCTATGGGCAAGCCAATAATCAACAAAGGTTTCATCCTCTGCCAATCTGGGAAAGTGACACGTTGGCGCCAACCCGTGATATCAAAACGTTTGCGAGATACAACAAAGATAATCATCAAAAGTTGAAACCAATTGATAATCGCGTTGGCCAGACCACAACCCGCTCCGCCCATTTCAGGCAGTCCAAACTCGCCGTAGATCAATACGTAGTTCAATGGAATTTTGAGACACAACGCCGTGATCGCAATAAACATGGCAGGACGTGTAATCCCCATACCATCAGCAAGAAAGCGCAGACAGAAAAAACACATCAGTGCCGGGAAACCCATTGAGGCCAGCGCAAGGTAAGGAATAGAAATCGCCGACGCTACTGGGTCAACGCCAACAAGTTCGTACACCGGTCCGATATTGTTGAGAATCAAAGCACCGAGCAGACCGCCAAATAACGCCATCCACAGACCTTGCCGAATGACCTCGCCAATTTCCGAATAGTTTCGCGCACCGTTCAGCTGCGCAACCGTTGGCGTGACCGCTTGAATCAACCCCATCATCAGCAGCACCACGGGCCATAATAGACTGCCACCGAGCGCTACACCGGCAAGATCAGCGGAACCATATTGACCCGCCATAATCGCATCACTCACACCCATACCCATTTGAGCAAGCTGCGCCCCCATAAGGGGTAAGGCGATATGGTAAAGCCGCCGGATTTCAATCGCCAAACCCGGCTTCGGGATATCGATCATAAGACTCTAATCTTTAATTGGAGGGCTAAAGACACTGCGCGTGGCGTAGAACTGGCGTACCCGCGTAAACGTTTCACAGTATCGTATACGCAGCCACCTGAGGTTTGACGTTGTTAAACGCATAATGCTATGTCTCGGGCGCCTGCGGCCCATACTTTCTAAACCAGGCTAGGATATTCTCAACCTTGGCAATCATCCGCGATGGCTTACCGGCAATACCATGGGGACTGCCCGGGACCCTCACCATCAAGGTGTCGACGCCCACCAGCTTGAGCGCCTGATAGAACTGTTGAGTCTCGGAGATCGGCGTGCGGCGATCTTCTTCGCCCGTTATTAGCAACGTCGGTGTCTTGACATTACCCACCAGCGACAGCGGGCTGCGTTGCCAATAGTGCGCCATATGGTCCCAAGGTAATCCCGGAAACTGATTCGGTATCTGACCCAGATAACTGTCAGCGGTCAGCACCTTGGACAACCAGTTAATCACCGGCTTTGCCACCGCCGCTGCCCGATAGCGATCGGTTAGACCAATGGCATAAGCACTAGCAATACCGCCCGCTGATCCACCCGTAATATAGACCTGCTGCGGATCGATAAAGCCCATCTCAATCACGTGATCTACGCCACTGTCATGGTCGGCGTAATCTTCTTTACTGGAGTACTTGTACTGCAACAGCAGTGCAAAGCGCTCGCCGTATGACGTGCTACCTCGATGGTTGTCATACACCACCACATAGCCCTCTGCCGCATAGCGCTGCATTTCAGCCGAAAAATTCGGACCGTAGCTAAGATGCGGGCCACCGTGAATTTCAAGAATCAGCGGGTATTTCTTCGTGGGGTCGAAATTCGGGGGCGTTAAATACCAGCCCTGAATCATTTCGCCATCAAAGCTTGATGCATAGTTAATTTCGTGCAGCTCACCCAACGTTTTGTGCGCCAAAAGATCGCTATTCAGGTCGGTGATCACATAGGTTTTCTTACCAACCAACACGCTTAAGTCAGCAGGACGCTGAGCGCTGCCACGCGTAATGGCGAGGCTGCCGTTAGCAGCTACATGATAGTCACCCGAGGTGTAGGGACGCCCAAGGGTTTGACTGCCGAGACCTGCGGCACGCACTGTCAATTTACCTTTGAGACTAGCCCGGCCGACATTGGTTAAGCCTTGGTCAGTGTAAGCGAAGTACAGCGCCTTGTTGCCCGACCAAAGGGGCGCGTTAATGCGTCGATCAAGGCCTGTCGTCAGCGTCAAGGCATCACTCCCATCTATATTCATTACCACCAACTCGCGGGGACGATAGGCTAGGGCCTTGTCATCTGACTTCAAATAGGCGATGCGTTTGCCGTCGGGTGAAACCAATGGATGGGTTTCTGCACCGGCCGCATCGGTCACCTGACGCAAGCTGCCGTCGGCCAGCGCTATGGCAAACAAATCTGCTTCTCGGGTCTTGAATTCCCAATCATCACGGCGATTCGCCGAGACGAAAATATGCTCGCCATCCGCAGCCCAGCTAAGGTTGCCCTGGTGATTGAAATCACCTGATGTCAGTTGCCGTGATGTGCCGCCCAACGCCGGCACGACAAACACGTGATCGAAAGCCGTGTCGATAATGCCCTTACCGTCGGTCTGATACTTGGCCTTGCTGACATAGATCACATCGTCAGACCATTTTGCACCTTTGGGCTTTGCCGGCATGTTGACCGATAGTGGTTTATCTTTACTCGGCACGCTCATCACAAAGGCGATCTGCCCGCCACTAGGCGACCAGCTAATGTTGCGAGGCGCCATTGCCAGATTAGTCAGCACGGCCGTGTCGCCGCTGTCGAGCCAGCGAACATAAAGCTGCTGTGAACCGCTGGCATTCGACAAGTAAGCGAGACGCTTGCCATCCGGCGACCAACGAGGGCTACTGTGGCTATGGCTGTCGGCCAACAAGGGCCGATGGTCACTACCGTTACTATTGGCGATCCAGAGCTGTTGGCGGTTACCGTCAGTCATTACATCAAAACTGCGACGCACATACACGACCTGATTGCCGTTCGGCGACAGCCGTGGATCGTCAACATACTCCAACTCGAAAATGTCCATCGCACTGAATGTGCTCGCAACAGTTTCTTGGGATTGGGCCACGGCAGGGCAAAGGGTGACACTCAATAACAAAGCAACAAATAGTAGGCGGCGCATGAAATCCTCAGACTGAAAAACACAAATTTTGGATTGCAGAGAATCATAACGGTCATGACCACCGATCTCCACCTAAGAGCACCTGCACGACTAGGGCACGCTACCGCAGCTGCCAGGCCAGCAACAAACTCTGCAGCGCAGTGGCAACGGCCAGCGGCTCATCGAACATCAGATGATGGTGGGTATTTGGGATCGTCAGCATGGGAATGCGCCCATCAGTCAGTTGACGGGTATAGACGACACTTTCCGGACTGTAGTCGAGACTGTGCTCTGCCATGATAAACGCTGCGGGACACGCCAATCCCAGCAGCTTATCCTCATCGCTTGGACTACCTTCGCGCGCCATGCTCAAATTCTTGAACATGCCCGGATCGAATTTCCAGGTCCAACCACCCTCTACTGGCCGAATGCCATGCGCACCAACGTAGGCCACGATCTCTGGGTGCTGGCAGGTTTGTTCCGGCATAAGCCGAAATCTAGCCAGCGCTGATGGCCGGTCCGAATACACGCGAGTTGGCCTGACGGCCTCTGCCTGACGCTGGCGTCTGAACTCAGCGAACGCTTCAATTTGCGCCGGCGCCGAGATAGTAAAGTCGAGGACCACAATCCCGCCTAGTTCTTTGCTGTACAGGTGACCCGTCTCCAAGGTGACGAAACCACCGAAGCTGTGACCCACCACATAGGGCTTATCGCCAAGACCCGCCGCCTGCGAGACACCCATCACTTCCTTGGCAAACTGCTCCCCGGAATATCTATCGCGCCAGCCACTGTCACCGGCGCCTGAAAAATCCATAGCAGCCACGCGAAAATGTTCAGCCAAGAAAGGGGCGATCATACGCCACCACTCAAGATGGGCATTACTGCCATGCAACAGGACGATACCGGGCTTGCCAATATCACCCCAAGCCACATAGTGAATCTTACAGCCATCAACAATAACATCACCCGGCTCGCAGGGTGTATCTAGGGCCAGCTGAAACCAGCTGGGATATTCGGCGGAAGGACTATTCATATATATGACTCACCCAATAAAAGTAACTGCATACCTTCAAGAATTACCGCGTCAGAGTAAAGCACCACGGTAAACTTTACACGCCAACAGACTCAGGGCTTAGGACTTAGCAATGGCTTGCTTCAATCATATCCACAAGGAAATTGCTGATTAACGAATGCAATCGATAATGCATCTCTACAGCCTTTTTTGGTAACCTGCTGCAATGCCCAGCACGGACTCCTCACTGAATGTCACAGAACAAGATCGCTTGTCACCAAGTCGATTTCGCTATGGCTGGGTGACTGTCCTATTAATCGCCCTCAGCGCATCGGTTGCACAGGCGTTTGGCCGTTTCAGCTATGGTATTTTATTACCCGCCGTCCGCGACGACTTAGCGATATCTAACAGTCTGGCAGGGCTTGTTGGCGGGGCTAATGTTGGCGCTTATTTATTGGGCACTATGCTTGTCGCTTGGGCAACAAGCCGATTTCGGCTACTGTCAGTGCTACGTCTTGGCCTAATATTGGCGACCACGGGCCTGCTGCTAGCCAGCATGGCAAACTCACCTTATATTTTGGCGGGAGCACTTTTTGTGACTGGCATCGGCGGTGCATGCGTTTGGATACCAGCACCCATCATCGCCGCGGATGCATTGCCACCAGCAAGGCGCGGTCTTGCCGTTGGACTGATGGGCTCGGGCATCGGTCTCGGTGTCGCTTTTGCCAGCGTTCTCAGCGGATCCTTGCGATCAAAAACGGGTGATGAAGCATGGACAGATGTGTATCAGATTGAGGGTGCAGTGGGCGCACTTGTGCTGATTGGCATATTACTGGTAGTTCGTCATGCACAGGCCACGCCATCAGGTGGCGCTGGTATTGGCGGCTTTCGCGCACTGCAACGGATGCAAGGTTGGGCACCTTTCATACTGGCCTATTCAATATTTGGCTTTATGTACCTGTTAGTATTCGGATTTTTTACCACTCGACTCGAAGATGACAGCGCATGGAGTAGCGCTGATGCTGCATTTGCTTTCACATTGATGGGTATCGCCATGATTTTTGGTGGGCCGTTGTTAGTGACTATTGCTACACGAGTGGGTTCGC
>JBLHVI010000006.1:0-116801 GCA_047630175.1 Candidatus Azotimanducaceae bacterium
GAAACGACTTAGCGCCGATGGTAGTGTGGGGGTTCCCATGTGAGAGTAGGACATTGTCAGGCATTTATTAAAGACCCCCGATTGTGAAAGCAGTCGGGGGTTTTTTTATGGTCGTAAGGTTTTGTAGTACACCAAGTAAAAGTCCATACACGCCAAACACCTCCTGCTTAGATTGTCCACGAGGTTATACTCTGAACTATTTCCCACCCCGTGAGTTTTTAAATGCGCATAGCAGTCATCGTTAAACGCTTCGTCACCACCGGCGGTGCAGAGAAGTACGCAGTGGAAATCACCCGGCGTCTTCTCCAGCGAGGCCATGAAATACACTTGTTTGCTCGTGAGGTAGACCCGCTGTTATTGGCGGGTATCGCCTGGCATCAGGTTCCCAAACGGTTGATGTTCTCTAGCGTGCTCAATAGCTACAGCTTCGCTAAAGATGTCGCTGGGATGCTAGAACACGGGTCCTACGATATTATCCACTCACATGAAAAAACCTTCCAGCAAGACGTCGCGACGTTACATACATTTCCCTATTTGCAAGGTATGGCACACATGTCGCGCCTGAAGAAGTTTGATCGTCTGTACTTGAGCCCGAGGGCATGGCTACATCTTTATCTTGAAAAAAAGCAGTATCAGACACCATATCTCGTCGCTGGCTCGGCCTCTCTGCAGGCCGACATTGCGTCGTACTCGGGTTATCAACCGCAACAGGTTATTACGCCGGGTGTGAATACCGAGGAGTTTTCAGCATCATGGTCACGAGCCAACCGAAGCGCTATCAGGCAGGCCCAAGGGATTAGCGCCAACCAGTTGCTAATTTTGTTTGCTGGTTCAGACTTCAGACGCAAGGGCCTTGACGAACTGATTCCTGCCATTGGTAAAGGCATGCATCTTTGGGTCGTGGGTCGTGGTGAGCGCCATGAGTTCTATCAGCGCTTGGTGGCGACCCAGGGTCTTACTGAGCAAGTAGAGTTTAAAGGCCTGTCTACGCAGATGCATGAACACTTTGCGGCCGCTGATGTTGTTGTATTACCCGCTAGGGTAGAAGCTTTTGGTATGGTGGTGCTTGAGGCCATGGCCGCTGGGTGTGCGATTATTGTTAGCGAGGGTGCCGGCGTTTCCGCGCTCATAGAGTCCGGTAAAAATGGCCTAACAATGGGTTTGCCTGAGGAGCTGCCAACCCTACTAGAATCAATGCGTGATCCATTATTCCGAAAAAAACTCGGTGAAAATGCCTGTAGAACGGCTGCCGATCATACATGGGACAAAGCAGCCCAGACTTATGAGGGGTTGTTCGTGCGTGTTGCTGCAGCCAAAAAAGTATAGTGCATGGATGTTGATTTGGGGATGACCAGTTCCTCCCCAAACAACGCGCGCCCTCATCCTTGCAACGATGAACAAACCCAGTTAAAAGATAACGATTGTGGAGTTTACTTGTGACCTTATTAGAATCTATTCTCATCGGTGTTAGCGCAATACTGTTCGTATTGCTCGCGTTTTGCGTTAAACATTTGGCTCATTATCGACTGCGTCTCCGAAACGACCCCTTGCTATTTAAGTGGCCGATTGCGCAGGTATCACCAGAAGACATAACTGAGCGAATGGCTGAAGGTCCTTTTGGTGCAAAACTAGAAGCTGAAGTCAGCATCATCCCGGCGTACCAAGCTTATGCCTCTCTCAACGATTTAGAGACCGTGCTGCTTGCGAATCTTGCGAAAGACAGCGAGCGTGCGTTTGAACTTGGTACCGCATCTGGGCGCACAACATACATTATCGCGAGTAACATGCGGGCAACAGGACACGTCACAACGATAACCCTGAGTCGCGAACAAGCATTAAGCTACGTCGGGGAATCAGGCGACGCAAAAGCGGACAGTGGTCACGCGGTTGAAGAGTCTCAATTCGAGACGTTTTTGTACAGCGGTACACCAATGGAAAACCGCATCACTCAACTGTTTGGTGATAGTAAAACCTTCGACGAAGGCCCTTATCAGGGCGCGTTTGATTTGATTTTTGTGGATGGCTCGCATGCTTATTCATACGTTATGCATGACTCTTTGATGTGTCAACGGATGCTCGCGCCCGGTGGCATCATGGTCTGGCACGATTATAAAGGACGTCGGGAAGTGCCGGGAACCTATCGTTGTCTGAACGAATTGAATGCAAGCGGTTGGGATCTTAAGCACGTACTAGGCACTAGTTTCGTTACTTGGCGGAAAAACTAGATAGCCATAGCCACAGGTGTACGAATTTCACCCTTCGGACCTGGCCGATGAAAGCGTTTGTGGACGATGAGTTTCATGTCTCAGTTGCTGAGCACCGATCAATGCGAGCGGTAGCCAAATCAATAACCAGTGCACATCTAATTTAGTCATTAGTTGGTCGCCATCCAGCGCAAGTCCACCCATGCCGAAAGCGAGCATGGTGCCCGCAACTCTGGCCTCTGCGGTGCCTAGCTTATAGGTACTGACTAGCGCCGTCGTGAGTAGCGCCATCAACATCATAATGCCGATGATGCCCGTACTGTAAAGCATGGTGAAATAGATACTATGCGCATGGGGATAGCGCGCACCCGACGCCATATCGATTTGCAGAGAGTGGCCCAGTCCATGCCCCCATAGCCAATCCGATGGCGACATTTGCGCCAGCATTTCCGTCCAAATGATATCTCTGAAACTAAGACCGCGAGGCAGAAACGCGATCAGTACTGATAGGTACTCGTGCAACAACAATAACCCCACGATGGCTACGCAGGCCAACGCTAGCCAATAGCGTTGTCGCCAGTGCTGGGCGCTTACAAGGCGGTGGCTGAGCGCGAAGGCGACTGCGAAACCTAAGCCGACTACAATCCCGAGCGAGCCACATAGATATAAGGCGATGGTGAATATCAACCCAGTGGCTGTCACAACGAGCTTGTTGCGTGTTGCTGCGCCGGGCAGCAGTGCCAAACACAGGCTTAGGCACAAGCCATACACTAGGGCCGCAAGTACTGCGTTATCGAGTTTGCCGTAACTGAGCATCCGCCAGTAGGGATACTGTATTGTTTCGCTATTGTGTTGTGCCATTTGAATACAATCGAGGTTCGATAACCCCGTCACATCAAATGCGGTATATTGTCTGTCCAAGGGTACTTGGCAGCGCGCCATAGGAATGAGTGATTCATGCAGCCGGGGGTTCTCTGCTGTATGCCGGTCTTGGATGTACGAGCTCATGCCGTAGGTAACACTCATGAGGCTGCCAGCTAACAGGATCGTTGATAACATGTATAGGCGTTGAGGCTTTTCTTCTAGACTGAGAATGATCGCCAAAACAAAGCCCAAGCACCATAAGCAATATCCAAAAGATTTAATCACCACCGTCGGTGTGGCGCCAGACCACAACGTCGACAATACTGAAAGTCCAAATACCCCAAGCAGCAGCTTTCCGGTTCTTAGGCGTAATAACGCCTGTAGCTTTGGGCGATAGCGACCCCAGTTTGCCAGTAACCAAAGGCTTGTTAGGTACGGTGACAGGTCACTGAGTAATGGCCAGTCAGGCAGAAAGAACCCCGCAAGGCTCAGGCACAGCAATAAAAACAGAATAAACTCGCCCCTTGCGATGCGTCTTGTTTTATCAACATGCATTATGGCTGATTTGCGGCGGAATTGATCATGGTTTGCCAATGCGTTGAGCGCTACCGAAATTGGGCCAATGAACGTCGCGCGCGCCTGAGTAATCGGGACAACGGCGGCTTTCGCTCGATCAGTTGACCGGCATCCATCTCAAACTCCCAATTAGACTGTTTCACGACGCCGAGATAAAGTGCACGTAACTTATCGGTGGTTTCACCCATTTTTTGCATCCTTGCATACTGCCAGTCATAAAGATAAACCCGGAACAAGGGTTCGATAGGGAGTAAATCGATGCTTCGATATTGCAGCAACGCTTCTCCGTACCAGCGCAGTTCTGCCGGCAGCACTGCGATAGCATCCCAAAAACTCATACCCCGAGGCTCGAGGTATCGTTCAGCCAAATCTCGCCACACCTTAGAAGACCAAATGACCGGTGGTGTGCAAAAATCGTAATCTGGGCCAGAACGGTAGAAAATATTCTTGCCAGCAGCAGACTGTGCCCTGAATTCTTGTAGGACTTTAGCGATCCTTCTGTTTTCGGCGAGTTGAAGATGCTCTTTTGCCTGGCAAATAACCGTGTATGGCGTGTTTGAGGCTTCGTTGAGGAAACTGCCGAGGTAAAAATTTTGGATAAACTCGGAGTCCGAATCTAAACATACATAGTTTTCGCTGACCCCCAGACGCCAAAATTCTGCCTTAATCACCTGCTGGCTTAAGCGCCCATCCCACTGCTGATAGCGGCCCCCGTCACCGTGTAGCTGATAAGAAATAATCTCTTCGTCACTCAGCCAGTTGACGCGGTGCGTGCCCACTGTGTTCTTGAACAACGCAAGTTCTTTAGACGGAACGCTGATATAAACCGGGATATTGTCAGCGTTGAACGCTTCAACGCTGGCGATTAACCGCCCTATTCGATGTAAATCACCTTCGAATGATTTACAAAATAGGCTCATAGAATGCATTGCTAATACTCCTTTGCTGGATGCCTGCCGGAATCGAGTAAGCCAGCGTCAATCCCTTCCTGTGCAGACTTCGGCTTCACCTCTCCGGTGCTATACCGTTATACTCTGGGCTTGTTTGAACCCGTAAATGCCGATGAAAAAATTCTATCCATTCCTTTCAAATAGGTCAGCTAAATGATGTGCGTCATTGCCGGCTCCGCTCACTGCTTTCACGACTATCAGCGTCAAGCTGCTTTGAGCCGTATTGCAACCTTCGTCAACGGTATTACTTAAGTGCCTGTTAGCCGTGACAAGGCGCAACGACCTCGCTGGTTAGTCATTGCCCATAGTTTTAATATGGACGGTCGTGCTGCCAGTCAGACCGTGACAGACAAGTTGCAATACCTCGAGCAGTCAGGTATCGAGGTCGTTGTGATCAGTGCCATCATGGGGCGTAAGGACAGCAAGGTTGAGCATCACCAATTGCTACCCTGGGGGCCTTCTGGATTGCGCTTTGATTTCCGCCACCTCATGGCGAAACGATTTGGTAAGGGCGTACTGTATCGTCTGACGACTGTATTGGTTTCATTATTCCTATTACCCTTTATTGTAGTCGAACGTTTGGGGTTTGGACTGACTCATCATTCTTCTTGGAGTCTACCTGCCGCTCGCAAAGGCATTGCCCTGGCTAGGCAGTCGGAATTCGAGCTGGTGTATTCGTCAGGAGGCGCTTGGTCAGCACATCTGGCGGCAGCATGGATTAAGGCAGCGACGGGCCTTAAGTGGATTGCTGAGATTCATGATCCGATGATTATTCGTGACAATGCAGACGATGATGGCAGCCGAGCGCGGCGTTCGCGCAGCGACCGTTTTGCCCAACGTCTCGAGACTAGGATCTGTCACACTGCAGATCATGTTTGGTGGTTCACAGAAGCTGCGCACGCTTATGCGTTACAGCGTAATTCAGGCTTAGCCGATAAAGGCTTTGTAGTCTATCCCGGTGCCGAAGCCCCGGAAGTCAACGCCGCTTACGTTCGCGGCGAGACGTTGAATATCTGTCACTTTGGTTCGCTCACCGACGACCGCTCGCTGGCACCGCTTCTAGTCGCACTGCAAAGCTTGGTGCAGCGTTATCCTGCGATGCAACAGCAATTGCGACTGCATCTGTATGGCACAAACCTTGACGCTAACAGTCGTCAAGTTAACAATGACGCGCGCGTCGCGTCCATGGTAGTTGAACACGGGCGGCTAGAGTACGATCCGTTGACTGGGCTCAGCGGTCGAGCCCGCGTTACCCAGAAGATGTTTGAAGCAGATGTGCTGCTTTTATTACATGGTGATTATGAGTGGTGCGCTGAATACATACCATCGAAGTATTATGAGTACCTTTGGGCTCGGCGCCCGCTCTTGGCGTTGACCAATAGAAACCCACAATTCGATCAGTTATTATCATCGCGAGATGCGTACCGAGCAGAGACCCTTAACCCTGATAGTATTGAGCAGACGTTGATAGATGTTTGGACGGATTGGACGCAGGATCGATTGCACATCCCTGCTGGCGATCCTGTAACGGTTGAGTCTGCCGTTAAACATATTATTGAAACAGCAAGGCGCTAACCAGCGCACCAAAATTTCGAAGATTGCGCGGTTAAACAACCTGTCAGTCGCTCGACGATAGACGCGCTGAACGCGCACCCTAGGAGACGTTGTGGAAGAGCAATGGATCAGCTGCCCTTACTGTGGGGAAATGCTTACCGTACTGATCGATCCAACAGAAATTGGTGATAGTTACACCGAGGACTGCCAGGTTTGTTGTGCGCCTATCATCTTTGAGCTTCGCGGAGATGCTGCGCATATCGAGGTCATCGTGCGCAGTGAGGACGAGTAGTTGAATGACTACGCCTTTTTCTGGTTATCGAAAGTGGCATGGTTGTTCTTGATGCCGGGTAGTTGGATCGTGTTGGCGATGCTAATGGTTTGGCTGACGTTGAAACTGGGGCGGCAACAGCTGTCGAATCGGCTACTAGGATTTACTGTGGCGTTTGTGCTGTTGCTGGCGTTACTGCCCATCGGTGACTGGCTGATTCTGCCGCTTGAGTCTCGCTTTGCAGCGAATCCCACGTTGCCCGTCAAGGTAGATGGCATTATAGTGTTGGGCGGCGCCGCTGATCCGAGCCTTTCCGCGGCCTGGAAACAAACCGAAATAGGCACTGCCGGTGATCGTCTGTTCGCTTTACAATCTTTAGCTCGACGATATCCTCAGGCCAAACTCGTGTACACCGGCGGTAGTGGCGCGCTGTTACAACAGGCGCATAAAGGCGCCGATTGGGTCGAGGTATTATTTACCGAAACAACGGACATCAGCAGTCGCATCCAGTACGAACGTGAGTCTCGTAACACTTATGAGAATGCGGTGTTCAGTAAAGCGTTAGTAAAGCCATTACCGGGTGAAATATGGGTTCTAATTACCTCGGCGTTCCATATGCCGCGTAGCGTTGGTATCTTTTGCCAACAGAGCTGGCCAGTATTGCCGTACCCAGTGGATCACTACGGAAACAAAGACCGGCTATTGCGGATCGAGCTGGACCTTTACGAGCATCTCGGTGTCATGAGAATAGCCGTTCGAGAGTGGATAGGTTTGCTGGCTTATCGCTTAACAGGCAAGACCTCGGATCTGCTCGCGGGCAAAAGTTGTTAGTCAGTTAAGCGTTGGTTGGCACTGACACCTGTCATCAGCACCGCCAATTCACTAGCGACTAGTCTGCAACCGTAGCATCAACACAGCCGCTCGTTTCGCTTGCTGTGCCAAAGTATTCATATCACCGATCTCTTTCACCGTGTGGGCTCCAGTGCCTCCCATACCAAGCCCATCAATGGCCATGTCAACTTGATCAGCGGTGAAAGATACGTCTGCGGCGCCGGCCCGTAGCGGATTAACCGCTACAACCTTGCCATAACCAAGATCTTCACTGATCTGGCTATAAATACCCAATAGTCTCTGATTGCCTGCCGTCGGCGCCATGGCAGGATAGCCATCACTAAAGGTAATGGTTGCCTGAGTATGGGGATAACTTTGGGCCACAATGTCTGTCATCTTGGCTTTGACGCGTGCCAATTGCTCCTCGCTGATGGCGCGAATGTCTCCCGTCACAAGTGCTGATTCAGCAACGACATTGTTCTTGCCGTAAACAGTTCCGCTGCTGGTCTGCTTGTCATGCGTGACGGTCGTGCCGCCAAGAATTTTGCCGGGATTAAATGTCAGTAAGTCTTCGTTGCGCAGATCCGTATAGAAGCGGTTGAGGATTCTTGCCGCCTCGTATATTGCGCCGGGGCCAATGTCTTCTCTAAACACCTGCGAAGAATGGGCTGGCTTGCCTTTAATACTGAGTGTCCAGCCGATAGAGCCTCTACGTGACACATTGGCTGTTGTTGGCTTGCCGTCACCATTTTCAAAACCGAGCGCGATATCCGCGTATTCAGCGGCGTCGATCAATGCCTTCTTTGAGCGTGTTAATGGCCTACCGCTTAGCTCCTCGTCCCCTGTCATGACGACGGTAATGTCCATGCGGTCGAGTTCGCCAACTGCTTTTAGAGCGCGTAGCGCCTCAAGGATGATGACGTTGCCACCCTTCATATCGATGATACCCGGCCCCTTTGCCTGATTGTTTGGCAGCAATTCATAGCGCTGAAATGGACTGCTAGGTTCAAACACCGTGTCCAGATGGCCGATCAGCAGCAGCCGTGGAGCACTATTTGTGTTGCTGCCATTGTCGCCGCCATTATCGCTAGGGGTGCCGTGGTGTTCAGCGATCAGGTGCCCAGCCCGAGCAAAGCTCTTGCCATCTTCCCAGCGTGTGCTGAAGCCAAGTTGTTTGAACTCGGCGGCCAACGTGTCTCCCACAGCCTTAACGCCGGCTAGGTTCATGGTGCCACTATTGATATTGACTAGTTGCTCAAGCAGTTTTGTGGCGTTGGCATTGTTTGCGTCAATCTGTTCAACAAGACGTATCTCAAGTTCAGTGGGCTCTGCTTGGGCCAGGCCGAGGCTGAACATTAAAAAGAGCAGTGCTAGACGAAGGAGGTGATATGAGGTCACGGTAATTTCCTGATAGGTAGGGCGCTCATCCGGTTAACAAGATGCCGGCTGGCAGTCGGGCGTGACATACTTTTCCAAAGCATGTCACGATAGTGTGGCGCTATAGTACACCAGCATCTGGTGGGTTGTAGCGTCTGGATGCTATTGGGTTTCTGGCCTTAAGCCCGCATATTGGTAGACCCAAAGGTAGACCGACAATTGATGAATGGGCGATGTCCGTGCACAAACTTCACGTTATTGCTCGGTATGGCGTGATTTCTGAACAGGCAAGGGTGCCAACAAGATAATCTCGGCGGGTCTGCTTCATGCGCTGCCCGCCACGGCAGTGCATGTGCAGTATCAGGGCTACACCACCCTGATCTTATTCTAGATCGTTAGCCCAAGACCGTTAACGCACGGTCTCTTTAACGCTTACTTTTTTTGCCAGACCGACATTTCTGCAATTGAATGCTGATACTTGCGTCGCGTTTCCCGGATAACAAAGGGAACGTCTTGTGTATGTCGAAGCACAAAGTGTTCCCCGAGCTCAGCCTGCAAGCCATCTAACGTGCTGAAGTTTTCGCCATTGACCTTGATACCGCCAAGCCAATGCTCAACATCTGTATACTCTTCAAGCCATGTGTAGGGCGAAGTAAACACGAGCCAGCCATTGTCATTGATGCGGTCTTTGATTCTGTCGAGAAAGAGTTTCGGCTGATATAGACGGTCGATTAAATTGCCGGCGAAAATCAGGTCGTAGTCCGTAAATTGTGGTTTTAAATTGGTCGCGTCGCCCTGCGAGAATTCGATATCACTAGTCAGGTCAGCAAGGCCCATCTCTTGTAGGGTTTTTTCTTGGTAGTCAACGAGACTGCCCTCGGTGGGTATCGTGTAGCGAACTTGGCCGTTCTCCTTGAGTTGGAAGGCGCTCTGAATAAATCGCGCCGAAAAGTCAATGCCGTCGACATGAGCAAAATGTCTGCCAAATTCGAAGGTTGAGCGACCAACAGCGCAGCCTAGGTCGAGCGCGCGTCCACGTGGGCCCTCACCAATCACCGCCATGGTGGCTTCGATGCAGGCTTTGGGGAAGTTGGGCACGGAGAAATAATCTTCACCGTAATGAAACTCGAGGTATTGAGACACAAGTGTGTCTGTTTCATAGGTGTTTACTTTGTCCACAGGTAACTCCGCATGTTTAGCTTTGATGTATCTGAATCCAGCATGTTGGTGGAAATGTCGACGAAAAGCATAGCGAGCGTTTCGCAGACTCTCATTGCCAGTTGCTATCCAGGAGCCGCCTTTCATCAGGTTGTGTTTGCCATCGAATGTTGGCGTCGAAAAATCATCGTAGATTGGGTGAACTTGAAAGCCAGGATAGGTGTCAATTGGTGTTTCTGTCCATTGCCAAACATTACCGATGACATCAAAAATTTGTTCGTCAGTCTGGTTCTGATTGATGTCTGTCGCGAAACGATCAACGGGGCAAGATGAAGCAAAATACTCGAGGTTGATATTACCAGGGGCTACGTGCCAGTCAACTTGGTCTTCCGCAACGTTGGCTCTCAGTGCAGACCATTCGGCCTCGGTTGGCAGTCGTATATTCGACTCAGTGACCTCTGCCTGCCAGTTACAGAACGCCTTGGCTTCTAGGTAGTTGACCTCGACCGGCCAATTGAGGGGCAGTTTTGTCTCGCTGGCGAGATTGCGCTGCCAGTATACGCCAGCTTTTCTCAGCCAAAATCTGGGCATCTCTGCACGCGTAAATGCCAGCCATTGCTGCCCTTCCGGGGTCCAAAATCGAGGTGTGGCATATCCCCCGGCGTCAACAAATTTTAAAAATTCACCGTTGCTGACCAGATGCTGGCTGACTTCAAACTCATCTACCAGCACTTGTTTGTGGCCATACTCATTATCCCAACCATAGGTCGTATCATTGGTCGCTTTACCCAAATTCACGCGCTGCGGGCTAATGGGCACGAGCTGGTTGCTCGGCGCAGCACCCTTATCATGGCAAGCTTCCCAGCCAGTAATTTCAGTGACTGCGTCAATATCGAGCATGCGGATTATCACTGAAGACGTTTCTAAGTGAATTCTCTCATGCTCAATGCCCATCAAAATAACCCAGGCTGGGTCTTCCTGAGTAATGGGTAGTGTAATCGGCAGCGCGTCAATCAGCTGATTGACGCGCTCTCGGACCAAATCTCTGTAGTCGCGTACGGCGCTGATGGCTGGCCAGTCGTAATGAGCGTCGTTCATGTCATCCCATGACATTTCGTCGACTCCGATGGCAAACATAGCCTCGAGGTCTGGATCGATGCGCTTATCAATCAGTTTGGCAAGTAGTAACTTGTTGACAAAAAAAGTCGCGGTATGGCCAAAATAAAACACCAAAGGATGTCGCAGGGGCTCTGCTCGCGTGTAGTGAGCGGTATCATCGCTTATTAGGCGAAACAGCGATTCGTAGAGACTGAAGGTCTGATTGAAGTAGGCCTTAAGCTCTTGTCGCTTGGTGTCACTGCTGCCCGTATCGAGGCGCAGGGTTTTACTGATTCTTTGTTGTATATCCATGAGGCTGTGGTCTTTTCTCTGGGCTATTGCCGGACGTCGAATTCTTATTAGTGCGTTATACGCGAATTATATCGCGCAGATCTCCTGACGCCATCGAGAGGTTAACCCCACGTTAGGCCTCAGTGCTGCGTCCGCCTGCAAGTCTCAGTGCCGATTAAAGCACATAACGAACTAAAAACCCCGACGCAGGCGTTATCAGCGTTGAATCGTGCCAGATTATGCAGGGTCTGGTGGACGTTGACCGATCAAGACCAAAAGTATGCCGCCGAGCACAAACGGGGCACTTCACGTTTATCGCTGTTTAACGTTGGCGGGTTGCGCTGCGTGATAGCGACAAGCACGCAAAGAACCGCGATGGCAGTTAATAAGCGCGCAATCGTAAAAGTCGCTGGATCAATGGCATTCTTGGCAAGCGCGAGTTGATAGAGCCGTGAATTACCCGCAAATGCCAGTAGTGCAGCCAGCGTTAGCGTGAGAGTCTGGAACACCGAAAGCTTTGAATCGTTTGTATCGCTGGCAGAACCACTACTATTCTTACTATTGTGCATGCTAATGATGGGGCATCTCAGTGAGCTATCGAGCCTTGGTCTCGGCCTATGGCGACCCTCGCCGTTTGCCTGACGGATGGTGAATGTGGTTAAGTTGCGCGACGGATTAAATCATGACTGGAATCACTATGGCATCTACGTTTGCAAATGGCATCGAGCTCGAATACGACACCTTCGGTGCGGCTACCGACCGCCCCTTACTGTTGATAATGGGTCTCGGTGCGCAGATGACCCGATGGCCTATCGGTTTGTGCGAGTTGCTGGCAGCCGAGGGCCACTATGTCATTCGTTTTGATAACCGCGATGTAGGGTTGTCGCACAAGTGTGACGATGCGGGTGTGCCGGACATGGCGGAAATCTTCGCCCAAGCGATGGCTGGCGAAACCGTCACTGCTGCCTACAGTTTGGCGGATATGGCTAATGATGCGGCGGGCTTACTAGATGCTATGAGGATTGACGCTGCGCATGTTTGCGGGGCTTCCATGGGCGGTATGATTGCTCAGGTCATGGCGCTCGAGCACGGATCGCGCGTCAAGTCATTGATCTCTATTATGTCGACTACGGGCAATCCTGAACTACCATCATCAACGCCTGACGCCTCCGCCGCATTAACGAGCCCTGCTGGGGGATCCCTTGATGAAGTCATGACGCGTGCGGTCAAGGTGGCCAAAGTGATTAACAGCCCAGCATACGTATTAGAGGACGCAGAGATTATGCGGCGGGCTCGTGAAGATTATGAACGTTGTTTTTATCCCGTTGGTGTAGCGCGTCACATGGCGGCTATTGCAGCAACGGGTAACCGTAAGCCGCGCCTTGAGAACCTGACCATGCCAACCTTAGTGTTACATGGTGAAGATGACAACTTGGTGCCCCTGACGGGCGGTATTGACACGCATGAAGCGATCAAAGATTCAGTGATCAAAACGTTTAGTGGCATGGGGCATAATTTGCCCGAGCCTTTGTGGCCGGATTTTGCTAAGGCGATTGCAGCCCATACTAGAATGCACAACGACTAGACTCATAGGGCGCCAATGTTTAAAAAGTGCATTACGGTCGATGGCTAAATAGGCGCCCGAGCAGATAAAGGGTAGGTAGAAAATCATGAATCATTTCGATGTTGTAATCGTCGGTGCAGGATTGTCCGGCATTGGTGCCGCTTATCACTTGCAGACTCACTGTCCGGGAAAGACCTTTGCCATTTTGGAAGGGCGAGGTGATGTTGGTGGTACTTGGGACTTATTTCGATATCCGGGTATTCGTTCAGACAGTGACATGTACACGCTTGGTTATAGCTTCAAGCCGTGGCAGAACGCAAAAGCCATTGCTGACGGGCCGTCGATTCTGAGCTATGTCAACGAGACAGCTGACGAAAATCATTTGCGCAAACATATTCGTTTTAACCACATGGTTAAATCAGCAGCCTGGTCGACGGCTGATGTTTGCTGGACGATTACCGCGGCGACTGGCGAGCACGGAGATCTGGTGGAATTTAGTTGCAATATGTTGTTGATGTGCAGCGGTTATTACAATTACAAGGCAGGTCATACACCAGCGTTTACCGGTATCGAAGACTTTCAAGGCGAGGTGGTGCACCCACAATTTTGGCCAGAATCGTTGGATTATGCGGCCAAGCGAGTGGTGGTTATCGGCAGTGGCGCGACAGCGATGACCTTGATACCCGCTATGGCTGAGAAAACAGCCAGCATCACTATGCTGCAACGTTCACCGACCTATGTAGTGTCGAGTCCAGCCGAGGATCGCCTAGCAAACATCACGCGTAAGTATTTGCCTGACATGCTGGCCTATAACCTCACACGTTTCAGAAAGACTTTGCTGCAAGGGCTTCTGTATCGACGAACGCGCAAGCAACCAGAAAAAGTAAAGCAGTGGCTGCTGGGAATGGTACGTGAATCCCTGGGGGACGACTACGACGTGGATACGCATTTTACACCTAACTACAACCCGTGGGATCAGCGCATGTGCTTGGTGCCGGATGGTGATTTGTTTGATGCGATTAAGTCCGGCAAAGCGACGGTAGTGACTGACCATGTTGAGCGTATCAGAGCGACGGGCATTACGCTGAAATCCGGTGCAGAGCTTGAGGCTGACATTATTGTCACGGCGACTGGACTTGAATTACAGCTACTCGGCGGCACGACATTTTCCATTGATGGAGCGCCGATTGATTTTTCTAAGACCTATACCTATAAAGGCATGATGTATTCGGGCATTCCCAATCTGCTGCAAACCTTCGGTTACGTTAATGCGTCTTGGACCTTGCGAGCGGATCTGAACGCCGAGTATGCCTGTCGATTGCTAAACCATATGGATGCTACGGGTACGCGACAGTGCACGCCGACGTTGCGCCCAGAAGATCAGCAGATGCAGTCGCGCCCATGGATTGACGACTTTACTTCGGGCTACATGACGCGAGCTCTGCATTTATTTCCGCAGCAAGGTGATCACGCGCCGTGGGAGAATACCCAAGATTATAAGCGGGACAAGAAATTAATCCGCCATGCGGCCCTAGAAGACGGCGTGCTGATATTCAGCATGCCTTTGTCTGCTGGAGGGTCTGCTGGAGGGTCTGCTGGAGGGTCTGCTCAGCAGGCCAAGGTGAGCGCCGATACGTCGTCTGCGGTTTCTTGACCAGCGCTAGACGTTCACCAAGGGCGCACAGCGCTGGGGCTGGCCGACGATGCCACTGTCACGCGCTAGCAGGCTGAGCAGACGAAAAAACAAGCAGATTCTAAAAACATGTTAAGCGTTACGCTGAGCAACTCGAATGTATCAAGCCTTTAATAGGACATAACGAATGACTAAATTCAATGATTTAACGCCAGAAGAACGCCACGTCATTATTAATAAGGGAACCGAGCAGCCCTTCACGGGCGAGTTCGACGCGTTTTTTGAAGGCGGCCAATATGTTTGCCGTCAATGTGAGGCGCCCTTGTACCGCTCTGAAGATAAGTTCCAGTCCCACTGCGGCTGGCCAAGTTTTGATGATGAAATTGAAGGCGCTGTGCGTCGAGAGACCGATGCTGATGGACGGCGAGTAGAAATTCTCTGTGCAGCGTGTGGTGGACATCTAGGTCACGTTTTCGAGGGCGAGGGGCTGACAGGTAAAAATACTCGACATTGCGTCAACTCAGTGTCGATGAAGTTTGTGACGAACGAACAGGCATAGTCGCTGTGTGTGTTGCCTGTCAGTTATTGGTTCATAGATTAGTTATATAATCTCTAATAGCCCGTCGACGGGGCGGTTGAATGACAGTGACTGGAGTTTGGATGTTAAGAAAGATAGTGATGTTGTTCTGGGTTTGGTCGCGAGGCACGTTGAATCTTGTGGCGATGGGGCTGTCTCGTGGGCTGGCGGTAGTTCGGTTTCGCACGAATATGGTACGCAAGATCTATGATGGTGATATTGACTTGGCGCACGCGACGAAAATTGCCGTTTTCGTTCACTGGGATTCAACAGGCCATATACATCGTTATGTGCAATATCATCTGCAATCGTTGCGCGACGCGGGTTATGAAATCGTTTTCGTGTCGAATTCGCCAATATTAGACGATGCTAGTATTGCGACACTTAAGCCGCTGGTTGGGCGTATTATCTGGCGACATAACATCGGCTATGACTTTGGCGCATACAAAGACGCCATTGGGTCGCTTGGCGACTTGGGTAAATTGCACAGTCTGATTATTGCCAACGACAGTACCTACGGGCCATTTAGCAGCTTGTCTGACGTGATAGCGCGTGCCGATGTCGGGGGCGCTGATGTCTACGCCATCACCGACAGCTGGGAATTACGCTACCATCTGCAATCTTACTTCATGTTGTTTCATGCGGAAGCATTAGGAAGTAATGCGTTTGTTGAGTTTTGGCAAAATCTAGCCTACGTCAATAACAAACAATATGTTGTGCGAGTATACGAGGTGGGCCTCACTAAACTTTTACTAGACTCGAGGCTGCGCTTAAAGGCGTTATTCCCGTATGACGATCTTGCCCGGTTGATGGTTGATCAATTGAATTTAGTTGATACCGCCAGCGAAGCGTTTAAACGCCTGCCAAAAGGTGAGCAGCAAATGTATTTTGTACTACAAGATGCACTGTCGTCCGGCGCGCCGATGAACGGCTCGCATTTTTTCTGGGATAAGCTGTTGTTGGATATGCGCTGTCCTTTTATTAAACGCGAGTTGCTGGCGGTTAACCCCATGGGGATTCCAGGCTTAATCTACTGGCGAGAACACCTTGCGCGTGTGTCCGATTATGACGCGGAAATGATACGCGAGCACTTGCAAGTGACTGGTTAGCCGCCTAACGAATAAGACCCTGCAGGTAGATCTACTCGCTAGCGTGTCACGTAGAATGGCCATTGAATGAAGAAATTATAATCTATGGTTACAACACAGCATACTCTGTACTACGATGGCGCCTGCCCATTGTGCAGGACCGAGATTGACCGGCTCCGAGTTGCCGCAGGGGCTGCGATTGAGCTAGTTGACGTCCATGAAATGACGCAGACTGAGGACTTGCCTTCGCGACAGGCTTTACTCAAACAGCTGCATTTACGCACCGCTGATGGGCGTTTGCTGGTCGGCCTCGACGCGAATGTTGCCGCATGGCAGGTAACACCTTATGGCTGGTTGTTCCGCTGGCTACGCTGGCCCGGGATTCGTTTGGTGGCCGATAAAGCGTATGACTATTGGGCCGAAGTGCGTTATCGGCGACGTTATGGTGATATCAAAGACGCGTAACAAAAACCTCGGTATGCAGTTTACTGCGGGTGATGCGTTTTATTTTATTTTACAATGATCATACTGTACGAGTTTTATTACATGACCACTCTACTAAACGACTGGTCTATTTCACGAAAAGGAAAAGATATGAAATACTTATTAGCCTGTGCGTTGTTATTACCATCAGTTGTATTCGCCGCTGGCACGATGCCGCCAAAAGCGGTTGTCTGCCAGGCGTGCCATGGTGAAGGCGGTGGCAAAGGAATGATGGCCGGTTACCCAATGCTTAAGGGCCAAGATGAGCAGTATTTAGTCAATGCGATAACCGCGTACAAAAAAGGTGGTCGCACGGGTGGTATGGCGGCTGTGATGGCGGGCCAAGCTATGGGATTGAGTGACGCTGAAATAAAAGAATTGGCAGCATACTACGCAAGCCAGTAGTCGACGTGCTGCTAAGGCCTAAAGTCATACTTTAGGCCTTATTTTAGGTTTTGCGTTAAGCCTTACTGAATCGGCTTCTCTGCGACAAACTGTACGACGGCCGAGCGACCGATGTGCCCGGCACCTTCAACAACATCCCGCTCCAACTCAATAGCATGAACAACCGCTAAACCGGCAAAATCTGCCCGCAGCAGGGGCAGACTCATCAGCATCTCCGGTCGCGACGGCCCGCCAGTTTTGAAGGCCAGCTGCGCGGGCGTATAGGCCTCAAGTATAATCCGACCTCCCGGGCGCAGTGCGCGTGCGATGCGTTGATGTAGCGCACGGCGCTCGGCTGTAGGTAAATGGAAAAATATTGAAACGATAAGATCCCATGTCTCATGACCGAGATCTTCTGTGGTTAGGTCTGCCAGTCTTGTTTTGATCGAGACATCCTGTTGGCTGGCCAGCAACTGCGCTTTTTCCAATCCAACCGTTGAAGCATCGAGGCTGGTCACGCGATGGCCTAGCCCTGCTAAGAAAACCCCGTTGCGACCTTCGCCATCTGCCAAGCACAAGGTTTCTGCTGGCACTAGGCCCTGCACAGCCGTCGCCAAAAAATCATTAGGCTCCGTGCCGAACAAATAATCTGTGCCTTGATAACGCTCATCCCATCTGTTGCCGGGCTGGTCTGACATGATCGGGGCCTCGCGTTGGGTGAGTTTTCTTTAAATTAAGAATTTGAGGTGTTAGTCGTATCAATCATTGAGGGGCTTAAGCAGTGAGCCCCGAAGGGCCGGGGCTCACTGTTTGTCAAATAGACCTAACGAGGCTAGTTAGCCCCGTTATGCAATCTGAATCTTCGAGCTATCGCTTTAAATTGGCGGTTTAACCCAGTTTTTCAGTGACGAAATCCCAGTTGACTAGTTGCCAGAAAGCTTCTAGATACTTGGGGCGAGCATTGCGATAGTCGACGTAGTAGGCGTGTTCCCAGACGTCGCAGGTCAAGATAGGCTCGTGGCCAGTTGTGATTGGATTAGCGGCATTGCTGGTGTTGACGATTTCTAAGTCACCCGCCGCATTTTTAACGAGCCAAGTCCAGCCTGAGCCAAAATTGTTAACCGCAGAATCTGAAAACTTTTGCTTGAATGTGGCAAAGTCGCCAAAGGTCTTGTTAATCGCTTCGGCTAGTTTGCCCGTTGGCTCACCGCCACCGTTGGGGCTCAAACAGTGCCAGTAGAACGTGTGGTTCCACACTTGTGCACCGTTGTTAAAAATCCCACCGGAAGCCTTTTTGATAATATCTTCCAACGTCGCATTTTCAAACTCAGTACCAGGCAGTGCGGCGTTCAACTTGTCGACATAAGTTGCATGGTGCTTGCCGTAATGGAAATCTAGCGTTTCTTCAGAGATGTGCGGTGCCAATGCATCGCGCGCGTAGGGAAGGTCGGGAAGAGTATGTTGACTCATGAGTAATCGCCTATGTTGGTGTTTGGAAAGTCTTGATTGCTAGGCGGCTGTCAATTGATTGTGTAACGCACTGACAAAAGGCCTGTGTGGAAGATGCGGGCGAGGCGCCATAAAATCAAGTGCCCTGCGGGTCTTTGTGCTCGCAAGCAAGTAATAGCAGGGGTTTTGTGCCATTACGAGGCTTTAATTGTCGCGGCGCGGCTATATGGCCGTGGCATTGAGTTTATGTTAGCTTTACGTGCTTTAAAGCGTGAGGGCGGACTTCCACGAGGACGCTGCACAAGTATTAATTTGTGCCAATGCGGACCGCTAGCATAGCAACCAATAATAATGCCGCGCAGGTTTAAACCTGACGCCAAGAGGGTTGAGTATGGATCTTTCCTATGGGACGCAGTACATCGCTTTTCGTGAAGAGGTGCGCCAGTTTATTGCGGTCCATCAGTCAAAGGCGCCATCAGCGTCGGCTATGCGTGGTCCCGAGGGGCTCGCCTGGCAAAAATTGCTCATTGAGCATGGTTACCACTCGCGCACCATACCTAAGGATTATGGCGGCTATGGTGCCGTGCCTGACATTCTGCAGTCTCGCATCATAGGCGAAGAATTTTCGGCCGCGAAACTTAATACCGGCTTGGGTGGTCAGGGTATCTCCATGCTAACGCCGGTCTTGCTGGAGATGGGCACGCAAGCACAGAAGCTGCAGTTCATTAAACCCACTATTATGGGCGAGATGATCTGGTGCCAGGGTTATTCGGAACCCGGTGCCGGTAGCGATTTGGCGAGTTTAACCACAAAAGCGGAACTCGACGGTGATGAGTGGGTGATCAATGGCCAGAAGATCTGGACGAGCACGGCCCAATTGGCCGATTGGATCTTCTGTCTCGTCCGCACGGAGCCGGAAGCGCCGAAGCATCAGGGTATTTCTTTTTTGCTGTTTCGCATGGATTCACCGGGCATTGAGATCAAGCCGCTGGTGGATATGACTGGGGACGCTAACTTCAACGAAGTGTTCTTCACCGATGTACGCGTCCCCAAAGAGCAGATTGTTGGCCAACGTGGTCAGGGTTGGCAGGTAGCGAACGCGATATTGGGTCACGAGCGTGGATCGCTAGCGCCACCGGGTGTCGCAGAAAACCGCCTCAACGGGATTGCCGAACTTATGCAGACCGAGACGGTTGGCGGTCAGCGCGTGATGGATAACCCGATATTTCGAGATCGCTTGATGCGGTTGCAAGGTGAGGTGCTGGCAATGCGCTTCAATGATATGCGACTGCTCTCGGCCAGAATCAACAAAGGCCAAGACGCCGGTCTGGCGGGTATGATCGTCAAGTTGCAAGGTACCGAGCTGCGCCATGAGCTGGAGGGCTTTGCTATTGATGTGCTGGGCGAGATTGGTCTCGCTTATGAGGACAACCCCTACTTGCGTGGTAATGGGTCGTGGCAGTATCAGTATATGTATTATCTGGGTCTGATCATCGGTGGCGGCACCTCCCAGATTCAGAAAAACATCATTGGTGAGCGCGGCTTGGGTCTGCCGCGGGAACCGAAAGTCGCAGTGGTATAAAAATCCCTGACACATAAAAATCGCTGAATTATAAGAAGAGATCACACGGAGCGAAAAGAATGGAATTTGGCCTGTCTTCTGAACAGATCCTGCTACAAGACACATTGCACCGTTTCCTTGACGCCAAGGCGCCCTTGGCGCATGTGCGTCAATATTGCGCGGGGCAAACCGATGATGCCGACATTTGGCAAGGCCTTGCGGCGCTAGGCATACCCGGTTTGCTGATACCTGAACATTTAGGGGGGGTAGGTCTCGGTAGCCTTGATGCCGTGGTCGTCGCCGAGGCGCTCGGGTACCACGTCACGCCAACGCCGTTCCTATCCTCGGCGGTCATGGCACCCGTCGCCTTGTTGGCCGCTGGCGGGCAAGAACATTTGTTGGGTGATTTAGCACTGGGTGCGCACCGTGTCGGCATTGCTTTTGGCGAAGCATTGGGCGCACGTGCTGATGCATCAGTTACTGTAGACGTGACAGGCACGGGTGTGGTTTTGAACGGCAAAGCTATCTTTGTGCTTGATGCTGACGCTGACAGTTATCTGGTAGCGACAACGCAGCACCATCTATATTTGGTAAATGCAAACGCCCAAGGACTTGTCAGGCAAGTTCTAACGACCGTCGATAAGACCCGCACAACCTGTGAGCTGCGGCTGCAGCAGGTACCAGCAACGCTCGTCAGCGATGACCCACTGGTATTCAGTAAGGCTCTGGATGCAGGCAGGGTCATGCAGGCCGCTGATACGCTGGGTGCAGCCCAAAGCGCTCTTGATCAGGCTGTTGAGTACGCCAAGCAGCGCAAGCAGTTTAATCGGGTCATTGGGTCTTTTCAGGCCGTCAAGCACATGTGCGCGGAGATGGCTGCTCGCCTTGAACCTTGTCGGTCGTTAGTCTGGTATGCTGGCCACGCTCTCGACCACATGGTCGATGAGTCACCGGTGTTGGCCTGCCACGCGAAAGCGCATCTGGCTGAGGTGGGTAAGTTTGTCGCCAAGACAGCGACGGAAGTACATGGTGGCATGGGGTTTACTGACCTGGTGGGCTTGCACTATTGGTTCAAGCGTATCGGTGCCAATCGACAGTTATTAGGTTCGCCAGAATTAGTACGCGAGGACGCTGCGCGTCGACAAGGAATGATCGCTTGAGGATTAATCAATGAATATGATGGTATCTGTGATGACACGCTTAGAAGCGATTGCACAACTGACGGCTGCTGAGCAGCCTTATGAGCTTGTGCCTGGCAAAATCTGGGGACGTGATTGCCGCGTTTTTAAGCAGGCGCCGCCGACCTTGCGAGACCTGTTTGAGTCGACGCGCAGTGACGAGACGTATTTAATTTATGAGCAAGAGCGTTACAGCTTTAGCGAATCTTGGCAGCGCGCCAGCCAGATCGCCACGGTACTGGTGAATGACTGCGGGATTAAAAAGGGCGACCGCGTCGCAATTTCGATGCGAAATTATCCGGAATGGACCCTAGCATTCAGCGCTATTACCTCGATCGGTGCCGTGGCGGTTGCGATGAACGCTCTGTGGACGGCAGAAGAAATGCGCTACGGCCTAGAAAACAGTGGCGCGAAGGTGCTATTCGCCGACCAAGAGCGAGTTGACCGCCTGCTACCGATGATTGACGAGCTGAGTGTCAAGCTGGTGGCCGTGCGACCGCAGCAGGTGTTGCCTGCTGCAGTAGCCAATCTGGCTGATTTGGTTGGTCAGTATCCCGGCGTTGATATGCCAGCCGCTGAGCTGTCAATGAACGATCCGGCAACAATTTTGTACACCTCTGGTTCTACCGGATATCCCAAAGGCGCTGTTTCTTGCCACGGCAACATTCTTACCGCGCTAATGTCTTGGGAGTTGGAGGGTCAGATCGCCACCACGTTGAGTGGTGTTGCACCCGAAGAAGTGCCTTATCAGGCGGCAACCTTGCTGGCAGTGCCGTTGTTTCACGCCACCGGCCTGCTGGCGGTAATGCTGATGAGTTATCGCAGCCAGCGCAAGATGATTGGCCTGTATAAATGGGATGTGCAGCAGGCCATGAACCTGATTGAAGCCGAGAAAATTTCCACTTTTGTAGCGCCTGCGGCCATGACGGGAGATCTGGTCAATGCGTCGAAGACGTCCAGTCGTGATTTAAGCTCCCTGGCGATGGTGGGCGGTGGTGGCGCGCCGCGTGCGCCGGAACAGGTGAAGCGTATTTCAGAGTCTTTCGGTAAGGCGTTACCGAATACTGGTTGGGGTATGACAGAAACCAACGCGATCGGCACCGGCATCGGCGGTGAAGACTATTTGGCCCATCCCGGTAGCTCAGGGCGATGCTCGGCAGCCTTAGATATACGCATTGTTAGTGAGTCCGGTGACGTGTTGCCAAGTGGCACGCCCGGTGAATTGCAGATTCGTGGAGCCTCAGTTATCGAGGGTTATTGGCAGCGTCCCGAGGCCAATGCTGAAACATTTGTTGACGGCTGGTTGCGCACTGGTGATGTCGCTTACATCGACGCTGAAGGCTATGTCTACATTGTTGATCGAATCAAGGATCTGGTGATTCGTGGTGGCGAAAATATTGGCTGTGCTGAGGTCGAGGCTGGTTTGCTAGAACACACGAATATACTTGAGGCTTCAGTCTATGCCGTGCCTGATGAGCGACTTGGTGAGGAGGTAGGAGCAACCTTGTATTGCGACAAGACATTGACCGCTGAACATATTACCGAGTTCCTGGCGTCGCGTATTGCGCGTTTTAAGATCCCGCGTTACGTGATATTCAGCGCGGAACCGCTGCCGCGTATTGCCTCCGGTAAAATCGACAAGCGCCATTTGCGGCAACTGGCAGAGGAATCCTTGGCCCAGTGACAGTGAAAGGTTTCTCTGCAGCGACAGCGATGTCGATCGTGGTCGCGAATATGGTGGGCACGGGTATTTTTACGTCGTTGGGTTTTCAGCTACTCGATATCCGCTCGCCCTTTGTTATCACTATGTTGTGGTTAGTTGGTGGACTCACGGCCTTGTGTGGCGCTTTGAGCTACGCCGAGCTGGCGGCAAGGCTGCCACGTTCGGGCGGTGAATATAATTTTCTGACGCGCACCTACCACCCTCTCGCCGGATTTATCTCAGGTTGGATCTCGGTAACGATTGGTTTTGCGGCACCTACCGCGCTGGCGGCAATGACCTTTGCGGCCTACCTGTCTGCTACGGTAGAAGGTCTCTCACAAACTGCTTGGGCTGTGGGTCTGGTGTTATCGCTGACGTTACTGCATAGCCTATCAAGGGCAGCAAGTGGCGGCATGCAAAGACTTATGACGGGTCTGAAAGTGGGTCTTATCGTTTTGTTTTGCGCCCTTATCGGGCTGTTTGCCGGTGATCCCCAAACGATTACGCTCCTGCCGCAAACCGGTGACGGAGCGTTGGTCTTTAGTGGTGCCTTTGCTGTTTCGCTCATCTATGTTAACTACGCCTACACGGGCTGGAACGCGGCAACCTACCTTGCCGGCGAAATCGATGAGCCGCAGAAAAACCTGCCACGAGTGCTCATTGGCGGCACGTTAATCGTCATGGTGTTGTACTTGCTGTTGAATTATTTTTTCCTGTTGGGCGCCCCCATGGAAGCTATGGTTGGCAAGATCGAAATTGGCTTTGTTGTCGCCGAACATGCGTTTGGCGCCGAGCAAGCCAGCATTATGGGTTTTGTGTTGTCGCTCATGCTGATTTCTACTGTCAGTGCCATGACGATGGCAGGACCCAGAGTGTTGCAGGTTATTGGTGAAGACTTTCATGCCTTTCGCCTCCTCGCTGGGATGCGCAATGGCGTGCCTTTCAGAGCCATTTGGTTTCAGTCGCTACTATCAGTCGCGTTTATCTTATCGGGCAGTTTCGAGTCCATTTTGGTGTTTTCTGGTTTTGTTTTAGGTATCAACACACTGTTCGCCGTGCTCGGCGTATTCGTTTTGCGCTATCGAAAAATTGGAGAGGAAAGTAGCTATCGGACTTTTGGCTATCCGCTGACGCCAGTTATTTACTTATCGATCACACTATGGACGTTGGCGTATATTCTCGTTAACCGCCCCTTAGAGGGATTGGTAGGTCTGGGCCTGCTCGGAGTAGGAACCTGTGTCTACTTTATCTCTCAGCGATTTACAGCGCCTGAGCAACCCACTGCTTAAAGCCTAGGAGTAAAAGCGTGCACCCCAAGCTGGCAGCACTCGTTCAAAGGCTCGATCTGGAGCGAATCGAAGACAATATTTTTCGCGGTTACCACCCACCGAAAGAGACGGGTCGACTCTACGGTGGTCAGATTATGGCTCAAGCCTTGATTGCTGCCGGCAGGACCGTACCGGAGGATCGCCCGCCCCATTCATTGCATGGATACTTCCTGCGTCCCGGCGATCCGAGCGTACCCGTGCTGTTTGAAGTGGAGCGTATTCGAGACGGTCGCTCGTTCAGTACCCGGCGCATCGTCGTTATTCAGCGCGGTAAGGCCATTTTTAGTATGGATGTATCTTTCCAGGTGGTGGAAGCCGGGCTGGCGCATCAGGCGGTTATGCCAGATGTCGCTCGTCCTGATGACGCGACGTTGGCACGGACCAACCAGAATGTTCACTTTCTGACATTTTTAATGGAGTACAAGGCTAAGCTGGCGCGGCAACCTCTGCCGCCAGCGCAGCATCACTGGTTTTGTGCCAACGGTGATATTCCCTCCAGCGATCCCCTGCTGCATGCTGCTTTGCTAACGTTTCAATCTGACGGTGCGCTGCTGTCAACGTCACGGTTGCCCCATGCAGATAAATTTGAGCGTAAAGACATGCAGTCGGCGAGCCTCGATCACGCCATGTGGTTTCATAGTCCTGCAGTTCGGGTTGATCAATGGATACTGTACGCGCTGGATGCGCCGCGCTCGGCGGCTGCTCGCGGCTACAATCGCGGCATGATGTTCACCGAATCTGGCGAGCTCGTGGCCTCAACGATGCAGGAATCCCTGATGCGGTTACGCAAGAATCCTTAGCATGCATGCGCTACACTAGCGTTTTGCCTTCGGGTTGACAGTAATAGGGGTAGAGGTTCATTCATGGGTCGTTTGCGAACCGCGTACTTGCGGGAAATGGGTATTGATGTCTGGGTATTGCGAGAAAATGTCGCTGCCGATGGCGTGGCCCTGTCGCGACTGGACGCCCAAGCCCCATCGGCAAGCAAGCAAGCCATAGCCGCGGCGCCGGAGATTAAGCGCGCTAGTGTGCCAGAGGTCATGCCACCCTCCGGGCGGGCGCTTGCACTACCAACTGAATCACCAGCTGTATCAGCAACAGCGCCCTCCCAGAAAACGTCCGCGGTCACCGCTAAAAGTGCGGGCCCCAATGACGGCGGAACACTATCTCAAGTGGTTGCTGATCCAGAGTTTTTGATGTGTTTGCTGGATTTTGTTCGGGACAAACGCAAACTCAGTTGCCTGTTCTTGTTGCCCTACAGTGCGAAGGGATTGCCGCCGGCGATGAATCGATTTGCAGCTGATTTGGCGATTGGGTGCTTGGGCGGTCCTTGCGAGCCTCGGCGCACTGATTTGCGCTGGCCGATGGTTAAGTCATCGCATATTGCTCAGTCGGCAGAGGATGCCAAGCAAGTCGTGATCAGCAAGGTGATGAACTGCGGATCTGATGTGTTGGTATTTGGCCCTGCAGCGCTTGTTTATTGCGGCATCGAGTTAGGTCCAACGGCAGACCCGGCTGCAGCCGTCGCGGCTCATGGTAAGCGGTTGTGGCCGCTCAAAGAGGTTGACTATTACTGCCATGACGACGCGATTCAGGCTAAAAAATCGCTCTGGAATCACCTGATCGCTATCAGGGCACAGAGCGAGTGAAACGGATGGCGCAAGATGCTGGTTAAGTCTCAGGCCTATCGGCTGCTGCCCATGCAGGTAGATCTGCTTGATAAAGTTAAACATAATGAGCGGCGTGCCTATTCGCACCCTTGGACCGAAGGGGTTTTTAGGGACTGCATCGACTCCGGTTACGAGTGCTGGCTGCTAGAGGTGGCCAATCATGTTATCGGGCATGGGATTTTATCCACAGGTGCAGGCGAATCGCATTTGCTGAATATCTGTATTAATCCGGAGTATCAGGGGCATGGCTACGGAGCTTTGCTGTTATCTCACATGGTCGCACGCGCGGGGTTTCACGCGTGTAGCTGCATCTTTTTGGAAGTCAGGGCATCAAATCTGGCCGCTTACAAATTATATGAGAAGGCTGGTTTTACTGAAATCGGCGTTCGTAAAGATTACTACCCGGGTTATATGGGGTCTGAAGATGCACTCGTACTGGTGAAACACCTGCCTCAGACAGCATCCGGCGATACGCCGCTGGCCTAACTAATTAGCATCCCTAGCCTGCATCGGTATAATGGCGATCGCTTTGCCGATCAAAGCAGACAATGAATAGACCCTAATATATAGACCCTAATATATAGACTCTAATAGATAGGCTTTATGCGCAGATCCTAATAGATTAGCTCCATGCGTAAATCTTACACATAGATCTATAGACAGACACGATGTAGAGCTCTCATGCCTAGCAACGACAATATTACCAAGCGGCGAACGTTTGCGATCATCTCGCATCCCGATGCCGGCAAGACGACAATCACTGAAAAGCTGCTGTTATACGGCAAGGCGATTCAGCTTGCCGGCACGGTAAAATCCAAGAAATCTGATCGCTATGCGACCTCCGATTGGATGGAGCTGGAAAAGCAGCGTGGCATCTCGATCACCACGTCGGTCATGCAGTTCCCGTATCGTGACAAGGTTGTTAACTTGCTCGATACGCCAGGACACGAAGATTTTTCGGAGGATACCTATCGGACATTGACAGCGGTTGATTCGGTATTGATGGTTATTGACGGCGCCAAAGGTGTAGAGGCGCGCACGATCAAGTTGATGGACGTCTGCCGTCTGCGTGATACGCCGATCCTGACATTCATCAATAAGCTTGACCGCGAGGTCCGTGACCCGATCGACCTGTTAGATGAAGTCGAGGATATTCTCAATATTAAATGCGCGCCCATCACTTGGCCCATCGGGATGGGGCAGAACTTCAAAGGTGTTTATCACCTGAGAAATGATGAAATACTGTTGTTCAAGTCGGGTAAGGGTGAAAGCTTCGCCGAAACAGAGACTATTGCTGGCTTGAGTTCTGCTGCTGCCATTGAAGCCCTCGGCAGTATTCACGCAGATTTAGTGGAAGAGATCGAATTGGTCAAAGGCGCGAGCCACCCCTTTGATCTGGACGAATATTTAGCAGGGCGTCTGACACCGGTTTATTTTGGTACAGCGCTGCGTAATTTTGGCGTGGTGGAAATGCTTGACGGCTTCATTGACTTTGCGCCTTCACCGTTAGAGCGCGAAGCTAATAATCGCGTAGTGGACGCGCATGAGCCGAAGTTCTCTGGCTTTGTTTTCAAAATTCAGGCGAACATGGATCCAAGACATCGTGATCGGATCGCGTTTCTGCGGGTCTGTTCAGGTAAGTATGAGCAAGGCATGAAAATGCGCAATGCCCGCCTCGGCAAAGACGTTCGGGTCGGCGATGCGGTGACCTTTCTCGCTGGCGAGCGCTCCCAGGCGGAGGTGGCATGGTCAGGGGACATTATCGGTTTGCACAATCACGGCACTATTCAGATTGGCGATACGTTCACCGAAGGAGAAGACTTTAAATTTTTGGGGATACCGCACTTTGCCCCAGAGATGTTCCGTCGAGTGCAACTGCGTGACCCCTTAAAAAGTAAACAATTGCGCCAAGGTTTGACGCAACTATCGGAAGAGGGTGCGACTCAGGTATTCATGCCACTGATCAATAATGACCTGATTCTCGGCGCCATCGGCGTACTGCAGTTTGATGTCGTGGCGTTTCGGCTGAAGGATGAATACAAGGTGGACTGCAACTATGTGCCTGTTTCGGTTAACACGGCGCGCTGGGTTGAGTGTGATGATGCAAAGATGCTGGCGGATTTCAAACGCAAAGCAGAAGCGCATCTAGCGATCGATGGCAGCGGCCATTTGACCTATCTAGCGCCGACCCGGGTCAATTTGAGTTTGACCGAAGAGCGTTGGCCGGATATTCGTTTCCGCGCGACACGAGAGATTTTCTAAGCAAGCCTATGGCTCAATCTGGGCTCATATCCTTGTACGGGTTCGGCACGACCATGCTGATTGGCTGGGTAAACCCTGGGATGTTAATAGCTTGGTCGCTGAGGGTGAGCTGCGCGCCCTCAATGACGCCGACGCCGAAGTTGTAGATTAACGCATTTTTGCCCGCGGTGGTTGCGGCGTCGTATTGACGAATAGTTGATTCCACGGCTGCGTTGCGTTCATCGCGTGCTAGCAACCGCGACTTACCATGCTTCTTTTCCAGCATCTTGCGCGTCACAGAAGGTGATAAAAGAGTGGCGGTGGCATTGTTGCCGCCAAAGCCCTTTGAATTGATCAATGTGGCATCCATCTGGGTCGGATCAAATTGGTGATGATCAAGCAGGATGTCGAGATGACTATGATGGACGTCATCGGCTATCCGCTCAATGGTTTTTACGCCGGGAATAATGCCGTGATCCCAAGCGCCGAGGGAAGCTGCTATTTGGTCGCCAGCAGCAGTTGCTAACGAGTGCCCGAGGTAGGATTTGATGGCAGCAACAGGCCATTTTTCGAGTCCGAATGTCTTCGCCATTTCATTGAAGATATGCGACTCCGTGATTCGATTTTGAGGTGTGCCGGTACCATGGGCCTGTATGTACGTGCGACGTTGCATGGCTTGCTCGCCGAGTATGGAACGAACTACGCCCAGGGCTTTACCGACGGTGATGTAATTGCCAATGCCTGGTCCAGGGATGGATTTTTTGAAGCCGTCAGCATTAATAAACACGTCAGCGACAGAACCATAAATGTGAGCGCCCATCTCTAACGCCAGTTCATCGTCAAACAAGACAATAAATTGTGACCCTTCCGCCAAGGTGAAGCCGCAGTTATCACCAAAGGGCCGGCAAGCGCGGTTGTGATCGGGGCTGCTACTACCATCTAATTTACGCAGCCCTTCGTCTTCTGCCAATGCACCCATGGTGCGATAGCCCTCAATAACTTCTGGCGTTAATGGCGCTTCACTGGCGCCAACGATGACAGCTTTGGATTTGCCGGACCGGATATCCTGAATGCCTTGTCGCAGGTTGTACAAGAAGGTTGCACAGGCGCCAACGTTTGCGCCTGTTGTTCCTACGCTGCCAAGAATATAAGCATTTACGAAGTCGGCCGTCATCTCTGCCAAACTCAAGGCGCAGTTTTTAGAGCTGACGCGCTTGCCCATTAAGGATGCCTGAAGCATGCCGCCAGCGCCGTTGAAATCGAGTTGGCCCATAGCGCTACTGGCATAAACAGAAATTTGGTCAGCAGGAACCTTTTGTCGAATCAGGTCCCAATCAAATCCCAAAGAGTTGATGGCATCCGATGCGGCATAAACGGTCAACTGAAGGCCGCGCGGGTGGTTTCGAGATTGATAAAGCTTTTCAGGATTAAAGCCTGTGGGTAGTTGGCCGCCAGAATTCACCTTGGAGATACGCGAGTCAGGAAACATAATCTCTAGGTCTTGACCGGTGGTTACCATGACATTGGCCGCATCAATGGGTTTAACCTGCCAGTGTGGCGGCAGCGTATCGGGCAGTTGATTGCGCTTTAGCACAAAGGTCAGGGGCTCTGTTGCCGCCGCGCCGAGGCTGGCACTTTTGTGCGCCAAAATATTTGCGGGGTCGAACAGATTGTTCTCAAGCTTACGCACCAACGTGTGGTTTCGAATGAACTGCTGGCTGGCCTCATCTATCGGCCCGTCAAGAGCCATCAGCGCGGCGAGTGATTGCCAGGTCTCGCCGGCTTGTTGTGCGCCCAGCTGATCAATGACCAGACGTCGATAGCCATGGTGTCCGGAGCTTCGGCCCGCGGGGTTGATACCACCAAAGCCAACAATTACTGGGAGGCGGGACAAAGCTTTAGCTCCTGAATGACGGATAAGAACAAGGAATGAGTCGGTGATATAAATCTGAGATCATTGTACGGTGATGAGACCAGTAAAATCTACAGGTCTGGCAGCTTGGATTACACCATTTCGATAGCGACGGCTGTCGCTTCACCGCCGCCAATGCATAGGGCTGCTACGCCACGCTTAAGGCCGCGCTGGCGTAAGGAATGCATAAGGGTGACGATCAGACGTGAACCGGTCGAACCAATGGGGTGTCCCTGGGCGCAGGCGCCCCCATGAATGTTGACTTTGGCGGGATCGAGCCCTAGATCTTTGATCGCCGCCATGGTCACCATGGCGAAAGCTTCATTGATTTCAAACAAATCCACATCATCGGTTTTCCAGCCAATACGTTCGAGTAGCTTCTGTACTGCACCGATCGGCGCAATAGTGAATTCTGATGGATCACGCGAGTTAGTGCTGTGGCCAACTATCTTGGCCATGGGTGTTAACTGATGAGTTGCTACCGCTTCGCCACTGGCCAATACCAGCGCTGATGCGCCATCGGATATGGAGCTTGAGTTGGCAGCGGTGACGGTGCCGTCGGCGCTGAATGCCGGCCGCAGCGTTGGGATCTTGTCGATGTTGGCTTTGCCGGGCTGCTCATCATCGATGATAGTGATTTCTCCGGCGCGTGTTTTGATCACCACTGCTGCGGTTTCTGCTGTCAGGTGCCCCTGTTCAATCGCCGCTCTAGCACGTGTTAATGATTGAATAGCAAAATTGTCCATGTCCTCGCGACTCATCTGGTAACGGTCTGCCATATCCTGAGCAAATGAGCCCATCAGTCGGCCGGTGCGGGCATCTTCAAGACCGTCCGTAAACATACAGTCCTGTATTTCGCCGTGCCCCATACGGAAACCTCCACGGGCCTTTGCGAGCAGGTAAGGCGCGTTGGTCATGCTCTCCATGCCACCGGCAATCATAATCTCGTTGGTGCCAGCTTTGATTAGGTCATGGGCCAGCATCGTCGCCTTCATGCCTGAGCCGCAAAGCTTGTTAATCGTTGTTGCGCCGGTCTCCACGGGTATTCCAGCGCTCATGGCGGCCTGCCTGGCAGGACCTTGTTTGAGACCGCCAGGTAGTACGCAGCCCATAATGACCTCGTCAACTGCGTCGCCTTGAAGTCCTGCTCTGCTCAATGCAGCGGCGATTGCGGTGGACCCTAACTGGACCGCGGTTAGGCTGGACAAACTGCCTTGAAAAGCACCCATAGGAGTTCGTGCACCGGCAGCAATATAGACGTCTTTCATAAATCGGCTCTTTTAAGTTTGCTTCTCATTGTTGTATTTGATGCCCGGGGCGCGAATGCCCGGGGCGCGAATGCCCGGGGCGCGAATGCCCGGAGCTCGGATTGCTTTAGGGCTGGCCTTCCTGAAGACTGACGAGCGGTCTCCCAAGTCTGTCTTTTAGGCAAACTGCTGGGTCAGCATGCGCCATTGGCGTCGTTGCGAGTTCAGCGCGGATTCCAGTTCCATCAGCTGGCGATGTAATTCTGTCTCATCCCAGCGACGTTTAAAATTTTGGGTTTTGAGTTCTACCCATTGTTGCCGGCAGTGGGACCAATCATTCAATGTTTTCACCAGCTGCTCGTACTCAGTATCGAGTAAGCTAAGCCATTGTTCCTTGTTTTTGGGGCGTGATTGCAGCACGCGGGCTGTGGCCTTTTGGAGTTGCATATGCGCAAGGCTTTGTTCAATTTTTTCGGGCGCAACGCGCTTGAGTTTGCTGGTCAGGTTGCACCACGACAACGTGTGAATGAGCCATTTGGTCGGGTCGAAATGATACCAGCGTATGCCATTGCGATAATCCCACTGGAAGGTGTGATGGTAGTTGTGAAAGCCTTCGCCATAAGTGAATAGTGCGATAATCGGGTTGTCTCGTGACGAGTTCTGGTCGGAATAGGGTTGTGTGCCCCAAGCATGCGCGATGGAGTTGATGAAAAAAGTGGTGTGATGGCTCACCACCAGGCGCAAGAAACCGAGCAGCAATAGACCGCCGACAGGGTCGCTGAATAACAGACCGACGAACAGGGGCATCACGATGTTGAGGCTCAGCGCTAGCGCCGCGTAGTGACGGTGCTGCCAGGCGACCACTGGATCAGCGTCGAGATCGCGGATATTGCTGTAGTCCTTCACTGTCGCCGGGTAATCTCGCAACATCCAGCCGATGTGGGAGTACCACAAGCCTCTTTTCGATGAGTATGGGTCAAGATCACGATCGTCTGTGTGACGATGGTGCGTGCGGTGGTCAGCGCACCATTCGCGAATGGTGTTTTGCACCGCAAGAGCACCGCCAAGTGCAAAAATTATCCGCACCAAGGGGTGGGCTTCGAAGGATTTATGTGACCACAACCTGTGGTAGCCAGCCGTTATAGACAGGCCGTTCCAGCCCAGTAGCAGCACAAAAGTGAGCCATAAGCCGGGGTGATAGCCATGACTAATGCCGTACCAAGGAACGCCAATGGCGGCAACGAGACTGGTGCCAATAAAAATTGAGAGCACGTCGAGGCGTCGAGGCGCCGGATTGGGTATTTGCTTTTTCATAAGTTGATCCTATTTTAGGGATACTTGGAAATCAACGGTTCAAATTAAAATGCTTATGATATGCTCCTGCGAAGTGATCGCGTAGCGGTCAGCATTCTGGCGCTAGCCGTTGTTTACAGGCCCGTTCAGGTGTACGCAGATCCCCTAAAGATGGTCTGTTAATCGTAAGCTCATTTTCACAAAAGGACTCCTCGATGACATCAAAAGCGGAAGCAGCACTGGCAATATTCAATACTTACGTGGGTGAAGAGGAGGGTATCGGTGAGTGGTTTCAAATTGATCAGGCGCGTATCAACCTTTTTGCAGATGCCACCATGGATCATCAGTTCATCCACATAGATCCCGAGAAGTCTGCGCAGCTGTCGCCTTACAAGGTCACGATCGCGCATGGTTTTTTAACGCTGTCTTTGATCGTACACCTGGGTGCAAGCATTGCGCCCAAAAAGCCCGAGGCTCTGGAAGGCGTTTATATGGGCGTTAACTACGGGCTAGATAAGGTCCGGTTCCCAGCGCCAGTGCCCGTTGATTCTTTTATCCGTGCCCGTCACAGCCTTATGGCAGCTGACCTGAAAAACCCAAATACCCTACAGATTAAGCGCAAAGTCACCGTTGAGCTTAAAGGTAGCGACAAGCCTGTTTGTATTGCTGAGTCCCTTACCCGTTTGATGTACGGCTAGCGGCTGGCGTCGTTATTTTGAAGGATCTACTATGACTGTCATTACCAAAGAAGACCTGGTGCAAAGTATCCAGGACGCGTTGCAATATATTTCTTATTACCACCCGCAAGACTTCATTCAGGCAATGAATAAGGCGTACGAGCGGGAAGAGTCCAGAGCTGCCAAAGACGCGATGGCGCAAATTCTTATTAACTCGAGAATGTGTGCCGAGGGCAAACGGCCAATCTGCCAAGACACGGGCATTGTGAATGTCTTTATCTCGGTGGGAATGAATGTCCGTTTTGAGACCGATGAGTCGCTCGAGGACATGATCAACGAAGGGGTCAGGCGCGCTTACCTGTTGCCAGACAATGTGTTGCGCGCGTCTGTGCTTGCCGATCCTGCCGGTAAGCGAATTAATACAAAGGACAACACGCCGGCGGTGATTCATACAGAATTAGTACCCGGTAACAAAGTCGATATCCATGTCGCGGCCAAGGGGGGCGGCTCTGAGGCGAAGTCTAAGCTTGTTATGCTCAATCCGGCTGACAGCATTGTTGATTGGGTCGTGAACACGGTACCGACCATGGGCGCTGGCTGGTGTCCACCGGGCATGTTGGGTATCGGTATTGGCGGTACCGCTGAAAAGGCGATGCTGTTGGCAAAACGATCCTTAATGGACCCCGTTGATATTCATGAATTGCTGGCGCGCGGTCCTGCTAGCCGAGTCGAAGAATTGCGGCTTGAAATTTTTGACAAGGTAAATTCACTGGGCATTGGTGCCCAGGGTTTGGGTGGATTAACCACGGTGCTGGACGTCAAAATCTTGGACTACCCCACCCACGCGGCGAATCTGCCGGTGGCGATGATTCCCAATTGCGCCGCGACCCGGCATGTGCATTTTGTGTTGGACGGTAGTGACAGTGTCGATCTGCCCGTGCCGAAGCTCGAAGACTGGCCTGAGATCACATGGGACGCAGGCCCTACCTCGCGCCGCGTCAACCTTGATACGGTCACCCGTGAAGACGTCGCCAGCTGGCAGCCCGGCGAGACCCTGCTGCTTAGCGGCAAGATGTTAACGGGTAGAGATGCGGCGCATAAGCGGATCCGAGATCTTATGGCCGCAGGCGAAGGGTTACCCGATGGGGTTGATCTGAAAGGGCGTTTCATCTACTACGTGGGTCCTGTGGATCCGGTCAGAAACGAGGTGGTTGGTCCGGCGGGCCCAACCACAGCGACACGGATGGACGGTTTTACTGACATGATGCTCGAGAAAACTGGCCTGCTGGGCATGATCGGCAAGGCCGAGCGTGGTCCGGTCGCCATAGAATCCATTAAGCGGCATAAAGCCGTCTACCTCATGGCGGTGGGTGGCGCGGCATTTCTTGTCTCTCGGGCTATTCGTAAATCTCGAGTTGTGGCGTTTGAGGATTTGGGGATGGAGGCGATCCACGAATTTGAGGTGGAGGATATGCCCGTTACCGTCGCGGTAGATTGTGAGGGTGAATCGGTGCACATTAGCGGGCCGAAAGAATGGCGCTCAAAAATCGGTAAATTACCTGTTCTAGAAGTTTAATATAGTGTGTCCCGCGCTACCCGCGGGGTATTCTTTAAACCCTTTAGAATCAACTGGTTAAGTTTCCTTAGAAAGCGCATTTTATTGCTTGCAAGCAAGCATTGCTGTACATTGTGCGATTGAACCCTTGAGCGATAATGGGGTCTATTTTTACGGCCGTGCCGACTGCGACACTAAACATTCATATTGATAAGGTATTCGCTCGCCCCGCTTTGGGGCAGCGAAGCATCTATGGAACACTAATTTTATGGGGCAAGAACATACCTCTGTTGACCAGCTTTACCTGAACGCCGAAGATCTTGCGCAGGACTTTTCGTTATTTCCTCGGCGCCAACCAGCATCAGTGATTAAGGGTCTGCTGACTGACAAGCAGATTATGAACCGGGTAGAGCAATTAAAAGGTATGGAGGTTGATGAGTACATCGCGGCCTCTGTAGCGCCGACGGAAGAATCAACGAGACCTGGCGCAAAGGACGTCGTTGCTGCATTAAATGTGCCTGTCACGAATGTCATAGAGAAGGGACCGTTTTATTGCGCCGTGCTTGCGTTTAATTTTGACGGTACGACCCGTAAGGTCGGTCTCCTTGCTCAAAATCGTGCTCACGCTTCGGGTGTTTGGGGTCCGGAGCATCACGAATTGGCGTCAAAAATGGCCGGTGAATTTGCGGCGCGCTCGATGCCAATCGTCACTTTTATGGATACCCCTGGTGCAGATCCTTATGAAGCTGCGAACGCAAACAATCAGGCCCATTCTATATCCCGATTGATTGCTGAATTATGTAATGTTGATGTTCCAACCTTAGGAATCATTATAGGCCAAGGTTATTCTGGCGGTGCGATACCGTTGGCTGCCAGCAACTTGCTGTTGTCTGTCAGAACTGGCGTGTTCAACACCATTCACCCTAAATCGCTGGCGAATTTGGTGCGGCGCTACAATCTGTCATGGCAGGAGTGCGCGCAGTTTGTTGGCGTGTCTTCGTATGAGCTGTATATGCAAGGCAATATTGACGGGGTCATCGATTACGACCCTGGTGAAGAAGACACCATTGGTAATCTGCGGGATGTCATCGTTCAGGGAATTATGTCGATTGAGGACGTGGCGCGCGATTTTGTCGGTGAGCATCCGGAAATATTCGAGCACTATCATCGCAACGTTCAGCGCTATTTAAACCCCTCGGAATATTTGTCAGCACTGAACACCAGTTCAACACTCAAGCTGCGCGTGTCGCCGACGGAATACCCGAACATCTTCGGTACCGCGCTTCGTTACTTGCGTTATTTAAGTTTGCGTAACCGTATTAAAAGCACCACAACCACTCAGTACGGTCGTCTTGCGGATGCGAAAATACCCGAGGGTGAACTGGCGCAGCGTCAACATCGGGAACGGCGGGCTGCGTTTCTCGGTTGGCTGCAGGATCCAGATAAAATACTGTACGAGGACGTTCTCAGTAAAGCTTGGAAAAACTACACGGATAAAAAAGCCGTCGTTGGCGATGAACGCGGCCGTTTCGCGCAGCTTATTTTTGGTGAGCCGACGCGTAATTACCGCGATGCTAAGCGTGATTTGTGTCTGGTGACAGGGCTGCATTTATACAACCGCTGGAAAGCTAGCGCCAAAGATAACCTGACCGCGTTGATACATCACAGCAACAACGCTGAGGCCAATGATTATCTTCTGCGTGCCCGCGAAATAAAGGATGTCAAAGGCCTGCTTGGTGCCATGTCAGATACCGACAACGTATTCGTTGGGTACCTGAAAAGTAAATTTAGTTTTGAAGGTAAAAAACTCTTTGGTCTTGACTACATAGAGGGCAAGACCGCCGATTTCCTTGTTGGTCAGTTAGTCGCGGAGCTAAACCTGATACTTGAGGGCGATTCTCTTTATGACCAGGATAAGTTGGCCGGCGAAAACTTGTCTGATTACACGCGAAAACTACTCGAGGCTGACGAAAGCGTTTCACTGCAGTTAAATCGCCGGTTGTTGGAAGACAGTCTCTGGTCGTACATCGAACGTAAGTCACAGCAAACAGTCCTCGCCAGTGAGCAAGACAGGTCCTTGCTCGAAGTCGTCCTTGACGAAGACATTCGCGAAGACTTTGTGCTCGAGTGTCAAAACCTAATTGTATTCAGTGTGCTGTACGACAACTTGATTAGTGATTTAGTGTCGGTTGCTCGTCAGGCGCACGAGTCTCGCGCACTTCCCGCCGAATTTATTCAGCAACTCATTGATAAAACAGTGGCCGAAGTTAGCGAGCTAGACATATACGCCGGACAAACGAAAGAGGAAATCAGCAAGGGCTTCGCAGCTTGGATTGGTGACTTAGCATCGCACTCACGTTGCGGTACATTCCTTAAATCAGTCGAGGAATGGATACGCGTCGTGCACAAGGATAAGTCTGACACGTTGTTTGTTGTTGTTAGTTTCTTTTTTGAGAAGCTACTACCTGAGTTTTTCGCAACCCGTGTAGGCAGTAAGCGTTATGAGGGAAAGATAGAGCCGGTACGTATCGGTCGCCGCAAGGATTTTTGGAATCGGCTAAACATTGCCTATCGCGATTTGCTGTTTCATGAGCAGCTGACGCGAGAGAAACGCTCCGGCCGCACAACCTACGAAACAATTGTCGAGCGATACGTGAAGAATTTCAAGGAGCTAAACGCCACGTTGATGTCGGCGAACCCTGTTGCATTCCCAACCTTCCGGCCATCTATTGAAGCGGCACTAAAGAACAATATCAGGCCATCAGGTTTAATCACTGGTATCGGTGACTTCACCACAGACACCGGCTGTTACCGCGCTGGGTTGGTCATGTCGAACGTTGCGTTTCAGGCGGGTAGCATCGATAACTCAGACTGCGTACGTTTTTGTAAACTGCTGGTGGAATGCGCTGTCGAACGTCTGCCGGTTATCTGCTTTATATCATCGGGCGGTATGCAAACTAAGGAAGGTGCAGCTGCACTGTTCACCATGGCGGTGGTCAATGACCGCATAACGCGGTTTGTACGCGACAATGACCTACCCATTATAATGTTCGGGTTTGGTGATTGTACTGGCGGCGCGCAGGCGAGTTTTGTCACGCATCCGTTGGTGCAGAGTTACTACTTTACCGGCACCAGCATGCCATTTGCGGGTCAGACCGTTGTGGAGCGTAACTTACCCTACAACTGTATGCTGAGTAATTATCTGTCTGTTAATCCCGGTGCCATGCGCGGCCTCGTCAAGCACCCGTTTTCTGAAGATATCGACCGTGAGCTACGACGCGTTGATCCGGCTATTCCACTGCCGACTGAAACGGTTGAGCAGGTTGTTGACAGAATTATGTCGGGCACCCTGAAGGCGTCTGAGCCTTTAGTCGTCAAGCGCCAGACTTCAGAAGCAGAGTTGATTCGGCCGATTAAACGTGTCCTAGTTCACGCCCGTGGTTGTACTGCTGTAAAGCTTGTGACCAAAGCGATTGATGCTGGCTACGAAGTTGTGCTTGTTCAATCAGACCCCGACATGGATTCTGTGCCAGCCGATATGGTGCGCGCCGACGCGCGCCACAGACTGGTATGTATCGGTGGCAATACGTCTGATGAAAGCTATCTCAACGCATTGAGTGTGCTAAGTATTGCTGCGATTGAAGGCGTTGACTCACTGCACCCTGGTATCGGGTTTCTGTCAGAAGATCCTAACTTCGCTAAGCTGGTGCGGGAACGGTCTATCAATTTCATTGGACCCAGTGTCGCCAGCATGGAAACCATGGGCAACAAGTCCAACGCGATCAACACCACTCAGAGTATTGATGTACCGGTTGTGCCAGGCAGTCATGGCATTGTTGGTACCTCTGCTAGTGCAGCCGAAATTGCTGAGCAAGTTGGGTATCCTGTGTTGCTCAAGGCAGTGCATGGCGGTGGCGGTAAAGGTATTCAGGTAGTGCGACGTGCTGAGCAGCTGCATGGTCTGTTCCATCAAGTGACTAGCGAGGCTCGCGGGGCCTTCGGTAATGGTGACCTTTACATTGAAAAGTTTGTTACCTCCTTGCGCCATATCGAGGCTCAAATTCTGCGTGATACGCATGGCAATACCCGGGTTATTGGCCTGCGCGACTGCAGCGTACAGCGTAACAATCAAAAGCTGATGGAAGAGTCTGGCTCAACTATGCTGCCGGCTCATCTGAAAAAACTCGTGCTTGAGTACGCTAACAAGATCGCTGATGCGGTTAACTACATAGGGGCAGGCACGGTCGAGTTTATTTATGACGTGCCAAACGATTCGGTTTATTTCATGGAGATGAACACCCGTTTGCAGGTTGAGCATCCCGTCACAGAAATGGTAACCGGGGTTGATATCGTCAAGACTCAGTTCAAGATTGCCTCTGGCGAGTCTATCGAAGACCTGCAATTTCCGGAGACCGGTTATGCCTTGGAAGTGCGAGTTAATGCCGAGAAAGCTGTGCTGGATGCCGAGGGGAATGTGTCCTTTGCACCGACGCCAGGAGAGATAACCTTTTGCGAGTTACCACAAGAGCCGCATATTCAGCTGATTTCTATGGCAGGGACTGGCAAGGTCGTGTCACCTTTCTATGACAGCCTTATTATTCAGATTATTTGTCATGGTAACGATCGAAACGACGCAGTGACGAAGATGCTGGCCTACCTGCAGCGCGTAACCATTCATGGTATTAGCACAAATATTAGTTTGATTAAGCGCATTCTGGTCGACAAGGTTTTCCTTGACGGAATCTACGACACCACCTTTCTGCCGGAATTTCTGCAGCGTACGGATATGAAAGCCTTAATTGCTGAGGTTGAAGAAGCTTCAGGCACGCAAGGGCTGGGTATTGATCTTGAGATGCTCAAGATTGAAGGCAGTGATGAGCTAAAAGTGTTGTCACCTTCCACCGGTATTTTCTATCGTACGCCATCACCGACAGAGCCTGATTTTGTGTTAGTTGGTGATGTTGTTGCGGCTGAGCATACCCTGTGTCAGCTAGAAGCAATGAAGATGTTTACGCCGGTTAATTTGAACACTTTCTCCAGCGACAAAGGCGAAGTGTACGAGACCGGGATTAAATACGAAATCATCCGCATTAACATTGCCAGTGGCCAACAAGTCAACGAGGGGGATTTGTTGTTCGTCATCAAGCCTCTAAAGAACGAGCAGCAGGCGGTCTAGCGATTCACTGATAGCGCAGGTGATGAGCCACATGAGCCGGTGCAATGAACTTGCATCGGTTCTGCCGGCTGACTTGAGGCGCACGTTCGCGCGGCGCATCTATGCTAGATGTTGCTGTGTAAAATGTCCCCAGGTTAGATGCAGAGTAGTAGGTGCCCAGCAAGCTGGTCTTGTCACAGTAACGCGCTGATCCCCGCACCTATATAGACGACCCCGATAAGCAGAATCACATAGCGCCCCGTGCGTTTGAATTTTGCATCATTGATGCGCATAACAACGTGACTCGCCAGCCAGTTACCCATTACAGCCGCGACAACGACGCAGGCGTATACTTCCAGCGGTAGCGCCAGTCCAAGTTTGAGTACGAGTGCGTAATAACCGCATTTAATGAGGTGGCCCAGAGTCTGCGTAATGGCTTTAGTGCCGAGTATTTGTTGGCGGCTCAGTGTGCTGTTTACGTAAAACATATCCAGCACCGGCCCCGACGCACCCGCCAGCATTTGTACCCCCGTGACGAGTAAACCGCACGCTAAGGCGATACCCGGTCGACTGACGTCAAGGTTCATTTTGGCGGGTAATCCAATTGATAAGAACGGCAAGCCGCCGATAAGTAAAAAGACCATGGCGATATCAGGCACAAAACTGACCCAGCTAAACAAGCCAAGTATCGCCAGCGCGCCGATGCTATAAGGCAGCAATATTGACCAGCAGATGTGCTGCCGGTATAACCAGACACGACTGCCATTAGACACCGTTTGGGCAACACCGTGCAGTACCATGGCTGCGGGTATCGACAGCAACAAGCTGAATATGCCCATCAGAATCATACCGCCTGCCATGCTCAGGATGCCCGAAACTAAGCTGGTGGCGAGCGTTGCAGTGATAAGCATCAGGTACACCATAGACGTCTCTGTGCACTAGTGGTGTCGAGTCTACGACAGGGCGCATCAGTGACTATAGCGAATAGATGGCATATCATATATCCCAATATGGAATGAATGAGCGTTATGATAGAGAATCTTGAAACACTGCTGGCACTGTCCCGGACAGGTACCATGCTGGAAGCAGCCACAGACCTGCGTATCTCGCAGTCGGCTGTGAGCAAGCGCTTGGCGACGCTTGAAAAATACTATGATCGCAAGCTAATACAAAAAAAGGGCCGGCGGGTAGAGCTGACACAGCATGGCAAGAAGCTGGTGGACAAGATCGCGCCGGTGTTGTCAGAGCTGCGTGACATGTTTGTCGAAGATGTTAGTGCGGGTCGCGGAGAACTAACCATCGGTGTTTCTGATGCCATTTTGTCTTCCTGGGGACCGGGTGTTTTCTTTGCCATCCGACAAGCAATGCCGGGTGTAAATTTTGCTTTCCATACCTATCGTACGCCGGTGGTGCTAGACAGGGTGCGCTCTGGAGAGTTTATGCTGGGGGTCTGTACTGGGTCTGATAACCTTGACACAGACCTGCAGTCTGAGGTTTTGACGCGTGAAGACATGGTGATTATTCCATCAGCGTTGGGCCCTCTCGTGTGGCCAAAGCAAGGCGACTTACCCGTTATTACCATTGAGGACTACTCAGGTGCGTGGCGGTCCTTTCGAGACGAGGTCAAACGTTTGCGTATTCACCGTGAAGTCGCGCTTGAATCATTCTTCAGTGTTGCCCAGATGGCGCTGGCGGGGTTTGGTCACGGTCTTGTGCCCATAGGCGTTGCGCGGACACTAAATGTGCCTGAAGCTATTATGCTGAATTTGGGTGATCAAGGTCTGAGCCGGCCGGTGCGATTTGTCGCGCGTAAATCGACCTACTCACTCCCTATCGTCACCAATTTCTATCAGTTACTGTCTGCTGCGCTATCGAAATAACCTATGATTCTTCCCCTTCATCCATAGGGGTGAGTGACAGACCGGACAATCCATCGCTTGGTTTGACGGCGGCAGGGGCCGGTTTTTCTTCCTCAACAAAGAGTTTTTTCTTGACGACCGGTGCTGCTGTTTGCTCTTTTTGCGTGCTTGGGCGTTCGTCAAGTGTGATCTTCAAGCGCAGGTTATTCTTCGAATCAGCATTCTTGAGGGCTTCCTCGAGGCTGATTTTGCCCTGCTTGTAGAGCTTGAACAGCGCCATATCAAAGGTTTGCATGCCTTGCTCTGCGGATTTTTCCATCAGTTCTTTAAGCGAAGAGACATCACCCTTGGAGATTAAATCGGCGGCGCGTGGCGTGCCGAGCAAGACTTCGATGGCAGCGGCGCGTTTGCCGTCGATTGTGGGGATCAGGCGCTGCGAGATAATACCGCGCATATTTAGCGACAAATCTTGAAGTAGCTGTTTGTGGCGCTCATCCGGGAAAAAGTTGATGATGCGATCCAGTGCCTGGTTGGCATTGTTAGCATGCAATGTGGACAGGCATAAGTGGCCGGTCTCGGCAAACGCCAGTGCATGTTCCATGGTCTCTTGATGGCGAATCTCGCCAATGAGTATGACGTCAGGAGCCTGTCGCAGAGTATTGGCCAGGGCCTCTTGGAATGATTGTGTATCTGCCCCGATCTCGCGCTGATTGACGATACAATTCTTATGCGGGTGGGTGAATTCCACCGGGTCTTCGATGGTTATGATATGGCCTTTGGAGTTTTGATTGCGATAGTCGATCAGCGCCGCCAGTGATGTCGACTTACCTGAGCCGGTGCCGCCAACGAACAAAACTAAACCGAGTTTCGACATGATAAGTTTAGGTAGAACGGGCGGCAGACCTAGGTCTTTATGATTAGGCAAGGTATTTCCGAGGCGTCTGATAACCATGGAAACTTCATTACGCTGCTTAAAGATATTGACTCGAAAACGGCCTAGCCCTGACCGTGACATCGCCAAGTTCATTTCGGGGTTCGCCGCAAATTGCTGTCGCTGGGCATCGTTCATGATGTCGTGAGCAAGCACTGCGATTTCACCGGGTTTCATAGCGACGTCGGTGAGTTTGTTCAGCGTGCCAAAGAGCTTTGCACTGGGCGGCGCGCCTGTGCTGTAGTACAGGTCAGAACCCTCTTTCTCGACGAGTATCCTCAGGCAATCCTCAAATCCGATCATTATCTCACCTTTCCTAAATATAACGCGCTAAACACCGAGAGCTGAGTAACAGATAGGTGATTTGTTGTCGCCAATCACTGCCACTAACAGCTAATACCTACAATAAACCAAACAGTTGCTGTGGGCCATGCTGATGCCTAATTTGCGAAGGCAGGGTAGCGTGTCTTATCGATACTCGTGGCGGGTTCCGCCGTGATCAGTTAGCGATAGCTGGTTTCCCTCAGCGTGCTGGGTAAAGCCGATCTGTTGCGCCTCAATGCCAAAACTACGGGCAATATCGATCATCTCATCGACCCTAGCGGGTGGCAAATAGACTTCCATCCTGTGTCCCATATTGAAAACCTTGTACATCTCCCGCCAATCCGTCCCTGAGGCCTGCTGAATAGCGGCAAACAGTGGCGGTGTAGGGAACAAGTTATCTTTGACAAAGTGAACGTCGCTGCCAAATTTAAGGCACTTGGTCTGGGCGCCGCCAGAGCAATGAATAAGGCCTTTGATCTCACTGCCGAGCATTGCCATGGCTTTGTAAATGACGGGCGCATAACTGCGGGTAGGGCTGAGGATAGCCTCGCCGACGCGCATGTCACTCATTGGTAGCTGATCTTCAAGACGATAAGGACCGCAATAGGTTAGCGCATTGGGAAGATTAGGATCGAATGTTTCTGGGTAGTTCTCTGCGTAATAGTGGCACAACATATCGTGCCGAGCGCTCGTCAGGCCATTGCTGCCCATGCCGCTGTTTGGGCACGACTCGTAACTCGCTTGACCAGTTGAGGACAACCCCACAATGGCGAGCCCGGGGGTGAAAGCATTCTGAATAACATCGACCTTCCTCATGATGGCAACGGCGCAAGAGTCCACGACGAGTGTGCCCGTCAGATCGCCGACGTCTGCGGTCTCACCACCACCTGAGTAAATGTTGACGCCATTGTCTCGCAATTGGGCTAAGAATTGTTCGCTGCCTTCAATCAGGGCTGACACGACCTCCCCAGGGCAATTTAAGGCATTGCGGTTGATCGTATTGGAGATCAGGATTCGGTTACTGACACCAACGCACAGCAGGTCGTCTAGATTCATAACAATGCTGTCTTGGGCGATACCATGAAAGACCTCAGGATCGCCGCTCTCCTTGTATTGCAAATACCCTAAAATAGATTTCGTACCTGCGCCGTCCGCATGAATCACGTTGCATTTTTCCGGATCGCCACTTAAATAGTCCTCGGTGATCTTGCAGAATGCACCGGGCATCACGCCAGCGTCGAGATGATCGACAACTTGGTGCACCTCATTCTTGTCGGCGCTAACGCCGCGCGACTGGTAGCGACTGCTGTTGGTCGACGCATTAACGACAAAGCCCGAGCGATCCCTGGCGCTGATTAGCTCCCGAAACTCAAGCTGACGGAATGCCTTGGCAACCGTGTTCGCGGCGATATCAGCGTCGGCTGCAAGGCTCCGGATGCTAGGCAACCGGTCCTCTGGTTTGAGTTCGCCGGTGTTGATGGCGAAATGGATCTGGTCGATGATTTGCTGGAAGACTGGAACGGCGCTGGAGGCATCGATATTAAGTTTCATGAGGTAACCGTGGTTTGTTTTGTATTACACGTATAATACAGATAGCGGGACGGGATAGATAGCAGGCCGAGTGGCAAGGCTCAATCATTCGTCTAGTCGATGATTGCAACTGCTGATGAGAATTCTCTTCGGGGATCGCCTATACTGCGCGCTGCTGAATCAGGGGTTAATGAAAATGTTGATCATCGTCGATTATGACGCTGGAAATTTGCGCAGCGTGCTCAGGGCCTGCGACCACGTTGGTATCACTGCACGTATCAGTGCCGACCCTGCGGATGTGATGGCCGCTGATCGCCTAATTTTCCCGGGTGTTGGTTCAGCGGAAAGTGCTGTCGATACATTGCGCGAGCGTGGACTCGACGAGGCTATTAAAGGTTTTTTCAAAACGGGAAAACCGATGCTGGGTATCTGTCTCGGCAGTCAGATCGTTCTGGATTATTCCGCGGAGGGTCAGCGCGACTGCCTCGGCTTGGTTGAAGGCGTGGTGCAGAAATTTGATCTACCTGACAAGGCGCTCAAGGTGCCCCATATTGGTTGGAATGAGGTCGAGTTCGTCAAGCCTCATCCATTGCTGAAAAAGCTCCAGTCGGGTGATGAATTTTATTTTGTGCATTCCTATTACGCGCGGCCTGCTAGTGCGAACGATATTTATGGCACAACGGATTATGGCGGACAGTTTTGCTCTATGCTCGGTCGCGACAATCTATTTGCGACTCAGTTCCATCTGGAGAAAAGCGGTGAGAAAGGGCTATCGATTCTCGCTGAATTTGGTCACTGGGATGGGAGTGTTTAGCCATGTTAAGTAAACGAATTATCGCCTGTTTGGACGTTCGAGAAGGCAAGCTCGCAAAAAGCGTCAAGTTTGTTGATACCCGTGATATTGGAGACCCTGTTGCGCGCGCCCGGGAATACTACGAAGACGGCCTAGACGAGTTAGTTTTCTATGATATTACGGCGTCCAGTGACAAGCGCGATATCATGTTAGATGTCGTCGAGGCTGTTGCCGAGCAAGTCTATATTCCATTTTCCGTCGGTGGCGGTATACGCACCGTCGCAGACGCCAATAAGCTACTGTGGGCAGGGGCTGAAAAAATCAATGTGAACTCGGCTGCGGTGCAGCGACCTGAGCTTATCCAAGAATGCGCGTTTGCCATCGGTAGCCAGAATATTGTGCTCTCGATAGACATTCTCAAGGTAGCAAAGAGTTTGCGCTTGCCCAGTGGTTATGAAGTGGTGATTAACGGCGGGCGTACGCCTACTGGACTCGATGCCTTAGCGTGGGCCCTGCGCGGCGAAGCGCTGGGTGCTGGCGAGCTAGTCGTCAACTCTATTGACGCCGACGGCACCAAACAGGGGTATGAGATCAATCTGACACGTATGATTGCAGAAGCGGTGTCGATCCCAGTGATTGCTTCCGGCGGTGCTGGTAAGCCAGAACATCTGCTTGAGGTGTTGACGGAAGGCAAGGCCGATGCGGCTTTGGTGGCATCAATGCTGCATTTTGGTGAGTACACCGTCAGCGGTCTCAAACAGTGGTTACACCAACAGGGTGTAAAAGTCCGACTGAAATATTAGAAGATATCCAGAGTATTGAAACCATGAGTGATGAACGGTTTACCCATTTGGAAATGAAGTTGGCTTTTCAGGAAGAGGTTATCCACAAGCTGGATGAAGCCCTGATTAGCCAGCAGCAGCAGATTATGACGTTGCAGCGACAGGTAAAGCTGCTCGGTAACGAAGTGCGAACGCTGGACGCCCAAACCGGTAGCCAGCAGCCGGAACCGCCGCCCCCCCACTATTAAAACTATCGCCACCTGACGCAGGTGGATACTTGCTCACCCAATGGAGAACATAATGAAAGCAGTGATCGTCAACAGTGATTCGAGTATGAGTTGGGCAGACACCGAGCAACCACACGTGGCTGCCGGCGATGTATTAATTCGGGTGCGTGCCACGGCGATCAATCGCGCTGATTTAATGCAGCGCCGTGGAGCCTATCCGCCACCCGCCGGTGCCAGTTCAATTTTGGGATTAGAGTGTGCCGGTGAAGTGGCCGCCGTGGGTGCGGGCGTATCACGATGGAAAATAGGTGATCAGGTGTGCGCCCTGTTAAGTGGCGGTGGCTACGCTGAGTATGCGACAGCACCCCATGGTAGCGTTTTACCAATACCAGCTGGGTTAAGCTTTGAGCAGGCAGCGGCATTGCCCGAGGTGTTTGCGACGGCCTGGTTAAATTTATTTATTGAGGCGGCGCTGCAACCCGGTGAGAAAGTTGTCTTACACGCCGGTGCAAGTGGTGTCGGTACGGCAGGTATACAGTTGTGTAAGGCGTTCGATAACCCCTGCTTTATCACTGCGGGTAGTGATGAGAAGATTAAAGCCTGCATCGAACTTGGTGCTAGTGCGGGTAGTAATCGTAATACGGGTGGGTTCCTGCAAGATGCCACCGTATTTGCCGGCGACGGCGGTATCGATGTGATATTAGATCCAGTGGGCGGTAGTTACCTGCAAGATAATCTGAAATTGTTGGGTATGAACGGGCGGTTGGTGTTGATAGGTTTGATGGGCGGTAGTAAGGCCGAAATTGAGCTGGCGCTGATGATGATGAAAAGACTGCGGGTTATCGGGTCAACGCTGCGCGCGCGACCTGTTGACGAAAAAGCCACAGTGATGAATCAATTGGAAGAGCGGGTCTGGCCTAAGCTGATTAGCGGCGATATCAAACCAATAGTTGATACGGTATTTCCTATTCAGGACGTTGCGGCTGCGCATGATTTGGTCGCGTCTGACAAAACGCTGGGCAAAGTAGTGCTGTCTCTATGAGGTAAGCGTTTACCCGCGCTAGGTTCAACGTCAGCGCGGGTGATACTTAATAGGACGATAGTCTTTGTTGTGACCGGCGGGTAAAGGGGTTTGTTGACCAAGAAATCGTTTAGCTGGCTATTGTTTGATCAGACGACCCGTTCTAATGCCATTGTCAGCAGTTTCTAGGCTTCAGTTTCGGCTTCAGCAACATCCTCGGCCTGATAGCCTTTATCGGTTTCAGTAATGCTGAACTCTACTTGCGCCCCTTGCTTTAATGTTCTGTAACCCTCGCCTCGTATTGACCTGAAGTGGACAAATACATCTTCGCCTTCTGGCCTTTCAATGAACCCAAAGCCTTTTGCATCATTGAACCATTTAACTGTACCTAGCTGTCGGTTTGACATCACACGCTCCATCATCACTCGTTGTCGCAATAGTCTTGTTACTGTCACCGCTTGACGTCCTATTGTCTTGATTTTTTGTCAAGCTAGACAAACATGGCAGAATTTAAGCGGCGCTTCTAGGGCAATTTGGTACAGAATACGATGGTATTTTTTGTTGACAGAAAAAGTAAACGGCGGCTTATCGAGGTCAAAAACACGTGGCAAGCAAATCTGTGAAAATGAAAATGCCCACGACACTCGATCCAGTCGTGATATTACTTTAGCGAGTCAATAGCAGGGCAATGCAGGCGTTAGCGCGGTTAGGATCCTCCCTATTGGCTATCGTCACCAAAGGGGAGGCGAGAAAAAGGCTATAAGCTAACGATACGTTTCTTTTGTTCTTGTAACTGCTGAATTGCGGAGCCGAGATCCAGCATCTTATCCTTTTCTTTCTGCACCACGTCTGCAGGTGCTCGCTCAACAAAGCTTGGATTGTTTATTTTACTTTCTGCACGACTGACTTCAGTTAACTTCTTGTCAATTTCTTTATCCAATCGCGTAATTTCTGCGTCCTTGTCAATAAGGCCGCTCATGGGCACAAGCAACTGCATTTCGCCGACTAACTGTGTTGCCGAAACCGGCGTCTCATTGCCGGCCTCATGCCAATCAAGACGTTCTGGCTTAATCAGGAATGTCAGTAGTGGTCGATAAGCGTCCAGCCTGCCTTTGTCCTGATCGCTGCCGTTAGCGAAAAGTACCGGTATAGGTTTTGCAAATGAGATGTCCATCTCGCCACGGATGTTTCGGATGCCGGTGACGATCGCTTTTATCCAACGGATATCATCCTCTGCCTGCTTGTTGATCAAGTCTGTGTTTGCTTCAGGGAAGGCTTCCAGCATGATGGTCTCGCTGTTACCGCGAATCGAGATGGGCACTTGCTGCCAGATCTCCTCTGTCATGAATGGAATGAACGGGTGCGCCAGACGCAGTGTCTGTTCTAGTACCGTTAATAGTGTGTGCCGGGCGCCACGTCTGGCGGCCTCGCTCATATCCGTTGCCAACAGAATCGGTTTGCTGAGTTCCAGATACCAGTCGCAAAGTTCATCCCAGACAAATTCATAAATAGCTTTGGCAGCCAAATCGAAACGATAGGTTTCCATGGCCATGTTCACAGCAGCGGCGGTGTGTTGAAACTCTGAAAGAATCCAGTGATCGACAACGCTTAGTTCCATGGGTCCGTCGATAGACTCACCCTCGGTATTCATAAAGACGAAGTTTGCGGCATTCCATAGTTTGTTGCAGAAGTTGCGATAGCCTTCCACACGATTCATATCAAACCTTACGGCACGTGCTGTCGATGCGATTGAATAGAATGTGAATCGCAATGGGTCGGTACCATGGGCTTTGATGCCGTCTGGGAACTCTTTGCGCGTGGCTTTTTCGATACGTTTAGCCATCTTTGGCTGCAATAGGTTTGCCGTGCGCTTTTCGATTAGTTCATCAAGGCTGATGCCGTCAACAATATCCAATGGATCTAGGCCATTGCCTTTCGACTTGGACATTTTCTGGCCGTCGGCGTCCGTGATGAGGCCGTGAATGTAGACTTTGTGAAACGGCACTTCGTCAGTGAACTTCAGGCTCATCATGATCATCCGAGACACCCAGAAGGTAATGATGTCATGGCCGGTGACCATCAGATCCGTGGAATGGAAGGTCTCAAGGTCTTGCGTTTTTTCGGGCCAACCGAGCGTAGAGAAGGTCCACAAGGCTGATGAAAACCACGTGTCCAAAACATCTTCGTCTTGGGCCAGAATGAGATCCTCACCCAGTTTATGGGTGTCGCGTACCTCTGCTTCAGAGCGACCCACATAGACGTTACCCTCAGGGTCATACCATGCTGGAATACGGTGCCCCCACCATTGCTGGCGACTTACGCACCAGTCTTGAATATTGCGCATCCACGCATAATAAGTATTCTCGGTATTGCGTGGCATGAATTCAATACTGCCGTTTTCCACTGCTTCTATAGCAGGGTCTGCCAGCGGCTGAATTTTGACGTACCACTGGTCGCTCATGTAAGGCTCGATGACTACGCCGGATTTTTCGCCACGAGGCACTGCCATGTTGTGATCCTCGATTTTCTCGATCAGGTCCAGGGCTTCAAGGTCCTTAATAATCTGTTTGCGTGCTGCATAGCGATCCAGGCCGCGATAGGGTTCCGGCACTTCATCGTTGAGGGTCGCGTCATCATTAAGAATGTTGATGATGGGTAAGTCATGACGCTTGCCCACGTCATAGTCGTTGAAATCATGGGCAGGCGTAATTTTCACGCAGCCAGTGCCGAACTCAACATCAACATATTGATCGCTAATAATGGGGATCAAACGGTCGGTCAGGGGCAGTGCAATGTGTTGTCCCAGCAGGTGCTTGTAGCGCTCGTCGTCAGGGTGTACAGCGACGGCTGAGTCACCCAGCAGGGTCTCCGGGCGAGTCGTCGCAATCACTAAAAACTCACCGGGTTTATCTAATAGCGGGTAACGTAGATGCCAAAGATGACCCTGCTCTTCGACAGACTCCACTTCAAGATCAGATATAGACGTCTTGAGGACGGGATCCCAGTTAACCAGACGTTTTCCTCGATAGATCAGGCCATCCTGATGCAGCCTAACAAACACCTCAAGTACGGCATCAGATAAGCCTGCGTCGAGGGTGAAGCGTTCGGTCTTCCAATTCAGTGAGGCGCCGAGGCGCCGCAACTGCTGTGATATTTTGCCGCCGGACTGGGCTTTCCATTCCCATACTTTCTCGAGAAACTTCTCGCGACCCAAGTCAGACGGGCGAATGCCCTGCGCTGCTAATTGCTCCGTGACGAGTATCTGGGTTGATATGCCGGCATGATCGGTGCCCATTTGCCACAAGGTGCGATCACCCTTCATGCGCCTGTAGCGCACAATGGCATCGACAAGGCTGTGCTGGAAGGCGTGGCCCATGTGCAAAGTGCCGGTGACATTCGGCGGTGGAATCATGATGGCAAAAGGAGTGCCGTCACCACGAGGCGCAAAGTAATCATTAGCTTCCCAGCGTTGATACCAGCGTTGCTCAAGGTCTTGCGGTTGATATTTGTTCATGGCATCTGCATCTTGGTGGGCCCGTCGACTGACGAGTAAGGTTGAAAAATGCTCAAGTATACACGCGTGATTGCCCGATGGGGCGAGTCTGGCGCCGATAATTCAATGGTGCTCAGGGCGGAGGTTGATCGTCGCGGTTTGTTGAGAGCGCGGGAGCCTCAAGATCATCAAGCAGCAAGCTGAGTTCATCGCGCAGTTTACGAATAACGGCGACAGGATGGGTGCTGACAAGTAGGCCCGCTATTTGTTCGATATCAGCTTGCTGTTTGGCTGTTTCGAAAGCGCCATTCAGCACCAAGATCTGGGGAAACAGCTCTGTTGTGCGTGGTTCAAACTGATGCTGTCCATCGTCTACGTGATTGACTAGCAGGGGGCGGTCGGTGGCAGCAGGGGATTTGTAGTGAGGCGTAAAAATAACATCTTCTAGCAGCGGAATTTGTTCAGGCTTGTCAGCGCGAAGATTGTCAGCGCCAAGCTTATCAAAGCCTTGTCCGGAGGGTTTGTCTTTGGGGTTATCAGCCATGGTCTGTCGATGTCTTTGGCGCTTTGATTGCATGATATTCTAGCGGGTAGCCTCGTTCTTGATAAAAACGGTAACTGTCACGTGCCGTCTGACGTTGGGTCTCGGCCAGCGGGACAATTTCTGCGACGCGCTCAAAGCGGCTGAAAAATTCCGGTACTTTACCGGAAAGGTTGATTAAGACCTGTCTGTGGTCCTTGGGATCGTCGCGGTGACTTATCTTAATCGGTACATCCTCACCACTGGCGTATAAACCGTGCGGCACAAAGGCCTCAGGTCGCCATCGCCAGAGCAGATCGTCAAGCTCAGAAGATTGTTGCTCATCCAACGTATGAATGTGTATCGGCATGCCTAAGCGGTAGATCTGCGTGATGAGCCGACAAGCAAACATGAGTGTCGGTTCATCACTATCAATCTGATAGAAATCTATCTTGGTCATTGGCAGACTAGCCCTGTGCCTGGTCCATCAGGTACTGACACAGCAGATTCACTGGCCGTCCAGTGGCGCCCTTGTCGGGACCGCCGGACTTCCAAGCAGTGCCGGCTGTATCTAAGTGTGCCCAGCGGTATTTCTTGGTGAAGCGTGCAAGGAAGCAGGCGGCGGTGATACTGCCTGCTTCTTTGCCGCCAATGTTCTGCATATCGGCATGATTACTGTCGATCTGTGACTGGTATTCATCCCAGAGGGGCATCCGCCAGATCCTGTCTCGGGTTTCTTCGCCGGCAGCCTGCAACCGCTGTGCAACATCTTCGTCATTGGCATACATGGCACTAGGGTGAGCGCCCAAGGCAACTACTGCGGCACCTGTGAGCGTTGCGATATCGATCACTGTCGCCGGATTAAATTTGTCAATGTAGGTCAATGCGTCGCACAGCACGAGACGCCCCTCAGCATCGGTATTGAGAATCTCGACGGTTTGACCAGACATGGTCTTAACGATATCACCCGGGCGCGAAGCGGTGCCGGATGGCATGTTTTCAGCAGCAACGACAACGCCAATGATGTTTATAGGCAGGTTCAGCTCTGAGATAGTCTGCATGGTGCCGAGTACAGAAGCCGCACCGCACATGTCATAAATCATCTCGCCCATGCCAGCGCCTGGCTTGAGGCTGATGCCGCCCGTGTCGAAGGTGATGCCTTTGCCAACAATAATGTGCGGTGCATCCTTAAGTTTGCCGCCTTTATGGCGCATAACGACCAGCTTAGCTGGCTGGGCGCTACCCTGGCTGACAGAAAGCAGACTGCCCATGCCGAGCTTTTTCATTTCGGCTTCTTCCATCACCGTGGTGGTCAGCGTGGGAAAGCGTTTTGCCAGCTGCATAGCAGCCTTAGCGAGAAAGGTCGGCGTGCAAATATTGCCGGGTGTGTTGCCTAGGTCCTTAGCAAAGGCGATACCCTTGGCCACAGCGTTGCCATCCTTGATCGCGTGTTTAACGATTCTTTTATTGGCAGGCTCATTAACAATAAAGTCGATCTGGCTGAGTTTTGAGCTGTTGACGAACCCGGTGCCTTTCATGCGAGTAAACTGATAAACGCCAGCTTCAAACACCTCCACTAGGCGGCGGGCTTTCCAATACAAGGATTCGTTGCCGGCTTCCGCTTCAAGCAAGCAGCACAGGGCATTTTCAGACTGGGTCTTGCGCAGGGCGCCGATAGCGGCAGTCACTATCTTGATATAGTCGGGAGCGTTGCTGGTGGCCTTGTTACCCAAGCCAACCAGCAGTACTCTGGGGACCGTAACGTTGGGCAGATCCTGAATGAGTAATGTCTCGCCGGTCTTACCGGTGATGTCGCCGCGTTTCAAGATGCGAGAAAGATAGCCTTTACTTGTTTGGTCTAACAGGGCTGCTGTCTCGGAAAGCTGGCTGTTTGCATACAGACCGACAATTAGGCAATGATGCTTGGCTTTTGATGGGTTAATTGAGCGGACACTAAACTGCATGAAATCTCCAAAATACAAATCGGGTTGTTGTACAGATAATACACGCTTTAGGGACTATTGGCCCGCCTGCGTGTCAGTGTTTGTTAACGGGCTAGCTATAAAGCGACAGGGCGCTTCATGAAGCGCCTAGACTTGTATGTGGTACAAACTATTGCCCAGATGATGTTGTTGGCCATTGTAGGGCTGCTGGGCATTCTAATGATCTTCACGTTCCTCGAGCAAGTTGAGGATATTCGTAACAACTATCGATTGGTCAATGTGATCCAGTACACGCTGTTTAGTGCGCCGCGGATGTTTTACGAGACTATTCCGTACGCTGCGCTCATAGGCTGTCTCACCGGACTGGGTTTGCTGGCAAACAACAGTGAACTCATTGTTATGCGAGCGGCGGGCATTTCCACCTGGTCGATTTTGTTAAATGCCATGAAACCGACGTTAGTTTTGATCTTCATCGGGCTCTATGTGGGTGAGTTTATATTGCCAGATATCGAGCGAATGGCGAGAAATGACAGGGCCCGCGCCCTGTCGATGGAAAACCAGGTGGCGCCCACAGAGGGTCTTTGGTACCGCGAAGGTAATGTTTTTATGCACTTTGATGAGGTTGATCAGTCTGGTGTCCTGACAGGCATCAGTCATTATGCGTTTGATAAGAACCAACGACTCGTGCAGACACTGCAGGCGGTACGCGGCGTTTATCATGATGTTCGTCAAGATGAAAAGTATTGGCTATTAGAAGACGTGGTTATCACTGATCTTGCCAGCACGGGCACGCATACCGAGCAGTTGACAAGTCGCCGTTGGGACACGGAGCTGGCACCTAATTTGCTCGAGACGGAGAATTTGGTAGAGCCCGATAAAATGTCGATCGGCGAGCTCAGGGCAAAAATTAACTATATGAGCAAGCAGGGACTCAATAGCCTCAAGTTTCAGCTGGGTTTTTGGAATAAGGTGTTGCAGCCGCTGGCGACTATTGGTTTAGTTTTTGTCGCGATTTCTTTCATTTTTGGCCCGCTGCGTGAGTCGACAATGGGCGTGCGCGTGGTCACCGGATTGGTGATTGGTATTTTGTTTAAGTTCGTTCAGGATTTGTTGTCGCCGGCGAGTTTGGTGTTTGGGTTTGCGCCCATTATTGCGGTGTTAATTCCCATCTTAATGTGTTTTTTTGTCGGTTATTTTCTGCTGCGACGCGCCAGTTAGGCGCGTGTCATCTGCTTGAGTGTGAGGAGCTGATGGGTTTATTACTGGATTTTTTCGGACGCGTAAGGCTTGCTGCCAAGATATACCACGCGGGTCCTAGACCAGCTATCGTGCAATGCTAAACGGTCTTTGTTAAACAACGCCCAGAATAATCCGAGAGCGGCAGGCGCCATCGCTAACGTGGCAAAACCGAATCGCGTTAGCGCCTGCATCACAGTCAGGCCTTCGCCGGCGTTACTGACAGCGCGTATCTTCCAGACCTGCATACCTAAAGTCTGCCCTTTGACGCACCAAAAGTAGGTGTAAAATCCCAGTATTTCTAGGTAGCAAATCAATTGCACCCAATAGCTGGCAAGCGGTTGCTGGTCGGGCAATTGGCCGTCGACGGGCGTTCCTCCGCCGAAGGCTGCTTGAAGCAGAGAGCCTGTGATTGCCCAGAGCGCAAAAACAAGGAAGAAGTCATACAAAATAGCGGCGAAACGCCGTTTTAGGCTAGCGTTGGGATAGGCGTCAGGCATGGTGTGGTTACGCAGCTCCAAAAAAATTTAGTAAGCTTATCATAAGGATGGTCCAACACACCTCGTTATGGTGGCAGACATCCTTTAGAATACTTAAATTTGGTGGTTAACAATTCATGCCACTGCATACGTAGATGCATTAGGGTCGGATCCTATGAGGGAAGCAGCATGGTCATCATCGAAGCAGCATGGGTTCATCGGCGAGTGGGCGTCAGGGCGACGCTTACGTTATGTGTCAGTCTGCTGCTGGGGGGCTTGGCAAGCTTTGCGACCGCTGCCGAGCCTGGGGCACAGCCAAAGGCCTTCGCATTGTGGTTGGTAGACATTCGCGAGCAGGCCATAGCACAAGGTATTAGCGCCGCGACGGTAGATGCGGCTTTTGTCGGTGTGGAGCCTGACCAGCGAGTCTTGCGTGCTGACAGTAGACAGCCAGAGTTTGTTCAGACGTTTGAGCAATATCTGCAGGGTCGCGTCACACCCGCACGGGCCAAGGCTGCGCGCGTACATTACAAGGAAAATCAGGCGTTGCTCGAACGCATTGCCGAACGTTACCAGATTGATGCCCCTTACCTGATCGCGTTTTGGGCCTTAGAATCGAACTTCGGTCGCCTGCAAGGTAATTTCTCTATTATCCGGTCACTGGCAACATTAGCCCATGACCCGCGGCGCAGTGCATTTTTTACGCGAGAGTTGATGGCGGCCCTGCAGGTGCTCGACGAGGGGCATGTGCCGCTGGACGAATTCGTCGGTGGTTGGGCTGGCGCGATGGGGCAGAATCAATTCATGCCGTCGAGTTTTTTGAATTTCGCGCAAGACTTTGACGGTGACGGCAAGAAAAACATATGGTCCAACACGGCCGACGTGTGGGCATCGATCGCATATTATCTAAGCGAGAATAAATGGCAGGCTGGCGAGTCTTGGGGTATGTCGGTGAGCATCGCGGAGCCAGTGGAATTCAGCAAATTAATGCCAATGTCTGTTACGCCCGGCTGTCGTGCACTACGCCACCATACTCGTCCTCTTAGCCTTGTGGACTGGTCCGCTAAAGGCATTGTTCCGGCCGTTGAACAAGCCGCTGACCCGCGAGTCTCAGGCCGGAAATACGCGATGGTTGTCCCGCAAGCCGGTGAGACCGTAGGTTATTTGGTAGGAAAGAATTTCAGAACCATACTGAGCTATAATTGCGCGAATAAATACGCGGTTTCTATAGGGTTGCTGGCCGATATGATTGTTGCCGATTCCGATTAAAAAACCGATTAAAAAAACCGCTTAGAAAGTGTGAGCAGAAGGCCGGACTGTCGCGAGATATGGTTTGAGCGCAAAGCGCGTTGAACCTGTGAGCTTACGTGGCGTGCCTAGTTAGGTGCCACATCAGCTTTCATGAAGCTGGCGTCACATTCGGCGACGACCTCACCATTGTCGGCACGCAGCATACGACCCTGCATCTGCATTAATCGCCCCCTAGCTTTTAGGCATCGGCCTTCCAGTGTCACAGGCGTGCCTGTGGGCAGCGAGCTCTTATAGCGCAAATCAACTTTCGCGGTAAATGCCTGCATACCCTGTAGAACAATCCAGTTCGCCATCACATCGTCTAGTGCGCTGAAAATAATGCCCCCATGGGTAATGCCATCAAAGCCGCAATGCGTTTCTGCCGGGGTGAATCGGCCGCGACAGATGTCGCCGTCAAGCACAAAATTGAGGTGTAGGCCGACAGGGTTGTCTGGGCCACAAACGAAGCACTGGCGTGCATTACTTGGTGTAGAGCTTGGTGTAGAGCTTGGTGTTTTAGTCATGCAAGAATAGCCCAACGGATAGCGAGGGTTGATCATACACTGCCACGTTCAGAACGCGTGTTGTTCCGTGTGGCCCGTTGACTTCAGACCCGCGTTATCCGCGGGTTTAGTATGAGGTGCCTAGCAGGCGATTGATCCACGGTGTATTGGCCATCTCCCAAAATGATGACTTGTACATATTTGCGGGTATCTTGTGCTTGATTTGCTCATGCAGCGCGGGAAGCTGTGACCAGTGCGTGCCTTGCTTGAAGTGATGCGCAGTGTGATAACCAAGATTACCGGTCATCAGGTTGAACACCGGGTTAACATTGTTGTAAGAAGCCAGAAAGTGGTCTTCAGGCTCGTCAAGTCCAGCGTGATGGTCATAAGTTGCCCATGCAGTAATCAGCAAGCCGGCGATCATGGGGAGTACGAAGACCAACAGCGCGGCGGCTGGGCGATAGGCCAACAAAGCCAGCACTAATGCGGCGACAACAACGGTGTAGATTAAATGAGTGCGGTAGTGCTTTGGGTGTTTTTTACCCACGAGGTAACCACGGTGATAGGCAGTGCCAGCAACGATAATCGTGTATTCCCAGAGACCCATAATGGTGCCATCCTCACGTTTCCAGCGACTCTGGTCGAGGTTTTGATCTAGGTAGTTGTGATGATGGCCAAACACGTGGTGCAGCAGCCACAGGTTAGTGGTGACACCTGTGTGCAGTGCATAAGCAATTTCCAGCAAACGGTTCCAAGGCGTAGCCTTGAAGGTCTTGGTATGTTGATGATGATGGTTCCAGGCACAAATGCAGCCCTTTGGAATCAACATGAGTAAAAAATACCCCGCCAGCAGCCAGAGACTGTCTACGGCAAAATAAACCGCAAAGTCAACGAGTGTGAGCAGGAGAATGAGGGTGACGGGAATACGATCAGCAGAATGTCTAAGCACGGCTATATTTTGTTTACCACGGTAGTTAAATAATACTTTGCACCCAAGTAAGGCACAAAAAGCCCACCTCTTGGACTGGTTCGAGAGGCATGGTATAAGCGTAGACAAGAAAAGTAAACCACGGATTAGAGTGCTCAAAGGCGTAGCTAACATGACGAGTAAGGACATACATCAAAGCGACATCGCACCAAAAGCGGCGGTCATCAGCTTTGCAGATGCCAAACAAACGCATGAATTTCAGCGCAAAGAGAGTCGCGTGAAAGCCATGCGTGAGACGTTTAAGGCGGTGCGTGAATCACACCAAGAAAAGCCCGCCAAGCCAAGTAAACGCAGTAATAAAAAGAAAAAATAGCGAATTTTGTGACCGCCTTTCGGTGGTTCTTCAACGGCCGCAAGCGTTCGAGACGCGGCCCCTAAGCAGGTTCTGTGGTTGACGCCTCAGCGGTGGTTTTTGTTTCTTTGGTGGCCTGACCAAGCTGCCTCGACATGGCGTCTCGACTTATAGCGATGAGTGATGTCAGGTCATCACTGGAATGTCCTCGAGTAGAAATCGGTGCGCCAAAGATCAGGCTGGCTGTGCCAGGACGTAAATTTAGACCGCCGTTGGGCAGAATATTCCCGGAGCCGATGATGGTCACCGGCAAGATCGGTAATTGGAGTTCGACGGCCAATCGAAATGCACCTTTCTTGAAGGGCAACAAGTTAGCGTTACGTGATCTTGTGCCTTCTGGAAAGAAAACGACCGAGATACCATTTTTGATACGCTCGCTTGCCTTGTTAATACAAGCGAGCGCCGCACTGGTGTTGCTGCGGTCGATAAGGATATGCCCCATGGCAGCGCAGGCAAAACCAAGTACGGGCAACCGGCGCAATTCCTTTTTCATCACCCACTTGATGTCGAGCTCTAAAAAGCCGTAGAGCAACAAAATATCAAACAGGCTCTGGTGGTTAGCGATAATGACATAAGATTGATGTGGAACAAGATGTTCGCGGCCGACAACCTTCAGCTTCACGCGTGATACGCCGACATTGAGCCGCGCCCACAGAGAGCCAAACACGCGCGAAGCAAAATCGGGAGCGCCCAAATAGGACAAGCACGTGATGATTATGCCGATCAGTGTCGTCGAGGCCCCAAGGAACGGAATAATCACCAACCACTTGTAAATGCGGTAAGCCAGAGACGCCCTTTCAGGCACCGTTGAGGCGTTGACATCGGATGTTTGCATGATCTATCAGTTCCGCCTAGAAGGGTTGCTCGCCAGCGACGGTGGTTCTGAGCATTTCCCGGCGCTGACCATGATAATCTGCCGTGGCACAATGTTGGGTGCATCGATTATCCCACATGGTTAAGGAGTCCTTATGCCAGCGTACCCGGCATGTAAACGAGGGAGATACAGCGAGGTCGTTGAGGTATTTCAATATTGGCGCACTCTCGGCCAGAGTCATGCCAGTAAACTGTAAGGTGTAAACGGGGTTGATCCACAAAGCTTTGCGTCCAGTGACGGGATGAGTTCGCACCACGGGATGCGTCATCGTGGCTGGCTCTTGTGTGTCATTGTTAATGGTCATGCTTTCCAATTGGTCTTTAAGTTTGGCCGCAGGTCCATAAGAACGTGTTGCGCTATGGGTAGCGGTCAGATGTTCTAACAAGTCCTTCATGCCAGCGGACAGCGCATCGTAGGCGGCGTATAAATTTGCATAAAGCGTGTCTCCACCAACGTCAGGCACGTCCACCGCATACAGCAAGGTCCTGGATGGCGGGTTTTGCTGAAAGGTGAAGTCAGTGTGCCAGCCCGCGCCAAAGGTCGCCGTAGACTTCTCCGTCGCTTCTTTGATGATGGGTACTACATCGGGGCAGTCGCGTAATCCAGTTAAGTAGGGCGTTTCGCCAACACCACCTAGGCGTTTAGTAAGCGCCAGTAGACTTTGGGGATTCAAGTGCTGGTCACGAAAACATAGCACCAAATACTCATGGAACGCCGCTTCGATTTGGGCCTGTTCTATGTCGTTTAAGGGCGCGCCGAGATCGACGCCGGTGACCTCGGCGCCCAATGCACCGCTGATAGGGGTGATCTGAATCTGGCTCATGTCTCGCATCCTTGAGGATTTTCTTGTCGGGTGACGCATTTTTTAACCCATTATGGCAAAGATGTGTCTGGCATGCGCTAGCCGGATGGGTAATTATTTTCTGTCATTAGGCGGCCGCAATGATCTTGCTGTATCAGTGTGGCGTAAAATCGCCTCTTGGAGGCGCGCTCACAGGGCGTGGTAAAAGCGAGGACAAAAAGTTGGGGTGTAAATGACGACAGTAGCGGTGATTGGTGCGGGTCTTGCGGGTGTGGTGGTGGCTAAGGCGCTGGACGCGCTGCCGGGCGTGCAGGTGACGATCTTTGATAAATCCCGCGGCATGGGCGGGCGTATGTCGACCCGTCGGTCCGAGACCCACAGTTTTGACCATGGCGTGCCCTTTTTTACCGCCCGAGATCCAGATTTCGTGGCCTTTCTGCAAGGGTTTTTAGCTGCGGGTCAGATAGCTGACTGGCGTCCCCAAGTCGTTACGCTGTCACTCGGTGAAAAAGCCTATCGACGTATCTGGTACGAACCACACTACACCGGCGTGCCGCAGATGAACAGTCTGGCGAAAGCTATCGCGGCAGACCTGAAGGTAGTTCGTGGCGTTGAAGTAGGGCAGGTTTCAGGTGTTCCAGGAAGCTGGCAGCTTGGTACGCAGCAAGGCGAAACGCTGGGTTCTTTCGACTGGGTCGTCATCACTGCCCCCGCGGAACAGGCGCAACGGTTGCTGCCCGAAGGCATTGACGCCAGTTGCTTGCAGAACGTGCAATACGATCCGTGTTTTAGTCTGATGATTGCGCTACCAGAAGACTACGCGATGGTGGCTAACCCGCCGGGGAGTAGAACAAACCAGCGTCGCAGTTTTGATGTCGCATCAGTGAAGAATAGCCCGCTTAAGTGGTTAATTTTCGACCGAGCTCGCCCGGGGCGCGGAGGCTCGCCTGCATTTATGGCGCAGACAACGGGGGCTTGGGCAGCAGACCATCTCGATGTACCCGCGGCAGAAGTTCAACAGCAGCTGCTCGAGGTCGTCAAGGAACTGCTCGGACCTCTGGCGCTGGGGCCTGGACCTCACCAAGTGAGCATTCATCGATGGCGCTATGCGCAAGTGCGTGAGGCACTTGGGCAGCCATATATGGAGTTCCCGGGCCAACAATTGGCGCTCTGTGGCGACTGGTGCTGCGACTTCGTGGAAAGTGGTCGTGGTGTTGAGGCTGCTTATCTAAGTGCTCGTGCATTGGCGCGAAGATTGGCAGTCGCTATCACCGAATGATTTCGCTACTGTTGGTGATTATACGGCAACGTTCTGCTAAGAATAATCATCGACAGGCAGGCTAATACGGGTCTCTAATTGGTTGCCCTGACCGATAGTCTGGCCAATCATTTCGTCATAGCTGCTGGTGTGGATAAGTACGGCAGTATCAACAGCTAGCGATTTGAAAGGGCGTTTAGCCTCGAGCGGGCTGGTGTAAGCGAGGTTCTTGCCGTGGTCGTCGGTTACCGTTAGGAATTCGCTCTGGAGTTGTACCTCGACTAAATATAAATTGGGCGCGAGGCTACGTAGTCGCAAGGTCTTGATGACCGGGCGTGTTTTTAAAAGAACGCTAAGGGCAATGGTGACTCTCCGGGCAGTGTGATCCACGATAATTCTCCGTTGGTGACAAATTTAAAATACAAACAATACGTAACGCTAGAGTTTGCGGATGTATAAGCGCCATTCATCGCACGCGAGGGCGGCACGGGTCTCATGCAGCAGTGGTTAGGAAAGTTCTCGACAGACGTGGGCTATCGATAGCAAGCAAACATCCATTCGAGTGGAGCATACGTATTGGCAATTCAATAGATTAGCGAGTTGTCCGATCTGGGAAGATAAAAATGAATGCATTGATCGCAGAGAAAAACTTTGTTCAGGGAAAGCTGGTATCTGCCGAGGCAGAGATCGTGCGTGCCGCACTAGTGGCGCGCGGGCTGGAAACCCCGATGATTGAAAACGGTTTGAGTCGCAACGAGAAGTACGCGCGCATTCGCCATTCCATGACGCAAGTATTAGACACACTAGGCTTGGACTTGACCGACGACAGCCTGGCAGAGACACCGCATCGGATCGCAAAGATGTATGTCGACGAGGTTTTTGGTGGACTTGATTACAGTAGTTTTCCGTCGATCTCGGTGATTGATAATAAAATGGCGGTCGAAGAGATGGTGAAGGTCTCGGGTATATCTTTGGTGAGTACCTGTGAGCATCATTTCGTTACCATCGATGGCAAAGCGAAAGTGGCATATATTCCTGGTGATAAGATTATTGGCCTGTCGAAAATCAATCGCATTGTCAATTTCTTTGCGCAGCGTCCACAAATCCAAGAGCGCCTCAATCAGCAGATCATGCTAGCGCTGCAGACGCTGCTCGGCACTCAAAATGTCGCTGTCGCGATTGAGGCTACGCATTACTGTGTCAAGGCCCGTGGAATCCGTGATGCGGGTTCCGAGACCTCTACGATGTCCTTGGGTGGCACCTTCAAAACCGACAAGACACTCCGCGCAGAATTTTTGGGTTAGCGCCCTTGCCGCGCTTTGCGGTGCCGTGTTACTCGGTAATGTGATATAAGCCTGAGCTCAGTGTGAGTAGCTGTAACAACACAGGCACAGGCGGTTGAAAATGAGCACTACCAAGGCTATCACGCCAGGGCTATACCAACATTACAAAGGCCAAGAGTATGAGGTGTTTGAGGTCGCGCGACACAGCGAGACTGAGGCCGAACTCGTGGTTTATCGGTGTCTTTATGGCGATTTCAGTTGGTGGGTCAGGCCACTGGCGATGTTTTTAGAGACCGTGGTGGTGGGCAGTGAAAATGTGCCGAGGTTTCGTTATATCGGCACTATGGCGTCGACCGACAGCAAACCAGCCGTTTAGATGCGTTGGCGCTGTCCGGTATGTAGCGACGATCTAGCGCTTGCTGAGGGCGGCGCTGTTTGCAGGCAGGGTCACCAGTTTGACCGGGCTCGCCAAGGTTACATTAACTTGTTACCCGCTAATCACAAGGCGAGCCGTGACCCCGGTGATTCAAGCGAGATGATAAACGCACGCCAGCGCTTTTTAGGTGCGGGTTATTACCAGCCTTTGGCACTCGCGATGTCTGATATGCTGGATGAACAGACCAGTGATCTTGCCGCTGTGAGACTCCTCGACTGTGGTTGCGGTGAGGGTTACTACACGCATCAGTTTGCTAAGACCTTAGCGTCGAAAAGACGGTTCTCGAAACCAGATTCAAATGGGCTGAGTCCAGTGCAGGTCGCTGGCGTTGATATTTCACGCATGGCTTTGCGCGTTGCCTCTCGCCAATATCCCGCGTTAGCTTTCGTTGTGGCGAGTAATTTTCACGTGCCTGTGCAAGCCTCAGAAGTAGACGTGATGACCCGAATATTTGCCCCTGGCGACAGTCTTGAAGTGCGCCGCGTGCTAGCGCCTCAGGGTAAGTTGTTAGTGGTCTATCCCGGGCCGCGTCATTTGTTCGAGCTCAAAGCGGATATTTATAGCGTGCCCCGCGAACACGCTTCTCCACCGGTGCCTGAAGGTTTTGTGTGTATTGAAGAGCGTCGTCTGCAGTTTCCGTTGCTACTCAGCGAACCTGATCTGATTAAGGCGCTGCTGGATATGACGCCATTTACCTGGAGTCGCCGGCACGATGCTGAAACGTTATTACCGCATCAATTAGCCACGCAGGCTGATTTCGTGCTGCGCTGCTACCAAGTTTCTCTTTGACGATAGCCCATCGTTGGCGGCTGCTGTAATTCCTGCTTCACAATGATGCAACCACGCCACCGGCGCGTTAAGTCAACGCAGCGTTGCGTGTGCCAATTGGTTATTTTTTCTGCCAAATAGGCCTTTTCATTGACGATTCATTGGTTGGCATCAACTTTGCTCATTAACGACAGTGGTGAAGGTTGATGAGTTGATGCGAGCACGCCATTCAAGGATTGCGCCACATCACTTCCAGCGAGGCGACGACATTGAATATTCAGGAGCAGGATAGTGGATACAGCATCGAAGCAACGTAGTGCAGTCGTGCAAGAAGCGACGGCTGAAGTGCAGCCAAAAATGCAGAGTGGCCCCAATCCCCGGCAAGTGACGGGCTGGGCGCGTCTGCTCAGACGCGCCTGCCGACATAGAGAATACACCCGGTGGACTGATCAGTATTGTCAGCCATTACACATCATTGGTCGTGAACGGCTAGATGGTTTGCATGGACCAGCAATTTTTATTGCCAACCACCAGAGCCATATGGACACGCCAGTCATTATGGCTGCTCTGCCTGATCGACTAAAAGACAATTTCTTCTTTGGCGCCGCAGCTGATCGTTGGTTTGTCAAAGGTAAAAGGAAGCTGATCTTACAGCCATGGTATCAGTCTCTGGTGATGGGCAACTTCCCGATTGTGCGCGGCGGTGGATCGAAAACCCTAGACTACGCGCGTTGGTTGCTGGTCAATGGTCATAACATCTGTATCTTTCCGGAAGGGACCCGTTCTACGTCCAGTGAGCTGGGTGAATTTCGTCACGGAGTTAGTTTGTTGGCGCGTGCTCTAGGCGTGCCCGTAGTGCCGGTGGTTCTCAAAGGTCTGCGTGAGCTGCGACCAAAGGGCGCGCGCGAAATTACTCCGGGGCCCGTGGTTGCCTCTATTCTTGACCCGGTTTACTTAACGGCGGGCATGAGTGTAGAGGAAAGCACGACACTGCTTCGAAATACCATGTCTAAGGCGTTTAGCCAGACGCTGGTTTTTAATGAACCGCAAGCGAGTCGTGCGTCTAGCGCTACGGGTTGGCGGGCGCGCATTAAGGCCTCGTTAAGCGATAGGCTATTGTCGACGAGCCGTTAGTTTTGCCCAGTCAAGCTCCAGGCACATCTGGCAACTGCGTGCTGCCATGGCCATGAACATGTCATTGCCGCGTGGTGTTTCATCGACGATAGTGGCAGCAATAACGGCCATCACTAACCCTGCCGGCGAATAATTGCGGTAGTAACGAAAGGCTTCGTTGAAATCTAGGTTGATCCGGTAAGACTTCAGCACCCCTAGGTAATGTTTGATCAATTGTTGTTCTTCTTTGAGTCGTAGTTCGGGTGCCAACGAAGTGCCTAGGCAGTAGCTAACATCGAGTAGCGGGCAGTTCAGCGAGATTGTCTGCCAATCAACCACGGCCAGCGGATAGGGGCCGCCAAACATCATGTTGTCGAGTCGGTAGTCGCCGTGACTTAGTACGCCGGGGCCTTCGTACAAGCGATTGCTATCAATCAGGCGCTCCCCGACAAGATTAACCAGCCCGACGTGGTCTGGCTCAAGGTCGGCGTGATAGCGTTGCATAAACGCTGGTTCAAGCGTTTGGTAGAAATGCTGTTTACCGACGGTACCGTCAGCCGCGAGACTATCGCTGAGTAACTCGGAGGGTTTAAGGCTACGATCACCCCATCTTGGCCCCTGCAACTTTGCGAGTTGCTCCAGTGCCATGGCGGCTTGGTCTATGCTGCAGCCGGCTAGCTGGTCGCCTTGTTCTCCTGGCGCGAGGTCTTCCATAATAATGACAAAGTCGTGGGTCTCTTGATTGGCGTCGGCAAATAGTATTTTTGGTGTTTGAATGTCCACATCAGGGCCGAGTGCTTTATAAAAAAACACTTCTCGAATATAAGTCTGCATATCAATGCCAGTTTGCTTGCTCTTGGGGTCCAGCGCGGCAAACTTGCCGATCACTGAGGCGGGCGTTCCGCTGCCGGCCAGCTTGAAACGGACATTCTCGCCCACTTGTCCGGTGCCGACAGGCGCAGCCTCTATATCGTCTACCCGTACGTCGAGCCCTGCGTGTTGGAATACTTGTGTCAGCCATGCGGGTGTGATGTTGTCTGGGTGAGTTATGATAGCGGGGCTAGGCATGGCATATTTCCATTGTGGCGCAGGTGTTGGTGGGGGCAAAACGACCCACTCGGTGCGCAAGAATAGGTTTATTGTGGGTCAGGTTGCAATGCCAGTCTGGCCTCGCGACATACGCCGCCCGATACGCGATATATAATGATCCGCGCTTGTTTACGTGGCGTAAGCCTGTCGTATAGAGTCCGCCGCAATAGTGGCCCATAAAAAGTGATGTTGTATGACGCAAAGTCTGTTTATTTTTCGACGAGACCTCAGGGTTTTCGATAACACCGGGTTGCTTGAGGCCGCCCGCGGATCAGACCGGGTGACGCCGTGTTTCATATTCGATGAGTCACTGCTCGCGCGCTGCGAGCAAAACAATTTTCGGCTGGCCTTTCTACACGAGAGCTTAGCCGATCTTGACCGACAGCTTCAGGCCTTGGGTTCTCGGTTGAATATTCTAGTGGGTAAGCCGACCCAACTGCTGGCTGAGATATTGGCGGCAGGCGAGATCGATAATGTCTACGTGAATCGCGATTACACGCCCCTGAGTCGCCGCCGCGACGAGGCGTTAGCTGCAGTGTGCAATAGCCATGGGGCGGGTTTCCACACCATAAGCGATGCGTTACTAAACGAACCTGAGCAGGTCTATAAGGGTGATGGCGGGCATTACGCAGTATTTACGCCGTTCTATAATCGCGCTCGCCAGTTATTTGTTGCGCCACCCCAGTCGCAACTACCGACTAACCTGTCTGCTGAGCCATTGTCGGTGGCATCGTCAGTGAAGGCGCAGTTGCCCGTCGCGCCGACAATGACAGGCTCCGTGTTTACCTCGGGTCGCACTGGCGCATTGCAGGTATTGGGAAATCTGGCGCCGTTGGAGAACTACGCTAACGAGCGTGATTTTCCTGCCATGCAAGGCACTAGCCGTCTCTCCGCTCACCTTAGATTCGGTACCTGCTCTATTCGAGAAGCCTACCAGAGTATTACGGCGGCTCTGGGTGAGCAGCACCCAATGCTGCGACAACTCTACTGGCGAGATTTCTATACGCATATTGCCTACTATCGGCCGCGGGTTTTCGGCCATGCTTTTCGGGGTGTTTATGATGCGGTGGTCTGGGATCGTGATCAATCCAAGTTCGAGCAATGGTGTGCAGGTCAGACCGGCTTTCCTATCGTCGACGCGGGTATGCGGGAACTGACTAGCACGGGCTACATGCATAACCGGGTACGTATGGTGGTGGCTTCCTTTCTCGTCAAGAACCTCCATCTTGACTGGCGCTGGGGCGAAGCATTTTTTAAGCAGTATTTGGTGGATTTTGATCCCTGTGTGAACAACGGTAGCTGGCAGTGGGCTGCGTCCACGGGTGCTGACGCACAGCCATATTTTCGCGTATTTAATCCTTGGCGGCAGCAACTCAAGTTTGATTCTCGGGCGCAATACATCAAGCGCTGGGTGCCAGAGTTAGCAGATTGGGATCCGAAGGCGGTGCATCGCTTAGAAAAAGACCCCGCGGGCTACCTACCGCCGATGGTTGACTTGAAGGCCAGTGCCGAGATCATTAAGGCGCGTTTCCGCGCGGTTAAGGATGCGCAGGCTGAGTCCGGCGCCTGATACTATCTTTGGCAACTTTTCCTGTTGTTGATAACGCGTAGCGGGGCGCGTTTATCGGCAAGCCTTCACCAGAAAGCTTCGAATGAGCAAAGTATGATGGAAAAAATGAAGGCATGTTGACGCGTCAGGATTGCATTGAGCTGGATGTCGCTGATCCGTTACGGGCTCATCGACATGACTTCGCGATGCCTGACAATCTTATCTATTTTGATGGGAACTCTTTGGGAGCGTTGCCTCACTGTGTGGTTGAGCGCCTCGGCACAACAGTGACGTCGCAATGGGGTGAGGACTTGATTCGTGGCTGGAACAAGCACTGGATAGACATGCCCGTCAGCGTCGGTGAGAAAATCGCCCCCATTATTGGCGCTGCAGCGGGCCAGGTAGTCTGTGCTGACTCGATCTCAGTCAATTTGTTTAAACTGCTAGCTGCCGCGCTGCAGCTTAATCCCGGTCGTCACACCATCGTTTCACAGACCGATAATTTCCCGACAGACCTTTATATGGCGCAGGGGCTATCACGGCTTGTCGGCGACAAGCATTGTCGTTTGAAGCAGGTTGACGAGGCGCAATTGCTGCAGAGCATTGACGATGACACGTGTGTAGTAATGCTCACCGAGGTGAATTTTCGCACCGGCCGGCGTCACGACGTCGCTGCTATTACCCGCGCGGCGCACGCCCGCGGCGCATTAGTGCTTTGGGACCTGGCACATAGTGCAGGGGCTATGCCCGTATATCTAGACGATTGGGGCGTCGATTTGGCGGTTGGGTGCGGCTACAAGTTTCTTAATGGTGGGCCTGGTGCGCCGGCATTTCTGTATGTTGCTACGCGTCATCAAGATCAGGCCATGCAGCCCCTGACTGGCTGGATGGGGCATGCAGCACCCTTTGATTTTGATGCTGATTATTCGCCTGGTTCGGGTGTTTTGCGATTTTTATGTGGTACGCCATCGGTGTTGGGTTTGAGTGCACTCGATGCTGCATTGGATATGTGGCGCGATATTGACCTGCTAGCGGTAAGGCATAAGTCGCAACAGTTATCTCGCTGGTTCATTGAGCTCGTAAGCCAGTCGAATTCCTTGCAGAGCTTAATTCTTATTAGTCCTTCAGAGGACAATGCGCGTGGCAGTCAGGTGTGTTACCGACATTCTGACGGCTATAGCATGGTGCAGGCGTTAATTGCTGAAGGTATCGTGGCTGACTTCCGTGCGCCTGACATTCTTCGTTTCGGGTTTAGCTCGCTTTACAACCGCTATGTTGACGTCTGGGACGCAGTGTCGTGTCTTGCCGAGTTGGTTGCTGCGGGAACCCACCAAAACGCCAGGTTTCAAATCAAATCATCGGTTACTTAGGGTAATTGTTTAACAAAAAAGCACGCCTGCCTGCCAGCAGCAAGACAGGTGCGCTCATTAGTCACTAAGCGTTCATCGCATCCAACACCTTCGGTAAGGCGGTGACGTATTTTTGAACGTCCGGGATAAGCCCCGTGCTTACGCGTGACCAGTGTGTGTAATCACGGTAGATGCCACGAATCAAAATGTTCTCAGCCGCCATTTTCTGCCTAAATGTTTCGGCGTTGAGTTTGCCCAGATTAACGAACACAAAGCTTGCCTGGGACGGAGCAGCAGTAAGGCCGTTGCTCTTTATTGCAGACATGATCATTTCTCTGCCTTCCATAATCTTTTCTTTCGAATGCTTTAAGAAGGCAAAATCGTTGTAGCTGGCAACAGCGCCGGCAACGCCGGCTTGATTCATTGCATAATTACCGAGGCTATACTCGTTAGCCATCGCAGTGGTTTTCTCTGATGCAATCATATAGCCAACACGCATGCCGGCGAGGCCATATATTTTGGAGAAAGTGCGGGCGACGACCACGTCGTAGCCTTCCTTGATCAAAGAGACCATCGAATTTGCTTCGGGATCGTCGGTGAGTTCGTTGTAGGCTTCATCAACGAGGATAGTCGCTTTTTTGGACGCTGACTTACAAAAGGCTTTGAGCTCAGCTGAATCGACAACCATACCTGTTGGGTTGTTTGGGTTGCAGATCTGCACCATAGCGACATCGGGAGTAATCGCGGCCGCCATAGCTTTCAAGTCAACGGACAAGTCCTCAGTTTTTTCCATATAAACCAGTTCCCCACCCTGGCGTATGGCGGCTCTCGATGTTGTGTCCCAGAACAGGTCTGGGCCGAGGATTTTGCCAGTCTTGGCTTTGGCGACGGCCAGATAAGTCAGTACGCCGCTCGATCCAGAGCTGAGGCTGATGTAGCTTTCAGGAACGCCGTGGCGCTCAGCAATCATCGAGATCAATCGGGGCACGGATTCACTGATGTAGTAGGCCCCTTTGGTTGATGCTGCGGTCATCGCCGCAATGGCTCCCTTGCTGGGTCCGAACGGATTCTCGTTAGCGTTGAGTTTTGCAATTCCTGGGGCGGGGCCATACAGCGGAGCAGGCATCGTAGTGGCCATGGCGCTGCTGGCGCTGGCGCCGTTGAATGCCATGAGTGAACTGCCGGCAACGGCGCTGGTAACCAGTGCCGAGCCTCGCAGAAACCCGCGTCTTGATAGTTCGTTAGCCATGGTGGTGTCTCCTTATCGTGAATGCTTGATGCATAGGATTGATGGTTGCAAAGGTGCGTTAAAAAGTCGTTAGTGTCTTATAAAACATGGTGGACGAAACGCCCAATAAGTAGAGACCAAAAATTCGTTTCAAATGAATCTCGTTGAGATTGTGCGCCCACCCTGCACCTATAGGCGCCGTGATAATCGACATCAAGGAAATGGCAGCTAGGGCAGGTAAGTTGACATAGCCAAATGAACCGATGGGTAGGTCTGCCGTTTGCCAACCAAGATAAGCAAAGCCGATGGTGCCGGGTACGGAAATAATAAAGCCAACGCCTGCGGCGGTGGCGACAGCTTGGTGGACCTTACGGTCGCACATCACCATGGTTACCACTGTGATCGTGCCGCCGCCGATACCGAGCAAGGATGAAAAACCGCCTAAAAATGTTGCGAGTAGACCCCGGCCAGCCCCGGTAGGCATTGAGAAACCTGTTTGCTTGGCAAAAAGCTGCGGGAACAAGAAGTAGAAGGAATAGAACAGAACGCCAACAGCAAACATCAAAATCAAGTTGGATCCATCTACTAAGGATGCGATATACAGGCCAATCGCAACGCCAATCACAAGCCAAGGTGCCCAGTCTCGCAATATCTGGAAGTCGACGGCATCACGTTTCATATGCGCCTGCACCGAGCGAGAGGAAGAAATGATAATGGAGGCAAGGGAAGTGCCAACGGCGAGGTAAATATGCTGGGCGTAGTTCTCACTAAAGAGCGGAAAGACCGCAAGTAAAGCGGGTACGACGACAAAACCGCCGCCATTGCCAAATAGCCCGGCGGTTAGACCGGCAATAGCGCCTGCTATAAAAAGTGCGCCAATTAACGTTGTGGCAGTTACTAAAGACATTTCCATGAACAGCTGTTCCAGCGTGAATGAGTTCCTTGGTATCTTTCTATTCAAGATATGTACCATCTATCGCGTTCTTCGATCAGTATTTTCGATTGCACCTTAAATTAATTGGTGAGCACCTGATAAATCAGTAAAAGGTATACGGCTGATGTCTTTCATTGATGGTTGTCGAGGACCGACAACCCCGTTGGTGTTGAGTCTGGATGCCTAGGTTGCCTTTTATTGGTGATCCTAGGGCCGCTGGCGCACTATAAAAGTGCGTTATTGGGCGCGCTACCAAAGTGGTGCGCTGCAATATAATTTGCGCCCAAATAACGCAGCGATAAATAAACTTTCTCACCTAAAAGCCTAAATGATGAGCATTTTGAGGGAACGTCTAACCGGAGCAGAAATATCCAGCAGCTTGAACTGCGTATTGTATGAATAGCCCAGCGGTAGGCCAACTGCCTGTTGCGCGCGTATGCAGATGTCTTCGGGTGATTTGTTAACTGAAGAAAAGCCGCGGTACTGCTGTTTGGTCTGTCGTCGAAGACAAAGTTGGCCCGCAAAGTGCATTAAGTTATACCATCAAGCAAGCAAGCTGTTTTTTAGTGAGTAGTGAGTGTGTTAATGCCGCGAGGCATGAGTATCGGTTAAACCCGATTTGTGAAGTTCCCTCTGGCGAAAGCCTTACCCCGACCCTGCCATGCAGGGCCGGGGTTTTTTTTGCCTGCTATTGCTGTCGTGGTGAAGGCTTGTCTGGGTCGGGCTGTGTTAGAATCTGCCGATGGAAAACCTCTCGTATTTCGCCACGGCACCAAAAGGTATGTCAGACCTGCTAACTGCAGAGCTGACGCAACTGGGCGCGACCCACGTCAGCGAAACGCGCGCTGGCGCGCAGTTTCAGGGCCCCATAGAAGTAGCTTATCGCGCTTGTCTATGGTCTCGGCTGGCAAACCGTATATTGCTGCCGTTGGTGACATTCCCGGCAGATTCACCCGAGGCGCTTTATAATGGTGTTAAGGCCATTGATTGGGCCGCGCATTTAAGCGTCAATCAGACATTAGCAGTAGATGCCAACGTGTCTGCGTCAGTGATTACTCACTCGCATTACGCGGCGCTGAAAATTAAAGATGCCATCGTTGATACGTTCGCTGAATCGCACGGTGAGCGCCCGAACGTTGATGTTGACAGGCCTGACGTGCGAGTTAATTGCTACCTGCATCGAGATCAGGCGGCGCTTTATTTGGACTTATCTGGTAGCAGTTTGCATCAGCGCAACTATCGATTGCAGGCCGGTCAAGCGCCGCTCAAAGAGAACTTAGCGGCGGCACTATTATTGCGCGCGCGCTGGCCAGAGATGGTGGAAGAGCGTGGTGCATTTGTCGACCCTATGTGTGGATCTGGCACATTGGCGATTGAAGCGGCGATGTTGGCAGCAGATATGGCGCCGGGGTTGGGTCGAGACTATTTTGGATTTTTAGGATGGCGACAACACGACGCCGAGCTGTGGACAAGTCTGTTGGCCGAGGCAGAACAGCGCCGCGAACATGGTCTTACGCGGATGCCGACGATTCTGGCATTCGATAACGATCGCCGAGTGCTAGACTTGGCGCGCGAAAATGCCCACCGTGCCGGGCTGGCCGATCACATCAGCTTTGCTTTCCAAGATGTGGCTGATTTCCGTCATGATTTTCCGCCACGCGGTTTGTTGTTGACTAATCCGCCCTATGGCCGGCGTTTGGCCGAGACGGATGAGCTGCCGGGTATCTACCGAGCGCTGGGAAGAATGCTACGGTCAAACTTGAAAGGCTGGAATGCTGCCGTCTTTACCGAGGACCAGGCGCTGGGTAAGCATCTGGGTATTCGTGCGGGTAAATTGCACACCCTTTATAACGGCGCCATCGCTTGCAAGCTTATCCACTTTTCAATCGAAGAGGGGCAGTTCTACCGCGATGCCCGCTTGCCGCGACGAGCGCGACCAGAGGACCTTTCAGACCAGGCGTTAATGTTTAAGAATCGGTTGGAAAAAAACCTCAAACAATTGTCTCGTTGGGTACGACGTGATTCGATCTCCTGTTACCGCGTGTATGATGCTGATTTGCCCGATTACGCCGCCGCTATTGATATTTACCGGGCTTCGCCGGCGGTCGGCGAGGCATCGCAAAGTAGTGCAACCAAACAACAAACGCCTTGGGCTAAGGCCACGGGAGCCAGTGACCGTATCGCGTCAGAACAGTGGGTCTGCGTGCAGGAATATGCTGCGCCGCAGAGCATTGATGCTGAAAAAGCGAAACTGCGCACCAGTGAGCTGTTGACGGTGGTCCAGCAGGTGTTGGGTTCCGATGATGATCACCTGTTCTATAAAACTCGGGCCCGTCAGCGAGGTGAGAAACAGTACGAGCGATTGGCGTCTGAACGTCGATTTCACCAAGTAGCAGAGGGCGAGGGTCGGTTCTGGGTCAATTTCGAGGACTATCTGGATACGGGGTTGTTTCTTGATCACCGTCCTATTCGCCAGCGTATTAGTCAAGAAATTGAAGGCAAGACCTTGCTGAATTTGTTCGCCTACACGGGGGCAGTGACAGTGCAGGCAGCGCTAGGTGGTGCACTATCATCAACCACGGTTGATATGTCACAGACCTATCTTGATTGGGCGCGACGTAATTTCGCCCTCAACGAGATAAGCGAAGACGCTCACGAGTTGGTTCAGGCAGATTGTTTACAATGGTTGGTGCGCGCCAAAACTGCCAAGCGCTATGATGTGATCTTCCTTGACCCGCCGACATTCTCAAACTCCAAGCGTATGGTTCAGACCTTCGATGTACAGGTTGATCATGGCGTTTTGATTCGTCAGGCCATGGCCTTGTTGGCGCCACAAGGCACCCTCTATTTTTCGACCAACATGCGAAACTTCAAGCTTGATGAAGACCTACAGTCGCTGTTCCATGCCAGGAATATCAGTGCCGAGACCATCCCTGCAGATTTTAAGCGACGCCAGAATATTCATCATTGCTGGTCGATTTGCGCCATTTAACACGACCGTATTGACGTTCGAAAAAACGTTAGGCTGTTGCCGTGGTGCGAGTGAATTAGGCGTAGGTCTGTGATAATTGTGAGTCGGGAGAGATGATGAACATGCAGGTTAACTGGAATTACCCGACCCAAATTCGGGCGGGCGCGGGTCGTGTGGCAGAGTTGCCGGCGCTTTGCCTAGCGTCTGGCATGCGCAAGCCATTACTGGTTACCGACCCCGGCTTGGCTAAGTTGGCGATGGTTACCGATATTATTGACCAATGCCGCAACGCGGGATTGTCGATTGACTGTTTTTCGCAGATCAAGCCAAACCCCACGGGTACCAATGTGGCTGACGGCGTTGCTGCATTTTTAGCCGGAGGTCATGACAGTATCATTGCCATGGGTGGTGGCAGTGGTTTGGATGCGGCTAAAGCGATTGCGATAATCGCCCGTCAGAGCTGCCAGCTCTGGGACCTTGAGGATGTCGGAGACAACTGGCAGCGCGTAGATCCGCAGCATGTAGTGCCAGTTATTGCGATCCCGACAACTGCCGGTACAGGCTCTGAAGTAGGCAGAGCGGCACTTATTGTCAACGAAACCGAACAACGCAAGGTGATTATCTTCCACCCGCGTATGCTCCCGGAACACGTCATTTTGGACCCGGAACTGACGACGGGCTTGCCGTCAGGGTTAACTGCGGCAACGGGTATGGACGCGCTCTCGCACTGCCTCGAAGCCTACTGTTCGACGTATTATCACCCTATGGCAGAGGCCATCGCGATGGAGGGTATTAGTCTCGTTAAGACGTATCTGCCTCAAGTCGTGGCTGATGGTGCAAATATTGAATCTCGGCAACAGATGTTAGTCGCTTCAACCATGGGTGCGACGGCATTCCAGCGGGGCCTCGGAGCGATGCACGCTCTTGCTCATCCGTTGGGCGCAGTCTATGACGCGCATCATGGCATGCTAAACGCCATTCTTATGCCCTATGTATTGAAAGCTAATTACAAAGTTATTCAAAAGCCGATTATTCGGTTGGCTCGGTGTCTAGAGCTTGCGCCAAATTTTGATGCGTTTATGGATTGGGTGCTGGCATTACGAACCGAGATTGGTATTCCCCATAGTCTGGCCACGATTATCGATATTGAACGATTTCCTGAGGAAATAGGTTCGATGGCCGCTGTTGATCCTGCTGCGAGTTCTAACCCCGTAACATTTACGCCTCAGCAGTATCAGGTGATACTTGAGGCGGCGCATCGCGGTAGTTTGTAGCGCTGCACGGTACAGCCTAGCTAGATTGCGCTTTCAAGTCTTTTGACAGCCTTGGAGTTGAATTCGCGCTGGGCCAGTACCAGCACAGTGACGCTACTCATCAGCATGTAAAGGTAGGGGTGTATCAACCAGAACACCATCGCGAGACAAAAATAGTAGGCCCTTAGCCCTTTGTTATTGTCATGACCCGCGGTATCCATGAGTTGGGCCATGGCGTGAATAAAACGTTCTTTGTCAGTATCTTCGATGGTTTCGTTAGGGGTCGGCGCGCTGCCCATCATGACCGCGGCAAAGCCATATTGGCGAAGACTCCAGGTAATTATAAAAAACGCGTAGACCAGTACGAGAGCAATAACCAGTAACTTGAGTTGTACTTGCGAGGTGCTTTGCTGTTGGGCAAAAGGCAAGTGGTTCGCAATGTCAGCGATCTGGCTGCTGGCTGATAGTGCGGTAAAAACAGCGGCGAGGATGATCATGGTTGCTGATGCAAAAAATCCGACCACCCGCTCTTGGCTGGCCAGTAGTGAGGCATCTGTGACACGGATATCACGCTGCAGCAATTGCCTTACCCAGCGCTCGCGGAGTATGCGCATTGAATGCGATAGTGACGAGAAGCGACCCTGGCGTGCTCTGCGCTTGGCGTAGATGGCATAGCAAGTCCACAAGAAAAACATGTACAGCAGTGCCGTCAGGTCGATTGCTGAAGTCGGCGTTGAAGCGGAAATCGAATCCACAATTGCGTTCATTAACGGTATCTCTTTGGTAACAGGTTAGGTCGCGCAGCGGTCAGAGCCTTGGTAATAGGTGGCACTAAACGTTTAATATTTCGCCCGTTTTCAGTGTCGGCTGACCCGCGGGTTGATAAGTAACAATGATCGCTCGGCGAGGTTGGTCCGAGCGGTTAGGTTGGGATCCGTGTACAAGGTGCGGGCTGAAGAAGATTAATGAGCCAGCGTCAACCGTTAGTGGCACCTGCTGTGACACATCAAAACGGCCGGTGGATGTAAAAAATCCACCCAGTGAAGTGCCGTCGTCCGTGCCTGGCAGGCAACCATCGAGATGGCTGCCAGGGATGACACGCAAGCAGCCGTTGTCGAGGGTCGCCGTATCGAAAGCCAGCATGACGTTAGGTAGCTGATCAACGTGGGTGCAATTGTGAATCCAATAGGGTGAGTCTTGGTGCCAGCCAAAGCCTGTGCCCTCGCGGGGACGTTTGAGGTTCAACTTATTCGTCCATATGGCGACTTCATCGGAGCCGACGAGCTGGCGCATGGGGTCCACCAGCCGAGCGTCGTGCAATAGCTGGTTAAGTCTTGGCTCGAGGCCCGCTACGGGTTCTATCACCCGCGGCGTTTCGCTATTACGCGTGTGTTCAAACTGAATGGTCATGCCATTTATGTCGACAAAGCGCTTTCCGTCAAGCATATAAGTTTTACCCTGATCGACCTGTGACACGGCCTTCTCTGCCGCCCGTTCAATCGCGCCTCGCAGTTCCTCGAGTTCGTCGTCCGTAAAGACCGATTCGCGTACAACGTAGCCTTCACGTGTGTAGCGTGCGAGTTCCTCGGAATTGAGTGCTTGGGTTGTCAATGACATTACCTAAAAATGTGACATGGGATCTTGATAGCCGCTCAATGTACTGCTCGCTACATGCTTAAGTCCAGCGCAGTCGGGTAAAGGTGGCCGTTGTTTTGATACAGTGCGCCCTCGCTGTGTAGTGTGCGTCAACAGAAAGTGTGATTCGGCAAGGCGCAAGACGCGTCCAATGCGGCGGGTTAATACTGTTTGATAATGGACACGTTGAATGCGTGAGTGGCCGACTTCGGTGGGGTTCGCGTATGTTTCGGTATGTGGGCCGTGTTGCTGGCGTTATTTTGTAATAGTGGCAACGGAATTTATAGCACTTGGGGATGTAACGAATGGACTGGGTTTTTTTTGATTGCTTTAACACGTTGATCGATGATTTTGATTCACAAGGCACGATCGATGGCCTTGAAACCATCGCCCATCTGCCAGTAGAAGCAGGCATTTTCCCGACCGCGGAGGCGTTTCGCGAGGCGTTCCGTGATGCCCGTGCCGTTAACTGGTGGCGGCCGGAAAGCGAGGTGCATCTAGCCGTTCGACTGCACGCCGTGCTGTCACGCCTGGGCGGGGTTGATGCGACGGCTGCCGATCGTTTGGTTGATCAGATGATGACAGCGTTCGAAGCAACGTATCCAGCGACTCTGCGCTTGACGCCTCGCGTGCAAGAAATGCTTGAGCACTGGTCGAAAGTGGCACGTTTAGCGGTGGTCTCGAATTTCTTTCTGCCCGGTTGGCCACAGCAGGTGCTTGAGGCGCACGGCCTAGGACGGTATTTTGAATTTGTCGTCGACAGCGCCGTCATCGGTGCGAAAAAACCTGAGCCTGAAATCTATCTTGAAGCGTTGCGTTTGGCTGGGGTTGGTGCAGACAAGGTGTTGTTCGTGGGAGACGACTATCAACGCGATGTGCTAGCGCCGCGCAGTCATGGGATGCAAGCTCGGCATGTTTGTCGTTTCGGTGATCGGCCCGGGACTGTCGTCAGTCCTGAAATGAACGCCGTGCGGCATTGGGACGAGTTTCGATCAACAGAGATATAGCGATTGCTTTGCCTGTGTGACAGCTAGGCGAGGGTCTGTGGACGACGGATGATGTACTTCACAAAGTGTGCAGGGTTGCCGTAGTGATCTTTGACCGTCAAAACGCCCTGCCGGGTGATCTTAGCGTCGCGGGCAAGGGCGATAAATAGCGTTGTGTTTAGATCGACAGCGGCGGCATCACGCTGCACATGGCTGGCATTATTCAACGTTGCGCCGCTAAGCAACAGCAGAAGCACGAGCCCTGTTTTAAGGCGGTTGCTGAAGACTGTGGTAAGAAAATACAACATAAGCAGGGCGGTGTTCGATTTGAAAGAGCCGCATTGTAGGGTTACAGCAGGTCATTGGATAGTGCTTGGCAAGCGAACTTATTGAAAATTAATGTTCTTAATCAAAGCTTTATATTTGGTGAGGCAAGGGAGGGTCTAAACAGAAGAGGGTAGTTTAGATGCAGGCTGAATTCAGGTGAGTTAATTCTTAACATAACCTTGTTAAATCAGCGCCAAAGAAGCGGTTTTAGTCGGACATGTTGTCTGCAGACCAATGAAATCGTTACCGCTTTGAACCTAACTGCAGAACTTACAAACGTTCGTAATATAAAGATTGCGCAAAGAGTAATGGTTCATTATATTACTAGTCATTGCAAAGAGATCGCGATTGGCGAAGGGTAAAAAAATGATAAAGCTTATTATAAAATTCACGAGTGTTTTTCTGATGGTAGTGTCTTTGGGCGCTGTAGCTGAAGAAATTCAACTAGACGACGGTACGACATTTGTTTCGAAGGGCGACAATTCATACGGACAGCTCTGCATTGCTGCTCTTGAGTCCCGAGAATCCATGAAGGCGAAGGCCCTAGAGCTTGGTATAGGCCGCCGAGAGCAAAAGAAAGTGGTTTGTAACGACCTATCGTTGTTTGAGTTTGCAGACAAGTATCGCGAAGATATCGTTGAGTGGTCAGTGGCTAACGTTCAATAGTCGAACCTTATAGATATCGGCTGTAAACGCCTTTCGCAGTCACCTCATGTAGCGACCTTCGAGAAGCGTTCTAAACCGCACTATTCGATGGATTATTTAGTAAAGTATCTGCTAGAGTACGAGAGAGATAAAAGTAAGGCTTTAAGAAAAAGCCGAGGGAACCAGGGAGCTTGCTCCCTTTTTTTTGGCCAAAATTCAGTGGATTTTTTGTTGTCATGATTTGTTGTCATGGTATGGCGGGCATTTGTCCCAGCAGTTCCGCCGTGTTTAGGCATTGTGCATTGCGTTTAAACACTGCTGGCGAATGAGGCTGACCTTGACCTTGACCCAGCGGTTGGGTCGGTTAACATACGTGTCGCTTTGCTAGGTCGTCCTTTATGAGCCGGCCATAATGTTCACTGACAGTGACTTACCATGCTCCTAGACCAGCCTAATTTCATCCAAAACGACCATCAAATTGACTTTGATGGCATGCGTTTCCCCATGATTGTGTCGAACCAGCAGACATTAAAGACCTTGCCGGCGACGGTTGACTGGGTGAAGTCGCAGCAGGTATTGCTCGAATCTGCTCTGCGCGCGTCGGGTGCTTTGCTGTTTCGCGGCTTTGCCATTGATTCGGCTGAAGCCTTCGACACTTTTAGTGCAGCGTTCGGCTATGACGATTTTACCTACCAGCAGTCCTTATCGAATGCTGTCAGGATAAACCACACTCGGCGGGTTTTTTCGGCCAACGAAGCACCACCGGCGGTGGAGATATTTTTGCACCATGAGATGGCGCAAACACCGGTATCACCCTCGAAGTTGTTTTTCTATTGTCATGCGGCAGCGGATAGCGGTGGTGCAACGTCTTTATGCCGCTCAGACAAATTATATGAAAAGCTCTTGGCCCAACAGCCCGAGTGGGCCGCCCGGTTTGAATCTCACGGGGTGCGCTATACCACTGTTATGCCGGTGGCTGACAATCCTGAATCGGGGCAGGGTCGTAGCTGGCAAAGCACGCTGGATGCCGTTGACCAAGGAGCCGCGGAAACGCGCCTCATGCGCTTAGGTTATACCTGGGCTTGGCAAGCCGATGGAGGGCTGCAGGCTACCACACCAGTGCTGCCTGCCGTGGTTAGTCTCGATGATGGTCGTAAAGTTTTCTACAATCAGCTGCTGGCGGCTTATGCAGGCTGGGCTGGTGTGAAAGATAACCCTGATTGCGCTTTGTTGTTAGGCGACGGCTCATCGATTCCTGTTGAGCTTTTCGAGCAGCTGCTTGTTTGGGCTAAGGAGCTGACGTTTGATCTGTCTTGGCAGGCCGGCGATGTTGTGCTGTTAGATAATCATTGCACTATGCATGGACGGCGGCCCTACGCCGGAGTACAAAAACGTCAAGTCTTGGTGGCGCTAGCAGCGTGATAAAGAGCGTCTGCGGCAAGCTATGAGATCTTAGGGCGAAGCATAATATAGACCGCAGTGAACTACATGGCGCTGTCAGCGTAAGGTATAGTGCCGATAAAATGATAATGGTCTATTATCATACAAGCAAAGGCCGGTTAAGAACGCCTAGAATCATCGTCAAATGCAACAACTTTAAATGTTGTGAAGATTTCAGCTTGCCTCAGCAGAGGTGAGCACTAACCAGGTTGTTGAGTCACTATGCAAGTCACCAAAACACCAGCATTTATTGCCTCACGTAAGTTTGCTCAGGCAAGTTACTCACGTGCATTTTTTCAGGTTGGTCATACACTAGCCTTGTATGTCGTTACCATTGGGCTGATGTTCGCATCTTTGTCACTGCCTTATGGTGTGACGTTGGTGTTGTCACTGGTTGCCGCTGCAGCTTATCTGCGCCTGTTCATGATTGGTCACGATTGTTCTCACGGGTCTTACTTGCCGAAGAAGTGGCAGAACAGTTTGCTGGGTAACATGATCGGTGTACTGACTAACACGCCCCTGCAATATTGGGGAACGCAGCATGCAATGCATCATCGCAGTACAGGCAACCTTGATAAGCGCGGCGATGGCGATGTTGTTACCCGCACTGTGGAAGAGTATCAGGCTTCGGGTTGGTTTAGTCGGCTTTGCTACCGGGTTTATCGTAATCCATGGGTGTTGTTCTTTTTCTCAGCGCCGCTGCATTTTGTTGTCTTGCAGCGTTTGCCATTGGGTGAGCAGGCGCGGACTTGGAGTGGCTGGCGGAGTGTCATGGGAACCAATCTGGGGATTTGTATTTATTATGGCAGCCTGATTGCTTTCTTTGGTTTAACACCGTTTCTATTGGTTTACGTACCCGTGGTAATGCTGTCATCGTTGGGGGCAGTCTGGCTTTTCTATGTGCAGCACCAGTTCGAAGACGCATATTGGGCGCGCAACGGTGAATGGAACTATCATGACGCGACACTACAAGGTAGTTCGTTTTACGACTTGCCGCGTTGGCTGCATTGGGTCAGCGGCAATATTGGTTACCACCATATTCACCATCTCAACCCGAAGGTGCCAAATTACAATCTCCCAGATTGCTACGCGCAACAGCCGGCTTTGCAAGATGCTCGCAAACTCGGGCTGATGGAAAGCCTTTCGACCGCATGGTTGGCACTGTGGGATGAGAAAGCGGGTCGGTTAGTGTCGTTCACAAGCCTCAAAAGCTGATAGCAGAAGGAAGTGTTTGGCTTGCACGAACTCCGTTTAGCAGGGTTAGTGCAAGACCAATGGCTCCCAGCCGCCATTGAAAGCTTGGGTGTCACGCCAAATCGTCTGATTTCCTTCGGGGATCATAGAGCGTTCTTGTGCGACCACAATGCCACCATCTTGAAATCGTAACGATGTAATAATCTGCGTCGAAAAATCTGCCAACATAAAGCCAGGCGATCGCGTTCCCTTGAGAGTCCCCGCATTTATGAGTGTCACGGCATCAAAGTGAATCATGGTGCGAAAGTGCATGTGGCCGTTAATGATGAATCGATAGTCCCCCCGGGCGATTAGACCATCAAGTGTACGACACTGAATCATAGGCATATTTGCGGAGCCGGGCCAAATTTTTTGTAGATCGTTAGTGCCCATACCGTGGCACAGCATGAGCGTGCCGCGCTGGGTCTCGATCTCGGTCACCACGGGTAGTTCAGCCAAATAAGACAAGCTGTCAGCTGCTAGATCTTGACGTCGGTGAGCGTTGGGTACATGGCGTACGCGGTCTTCAAGCAACCAGCGATCATGATTGCCACGGACTGTCTTGACTTGGTGTTGCTGCAGCAGGCGCAGTGAGCGTTCCGGGCAACCTAAGCCATCGACGATATCTCCGGTACAAATTGTTTGGTCAACCTGAGCGCTATCCAGATAAGCGAGAGCTTGAGCAAGGCGAACGTCTTCAGCATGAACATCACCGATAATCCCAAGTCTTTGGACGACGGGGCGCTGCTCGGCGTTCTCGTCACTCATTGGCGGATGTAGTCCCAGACGATATTAAGGCGCTCTTGTGTGCTACGCGACTCAAGAATTGACTGCATCAGGTCTGGGTCAAATCGCAGTGTTTGAAACAGCGTGAAACTAAAGACCTCGGGGCTCATAGATTGCCATTCTGCGCCATTGATCAGTGCCCCAAATTCCGGATTTTCGCTACCTATCATCACCAGCAGCTTTGCATTGATCAGAATCTGTAGCTCCTGATTGCGTTGCTCTATCGTTTCGCCCAGCTGGTCAGGTTCAATAATATCTTCGAGACTCTCGCTGGCAACAATGCGATATGGTAACGACTGGATTTCGCGCACAATTTTCAGTCGATGCTCGATATGTATTTCAGCCATAATTCGCCCGTCGGCCGTCGTTTCAATGACTTCACAATAGCCTGCGGAAAAGACCTCTTGAGGCAGGTAGGTCGCTTGATTCGAGTTCATGGCCTCACTCTGAGTCTGATTAGGCTTTGCTTCCCTAATCGTTTTACGCGTGTGGCAAACCCCGATCATGCGCTTCTCACGCACACAATCATCGATCATCTGCCGATAGCGCGGTTCAAAAACGTGTAGAGGAACGACTGTGCCTGGGAATGCAACCAAGCTGGGGATGGGAAAAAGTGCGACTTCAACGGGAGAGGGCACGGTAGACTCCTTCTAAAGGTATTGCATAGATACGATAGCACAGCGGTTGACAGATCACCTGTCAGGCATTTCTTCGCGTTGTATCGGTAAGCTTTTCGTGGTTTAGTTAGGAAATAAACGTTGTGTTGGTTGTAGCCCTTGTCAGAACGAGCAGCAAATAATCCAGCGCCAGTGTTGTCCATGTCAGGCCAGCAACACGTGCCTGCGGTAAGCCAAACCTCGCATATATTCGCTGAAGACGAAGAGGATCGATTGCTTGACGAGCAAATGGTAAGTCGTCAGGCGAAGTGGAATAGAGAGCGAATTTTAGTCCTGCGAGTGTATAACTACTTTCGCATTGTATTGTCGTTCTTCCTACTGATTCTATTCTTCCAGGGCACCAATCAAGAGTTTGTTGGTTCCTTCAATCCAAGCTGGTTCCAGAGTATTTTGCTTTTGTATCTGTTGTTTAATGTTGCTGTTGGCATTGCAACGCTGGTGAGTGAGAAACAAGTTCTTCGGGGTGCCACCAGCATTGCCTCGGTAGTCGTTTTCGATATTTATTTTTTGTCCCTGTTGCTGTTAACCAGTGGTGGTGTAGACAGCGGTTTGGGCTATCTGCTGGTATTTTCAGTAGCTTTTGGCAGCGCTATGCTGGGTGGGCAAGCCTCGTTTTTGTTTCCTGCCCTAGCCACCGTCAACGGTATTTCTGGCGAGCTATATCTGCACAATGTCGGCGTCGCGAATGGTTCGCAACACTTTTTTGAAATGTCGATGCTCGGCATCTCCTTCTTTGTCGTCAATTTCTTTTTTCAATATATTACTCGTCGTCTTGAGGAGCGGGAATCAGAAGTCGTCAATCTCGAAACACTTGATCGGTTTCACCGTATTGCGGAGCGCTCTCGTAAGGAGTTGGAGGTGTCCAATGCGCGCTTCAAAGTGCTTTTAACATCTACCGGGGAGGGTGTCTTGGGGTTGGATATGCAAGGCATTATCACCTTCGCAAATCCCCGTGCTTGCGACCTACTTGCTGTCAGCTACACGGACCTTGTGAATTCGAATATTCAGCGATTTATGCTGCCATCTTCCCGTTCGCCCTCAGCCACTGCAATCAAAGCACAAAAAGTATTGCAGCTGCTAAACATTAAAGCCCTTAGCGGTTACGACCCCGATCAGTGGCAGACGGCTGAGCATGAGCCATTCATGATCGATTATTCCTGTGAGGCCACAGTCAACAGGGCGGATATGACCACGGGCGCGGTACTACTGTTCCGGAACATTACGCAAGAACGCAATAATGAGGAACGTTTGCGGTATTTGGCGCGCTACGATCAGTTGACTGGATTGTCAAACCGCAGTAATTTTCAGGAAGTTCTCAATTTTGCTATTTCTCGCTCGCGTTGGAGCAAGCGTAGTATTGGCATCTTGGTCGTCGACAGCGATCACTTTTCGATGGTTAACGAGCAACACGGGCAGACCGCCGGCGACGAAATTCTTAAAGTGATTGCGGAACGCTTACAAGCCTCCGTGCGAGAGGGTGACTTGGTGGCTCGTCTGCATGGTGATCAGTTCGCGATCATGCTGGCAGATCTAGACCAAGCCGAGCACGCGGCACTTGTAGCGGAAACTGTTGTCAGCAATATCAGTCAGCCGATCTCAATCGCAAACAAAGATATGACCACCAGTGTCAGCATAGGCATTGCCGTTTTGTCAGGGCAGCGCCAGAGCGCTAACGAGTTGCTTGGTGCTGCACTGTCTGCGCTGGGGACTGCTAAGGCTGAAGGTCGCAATACCTATCGGTTCTTCAACCTAGAGATGCAACTACGTGCGGACGATAAGAAGCGCGTGCAAATATTGTTGCGAACAGCAACACAAAATAATGAATTCACGATGATGTACCAGCCGATTATCTCGTTGAAAGATCAGCGTATTCAATCCTGCGAGGCACTTATTCGCTGGGCTCCGGCGGGTGCTGAATCTATTCGCCCTGACGTGTTTATTCCTATCGCTGAGGAGTCCGGGCAGATTGCCCAGATTGGCAATTGGGTGATAACAAATGTTGCGGCACAGATGACCGCGTGGTTTGAGGAACTTGGCTTTTTCCCGGCTGTGGCATTAAATGTGTCGTCGAAGCAATTGCGCGACAGTACTTTCCGCGAGCTATACCAGCATGTTATGCATGCGCACCAGATACCTATTCATTTGTTGGAGCTTGAATTGACCGAGACCGGAGTGATGGAGGATCCTGAGAAATGCTTGGCAGAATTGGTTGAATTACATCAACTGGGTGTCAAGCTGTCGATTGATGATTTTGGTACAGGCTATGCTTCGTTGGATTACCTGCGGCGTCTGCCGATGGATATTCTTAAGATCGATCAGAGTTTTACCGACGGTATTGGCCAATCAGACAATGATGAAGAGATCGTCAGGGTGATGATTCGCATGGCCCATGCCATGGGCTTACAAGTTATTTGTGAGGGCGTTGAGACTCGCGCGCAGCTGGACTTTCTGCGTAGTCAAAACTGTGACCTGGCGCAGGGTTACTATTTCAGTAGGCCGAAAACAGTGGCAGACATCAGTGTGATGCTCAAGTCCGAGCGTGATGGCCAGCTGAACATATTGGAAGGGAGCCTTTAGGCTCAGTTGATGATCGTCTCGGCGTATAGGCTCTCGGCGAGTCACGTGTTGTGGCTAGCGACAATGATTTGTCGACGAAATAATGCCGGCAATTCCAGCATTCGTCTTAGGCAAATAAAGTCCGCACCCTAAAGTTGCATGCGATGAAATGTTTCTGTACCACCGGTCTTAATTTGTTAGTGTTGAATGTGTTTAATTGTCAAATTTGATGACTCGAACAGAATCTTGCCACAGCTTCTTGCCACAGCTTCTCCGGCAATAATGTCGATGTTGTTCTCGTTGAACGTGACTGCACGTAATAAACGGGTTTAGCTCAAGGCTAAACGACAAAGAGATGCTGCCCGAACATCGAAACGCCTAAAGCTGTGTGCTGATTTAGTCCTGTTGCAAGACCAGCCCAAGCTGTCTACTTTGCGCGACTAGGTGACCCTCACTGTCCCATAGATGTCCGCTCTCGATCATGCGCCCCTGTTGCAGGTCTTCCGTTTCAAACTCTGCCTGAATCCAGCCATCTGCAGGTCGACGGCGAATGTGCACTGTTAACTCGATGGTGGGAACCCAACCAACGGCACCCAACAAACCGAACGGTGACGGGGGGAACGTATCAGTAAACAAAGGTAGGCTGGTGGTATCGGGCGCTCGGCCGTCCAAAAAACGGATCCAGCCGGCGATCTTAGCGTTGCCTGCCTTGCCCGCGACCGCAAGGTCGGGATGCAAGCGCACGTCTAGGCGGCTGCCAATAGGCAGTGTGACACCTTGGGCGTCGCCAGTGCGCTGAATGCAGGCTTCGGGTGCAGGTATAGGCGGCGGCAATACAGTGAGCATGGAGTCGATGCCAGCGGATATTGCCAAGTCGCCAAAGGTGCACAACACCTCAAGCCGTCGCTTGCCTTCCTGGGTCAGGCTGGCACGTGCTGAGCTTAACGTGCGCCCCGTGCGAATGACCTCCACGAACACCTCGAAAGGTGCGCCAGCAACGCCAGGACGCAGATAATGGGTCGTTAACGTGACGGGGTCAGGGTGGGGCAGGACTTGTTTGAGCGCAGCGATGACACACGACAGCAGGTAGCCACCATTGGGATTGTCACCGATATTCCAGGCAGGATTAATGTTACCTGTCCAGAGATTGGTATCGCTTTTCGTGACCTGAGTATCTAAATCGAATTGATGCACTGACAAATCCATTTAAAAAGAATACGTAGATTAGAGCACGCTTGTGCTTCATGGCAAGCGATCAAAAGAATATCAAAAGCTACCGACCTTCGTCTTTGCTGGGCTTTTATCGGGTTAAGTTTGAGCGCTCTCTTACCAACAAATACCGTCGGTTTGAGCGGTGCAATTTTTGCGCAATCGAGGTAGTCTCTGGCATTGCCTCTAACGGATATGCCTTTAAGGGATATGCCTATAACGGATATTGAAGGTCATACGATTAGTGCGCAAGCCTGCCAACAAAAGCGCCTGTTGGCGTGTAGGTGCAGTACAAGTTGATATGAAGCGCCAAAACTAAATAATAAGAAATGATGTGAGGAATAGCTATGGAACGTAATGATCGCTTGCTGACTGCAGCGCAGGGTTATATTGATCGTCAACAATTTGCAGGTATTGAGTGGCATGTTGAAGCGCGAGGCGCAGTACTGACGGCGGGCCGTGTAGGCTATGCGGATGCCGCAGGAAAAGCCCCTATTGCTGATGAGGCTCTGTACAGAATTTATTCAATGACCAAGCCAGTCGTTTCGGTCATGGCATTAATGTTGATCGAACATGGCAAGCTTCGACTCTATGATGCACTCGCGCAATTTAACCCAGCGTTCGCTGCTATGCGGGTACTGTTGCCGAATGGTCGGTTAGAACCCGCACAACGTCCGATTTTAGTGGAAGACTTGCTAACCCATCGGGCTGGTTTCACCTATGAGTTTATTACGGGTTGTCATATAGCGCCGGGCTATGATGCTGTTGACCTTAGTAGTGATGGGCAATGCAGTCTCGACGAGACAATGACTAAGCTTGCCGCGCAGCCTTTGGCTTTTCAGCCAGGCAGCCAGTACCGCTATAGCGTGTCGACTGATGTGCTGGCGCATGTGCTTGAGCGCGCCACAGGAAAAACGTTATCAAGTTTGTTAAAAGAATACATTTTCGAGCCTTTAGCCATGCACGACACCGACTACTACGTGCCGGCTGAAAAGCAAGCTAGACTTATGCCAATGTTCGGGGTGACTGACGTCAGTAAATTTGCCTCATTGAATCCGCCGGCAAAGCAAGTGCTTGTTGCGGCTGACGTCGAGCAGATGCATCCGTCAAATGATCCTGGCTTCACGCGCGGCGGTCACGGCTTATTTTCCAGTACGTCAGATTACGCCAAATTCGCGCGGATGCTACTCACGGGTAAAACGCCAGATGGTCATGCGATTTTGTCGCGCCCTATGCTTTCCATGCTAACGACCAATCGCATTCCTGCAGATCAACTGCCCTTGACCATCGGCATGAACCCGTTGCCAGGGTATGGCTGGGGGCTAGGTATGCGTGTGATGATGGATACCGGTCGCGCACTGTCCTTAACAAACAACGGGGAATTTGGTTGGGCTGGCGCTGCTAGCACCTATTTTTGGGTGGACCCCAGTGAGCAGATGATCGGCATTTTTATGTCTCAGTATCTAGGCTCGGTACTCCCTATGGCCGATGATTTGCGCACCGCTGCCTATCAAATGCTGGTATGAGTAACACGCTTACAGTAGTCAACGCATGAGACTCTACGATGTAGGCAAAGGCTGCCGTAGCACTCGCAGCTACAAATCCGATGCGGTGCCGCAGAAAGTACTGCAAGGCGCACTTTGATTAGCAATCCGATGGTTAGCAATCCGATTGCAGTCCTGCATGAATACTCAACGTTGGCACTTTTAGGTCTTAACGAGTGACCGATCGGATCGAATTTGATCGAAAAATACTGCGCGCATGTTGGCGGGTGCAAAACCATTCAGAGACTGGCCCCCACGGCGGGTATCAGGGTGCCCGTCGACGCTGGCGCAATTGATATTGTGGTACAACTGTTTCAAGCCAAAGGCATTGGCTGTAATGACGAGTGGCGGCCGCCGGACCTGGTCTTACGAGGTTTTCGTCAATTCCATGCGCCTGTGTTGATTGGTGTCACTTTTGACCGTGAGCATGCAGCGATTGCCAGCGATTAGGCCACTATGATCTGGATTTCTACGGGCTATCCTAATGATAGCTTGCCGGCTAACGCGGTAGTGTCACAGCGTCGGCCGGTTGCCAAGGTGGCGTCATTCGCGGTTTTTGAGACGGTCTGATGGTTCTATTGTGCCAGCGCCTCGGCGTAGGCTTGGGCCTGGCCTAACAATCGCAGTACATTACCGCTCCATATCTTCGCCAGATCATCTTTCGTGTAACCTTCCTGCAACAGGCGCTCGGTGATCTTCGGAAACTCGCTGATATCATACATGCCGTCGACACCACCGCCGCCATCCCAGTCAGCACCCACGCCGACATGGTCTGGGCCGATTAACGCCAAAACATGCAAGAAGTGCTCCATATAATCTTCGAAGCTGGCAAGCGCGGCAGGATGTTCAGCGTCGATCGCGCGGCGTTGGTCCATGAAGGCATCGGTTTGCGCGGGCGTTAATGTACCCGCAGCATTCATCGCCGCTCGCATCTCAGTGACGGCTTTGGTGCGTCCGGGATTGTCAGGCAATTCTTTTAAGTAAGAGCCGTAGGCGTTCATGTGAATCACACCGCCGGTTTCAGCTAACTTCGTTAAGATCGCGTCGCTGACGTTACGCGGATGGTCATAGATAACTTCAGCGCCGGTATGCGAAAGAATAATAGGTGTCTTTGACAGCTCGATCATTTGTATGACCGCCAGATCATGGGCGTGAGAACCGTCCAAAATAATGCCCAGCCTGTTAGCCTCTTTGACCAGTTCGCGGCCCAAAGGTGAAAGTCCTTGCCATTTTTGGCCGACAGGATCTGTCGAACTGTCAGCAAACTGGTTATTGCTAAAGTGTACAGGGCCGACCATCCTTACCCCTAAATCAAAAAATGTCTTCAGCAGGGAGATGTCCTCACCGAGGGGGTATGAGTTTTCGATACTTAGATAGACTATTCGCTTGCCGGCGCCGGTGATGCGCGCCGCATCTTCAGGTGCTAAGGCGAGCTCGAAGCTTTCAGGGTGCGCAGCCGTCATTTTGTGGATAGCGAGGGCGCGCAATAGGGCTGTGTCTCTGCTTGCCTGATAGCCCTGCGTTGTTAGCGCTCCCTGAGAAGAGTAAATCACCCAAAAACCACCATCGAGACCACCGTCTTGCATTCTTGGGTAGTCGACTTGGGAATAATCTGTACGCGGATTATGCCGAGCCATGATATCGAAACCGGGTTTGACCAGCTGAGCTGGGGTGTCTAGGTGGGTGTCCATAACAATCAGCGATTCATGCAGTTTGCGCGCTGTAGCACTATCGTCAGCGTAACTACTAACAGGAGTAAAAAGTGCGAAAGTAAGTCCAAAAGATAGTGCAAATGCTGGTGTAAATAATTTGCAGGGCAGAAGTTTTCGATGGCTGTTTCTAATCATTACAACAGGTTTCCTGATCACGACATGGTTGAGCGAGTATGCCGACTTAAAGCCGAGAGTAAAAGGGGGCATGTACTTGGCTCGCAAATTGCTTTATCGAATAGGGCGATTTGTTACTTCACAAAGACAAACCGCTAGCTATCCAATAAACATCAGGCGGAGAAGTCATGAACGAGAAAGCAGGGGCGGACAACAGGTTTGATCCGCACAACGATGCACAGCATTGGGACGTACTACCAGTGATCAGTCTAGCTGGCTGGTTCTCAGACGATCCAGCCCAGTCTCGGGAAGTTGTGGAGAATTTACTGAAAGGCGCGACAGGTTCAGGTTTTTTTTACATTACTGACCATGGCATTAACCAATCCTTGATCGATACGGTCTACCAAGCTAGCAAGGCTTTTCACGATCAGCCGCAGAGCTGGAAGGAAGCCTATTCCATCACCCGAAGCTTGCACCATCGTGGTTACGTCTCGATTGCTGACAATGGCACGTATGAAAAAGACGGAAAAACGTTTCATAATCATCACGAATCGTTTGATCTATCCTTCGATATGGCAGCTGACGACCCTCGCGTTCACAAGGGTTTTGGTATGGTCGGGCCAAACATCTGGCCGGAACTTGATGGCTTCAAGGAAGCGGTATCGGCTTATTACGACGCGGTTTACCAGTTGGGGCGTCAACTCACAGCTGCATTTGAGTTGGGACTGGGCTTGCAGTCGGGTGCGCTGTTGCAGCATTTTACCGCGCCGACGTCCCAGCTTCGGCTGATGAAGTATCCTGAGAACGATGCGCCAATGGATGTTAGTAACCATGGTATCGGTGCTCATTCCGATTTTGAATGTTTTACCATGTTGCACACCCGGGGGCCCGGTCTGCAGGTCCTGTCGGCAGATGATCATTGGGTTGAGGCCCCGCCCATGGAGGATGGTTTTATTGTCAATATTGGGGATTGTCTTGAGGCTTGGACGGGCGGTTTGTTCAAGTCGACCCAGCACAGGGTTGTCAATCTCGGTGACCTTCGCTATTCCTTACCGTTCTTTTTTGCGACAGATTTCGATATTAACGTTGAACCGTTGCCAGCGTTCGTGACACCAGAAACACGCCATAAATATCCTGCGTTTAAAGCGGGTGAGCACCTGTGGGCTAGAACCATCGACGCTTTTCCGTATTTGAATAGAAAATACAAGTCAGGCGAGCTCGCTGTTGATTTTATGGTCGCCGATGAGAATCCGTTTAAGCGTCTTTCTGTCGAAGAGGCCGCGCTTAAAGAATCTTAAGCGCGGTTTCGACCACTTCACTTTAGTTAAAAAGGAAAGTTTGATGCTCCGAGCGAAAGCACGCCGCGTTGCTGCTCAGCGCTGTCCGCAGCAGGGCCGAGGTTGCGCGAACTTGGCGGGCCAAAGTTTGCGCCGTGGCTATATGCAGATTGGTCAAGCTGAGGCTTTTGAAGACAGCTTTGTGCTTTGGTTACAAGCCGGAAATTGGTTTGCAGATATCCGCTCGACACTGGATGGCTTGGTCTACAGCGGATTTGGTGGCGTGGTCGAGTGGCAGCGGCCGACGCTCTATTTTCGTCATCTAATCAATATCGGTGGAGAGCTCTCGGAGTCTGACGTTGGCGATATTGTGTTGACCGATTTTGGCTGCTTAGAACGGGGCGAATTTATTGAAGGTGAGCAGGTGATTGGCTTTGAGGAAAAGTGGCTAATGCAACGTATCGCCAACAGGGTACGCGTGTTCGTCAAGTATGTGCAAGGTGTTTTGACTGGCCTAGAAGTGCAGCTTGATCGGTCATGTATTCTGATCGAGAAACGCAGTGTCGCATGCTATACACGCTTTGGTGCAGGGCTGACGGATTGGCGCTGTCAGTATGCAAGCAGCGATGCACAGAGCTTGCGCTGGTTGATGCGTCGGCGCCCAACAGGCGCTAGCTGCCGACCGGGCTGGTCGCTGAAAGAGACGCAGTAGGGCGCTAACTCAACGACCCCAAAATCTGGCAAGTTTGCCGAACGGCACACTAATTGCTTTGCTCTATGGAAGACGGCGTTCGCAAATCATAAAGCCCGATGTCTACGACCAAACGCTGATTCTGAAATGCTGCTTGTGTATCACTCGAATTAAGAGGTTCGCCAAGTGAGGCAGCCGTTTGAAAGCTCTTTACAAAGTCGCCATCGACAATTGAGCAGTCGCGTGAAATTCGCCGTCGAACGGCGCCAGTGCCCAGAAGTTGCCAACAGGTAGAAGTTGATAGCGCGACATTTAGTGCGTTCCATTAGTGCGAGAGTGCGGCAGTCGCACCACAATAGGTCGTCTATTGTAGAGGCTAGCGCGGGGCGATGCAGCATGTGCACGCACAAGAAAAATCTATGGCAGAAAGCTGTAGGGAAAAGTTACGGTTATGTTTAAGGAGTAAGTAGTGGTTGATTCGTTAGTAAACGAAGATTTGATGTTCAGCGAAGAGTTTCCAGGTGGGGCGCACTGGTCGATGCAAATGCGTGCAGGTAATGCGTTGCGATTTATTGATCTTGAAGGCGGTGCTAACGTTGCTGTGTTGCTGTTTAACCCTGAAAACCTGCTAGAAAAGTACAATATGCCGGACACGCTTAAAGGTCAGCATACATTTCGATTGGCACTGGGTAATACGCTGTATTCAGATATGGGACGTGCCATGTGCTCCATCGTGGAAGATTCTGTGGGCTGGCACGACACGGCCACGGGAACTTGCAACAAGCAGTTGGTAGCGCGCAAGTGGGGCATGTCGAGCTATCAAGCAGATCGCAATAACGTGTTGCGCAACGGCCGCGACAGTTTTTTAATTGAGTTAGGAAAATACGGCCTTGGTAAACGTGATTTGGCCGCCAACATTAACTTCTTCACGCGAGTAGAAGTGGATGACGCAGGTAATTTGCACTGGGGCGCTGAACAGTCTCAGGCAGGCGACGTCGTAGAGTTGCGTTTTGAGATGGATACCATTGTGGTCTTTCACACCTGCCCACACCCTTTGAATCCGTCGGTTGAATACCCGCGAAAGCCAATACGCTATGAAATTTCGCAGCTACCGATAGCGCCTGCCGACGACCTGTGTCGCAACCAGCGCCCGGAAAGTGCTCGTGCTTTCGAAAACACTAGATTATATCAACAACGCACGAGGGGCGGCGTATGATTCTTGAGAGTCAGCTTTTCCCGATAAATGCATCATATCGGCACGTCATCAAAGCGGGTGACTATTGGCTAAAAGTCGTTAAACAGGGTGAAACCTTGAGGCTGCTCGATCTTGAAGGTAATCAGGCAGTAGACACGCTTTTTTACAACGCTTCTGACCCGGCAGATCGATACAGTGCCACTGATACCATCAGAGAGCAGGGTAATGTCTACTTGACTGCGGGCAGCCGGTTGTTGTCGTCAGAAGGTAACGTACTGATGGAAATAACAGCTGATACTTGCGGCCGACACGACACCTTGGGCGGGGCCTGTGCGTCAGAAAGTAACACCGTACGGTATGCGCTTAATAAGCGCACCATGCATAGCTGCCGCGATAGCTGGTTGTTAGCCATGGTAGAAAACGATGCCTTGAACATGACAAAGCGCGATATCACCCACAATATCAATTTTTTCATGAATGTTCCCGTGACTGCAGACGGCGGCCTAACCTTCGAGGACGGCATCAGTGAAGCGGGTAAATATGTCGAGATGACAGCCTGTATAGACACAATTGTTATGATTTCGAATTGTCCGCAGTTGAATAACCCGTGCAATGCCTACAACCCGACACCTGTCGAGGTATTGATTTGGTCTGCGAGCAGTTGAACACGCGTTCCACCCACTAAAATCACACCACAAAAGCCACAACGGTGTACTTCGATAAGTTCTAATATTCGGGAAAGCAGTCGATGAATAATTCTGCCAATAATTCCACAAACACACCTATTAATAAAATTCTTATAGCCAATCGCGGCGCTATTGCTAAGCGGATTATGCGTACGATCAAGGAGCTCGGTAAATACAGCATTGCTGTTTATGCGGACGATGACCTGGACTCCAAGCACATCGACGCTGCAGACCAGGCGATATCGTTAGGCGCTGGAAACGTAAGTGAAACCTACATAAATCAACAAAAAATCCTGCAGATCGCGCTTGAAACAGGTGCGGATGCGATTCATCCGGGTTATGGGTTTTTGTCCGAAAACGCAGAGTTTGAGCGCCGTTGTGAAGCTCAAGGTGTTGTTTTTCTGGGTCCGACGAGTGATCAGATGGAGGCATTCGGCCTCAAGCACAGCGCCCGTCAACTGGCGCTGGAAAACAATGTGCCCATGTTGCCGGGCAGTCCGTTACTGGCTGATGCAGCGGACGCCATACGCTGGGCTGCTGAGATCGGTTACCCCGTCATGTTGAAAAGCACCGCTGGTGGTGGGGGTATTGGTATGCGTTTGTGTCAAACCGATAGCGAGCTTAACGCTGCCTTTAGTGGTGTACAGCAACTGGCGAGTAACAACTTCGGTAACGCAGGGCTATTTCTAGAGCGCTTTGTGGCAAATGCGAGGCATATCGAGGTTCAGGTAATAGGTGATGGTAAAGGCAAAGTCATCGCGTTGGGAACCCGTGATTGCTCGGCCCAACGACGTCAGCAAAAAGTGCTTGAGGAGTGTCCTGCACCCGGCCTGTCGGCCGCCGTGACCGCGGTATTGACAGGCTCGGCCGAATCACTGCTTTCAGCCGTTAATTATCGCAGTGCTGGTACCGTTGAATACGTTTATGACGAGGCACGTGAATCAGCTTATTTTCTTGAGGTGAACACGCGCATACAAGTTGAGCACGGCGTAACGGAGATGGTGTTCGGTGTTGATTTGGTGGCGTGGCAAATACAGTTAGCGGAGGGGAAACTGCCGCCGTTAGATGAGATCGCTGCGAATTTAAATCCACAAGGCCATGCGGTTCAGGCGCGTATTTATGCTGAAGATCCAGCGCTGAATTTTCAGCCTTCGCCGGGCTTACTGACCCACGTGGAGTTTCCGGCGCCTATCGCGGGCCGATTGCGTGTTGATACATGGGTCGAATCAGGTGTCACGGTGTCAGCAAAATACGATCCTCTTATCGGCAAGGTTATCGCCCACGGCGCGACACGAGACGAGGCGCGTGAAGGGCTGCGAACCGCCCTAGAAGCGTCTAGCTTGTACGGTACTGAAACGAATCTTTACTACTTGGCAAAGCTGTTAGCCCATGCGCCGTTCGTTGAAGCCAGGCTTTCGACAAGCATGCTCGAGACATTTTCGCCGCCGCGAGAGCTTATGCGAGTGCTGCGTGGGGGTACCTTAACCACTGTTCAAGATTACCCGGGGCGGGTCGGTTACTGGGATATTGGTGTGCCACCATCGGGTCCGTTTGACGACCTGAGTTTCCGTCTGGGGAATACACTGCTGGGCAACGCGCCTTCCGCTGCAGGTCTTGAAATCACCAACGATGGTCCGGTTATTGAATTTTCAACCTGCGTTGAATTTCTTCTGGCAGGTGCTGCTATGACGGCGACGCTTGACGGTACACCAATTAGAAACTGGCAAGTCTATAGGGCTGAGGCTGGCAGCAAGCTGGATGTGGGCACTGTTGTGGGACGTGGGCTGCGAAGCTATCTGATGTTGGCGGGCGGTATTCAATGTCCGCTCTACTTGGCGTCTAGATCAACATTTACGCTGGGGCAGTTCGGTGGTCATGGCGGCCGCGCGCTGCGCACGGGTGATGTCCTTGGTGTGATTGAGGCGCCGCGTCGCGATGTCGCGCTTGAAACGGCACCCGCCCCGATAGATATATTTAGTGAGGATACGTGGCAGCTGCATGTCATTTATGGCCCCCATGGTGCGCCAGACTTCTTTACGCCAGCCGACATTGAAACGTTTTTCGAGACTGACTACGAAGTCCACTTCAACTCTAGTCGCACTGGCGTGCGTCTTCTCGGGCCCAAGCCAGCATGGGCCCGAGAAGACGGCGGTGAAGCGGGTCTACATCCATCTAACATTCATGACAATGCCTATGCAGTGGGTACCGTCGACTTTACGGGCGACATGCCTGTGATACTGGGTCCCGACGGGCCTTCACTAGGCGGCTTTGTATGTCCTGCGACCATTATTCGCGCTGACCTTTGGAAGCTGGGGCAACTGCGGCCCGGTGACAAAATTCGCTTTGTGCCGGTGTCTCATGCAGATGCCCTGACGCGTTGGCAAGGCTTAAGTGCTTGGATTAACGATCCGCAATCGCACCCGAGTAGCGGTGCTTATCCTGCGCAAACGTTACCAATGCTACCGCCCTTGGACGCAGTCATTGCTGCTCGACAATTGGATAGCGGCATAGCGCTTAAGTTTCGCGCGAGTGGTGATGACTATCTGCTGCTAGAGGTTGGTGAGCAAGTGCTCGAGATTAGTTTGCGGTTTCGGGTGCACGCCATTCATCTGCAGATGATTGAGGAGAAGGTTCCCGGTGTTCTCGAGATGACGCCAGGTATCCGATCGTTGCAAGTGCATTATGAGCCTGAGATATGCGCGCGTGACCAATTGATTGAGAAGCTGGCATCCATTGCTCATATGGTAGACGAGACGACCATCCGCAAAGTGCCATCGCGTATTGTCCACTTGCCCCTGTCGTTTGATGACCCAGCTTGCCAAGAGGCAATTGATAAGTATCAGCAGTCCGTGCGCCCCGACGCGCCTTGGTGCCCAAGCAATCTTGAGTTTATTCGTCGCATTAATGGGCTCGATGCCATTGCTGATGTTGAGCACACCGTATTTGACGCGACCTATTTGGTGCTGGGACTAGGTGATGTCTACCTCGGCGCCCCAGTAGCAACGCCCCTCGACCCGGGTCACCGTTTGGTTACGACAAAATACAACCCTGCACGCACCTGGACTGCCGAGAATTCGGTTGGCATTGGCGGCGCTTACTTGTGCATCTACGGTATGGAAGGACCCGGTGGCTATCAGTTCGTTGGCCGTACCTTGCAGATGTGGAACCGCTATCGACAAACAGCAGATTTCACGCAACCCTGGCTGTTGCGGTTTTTCGACCAGATAAAATTCTATCCAGTAACCCACGAAGCACTAGAGGCCATGCGCGAAGACTTTGTGCGTGGTCGCCTCAAGCTAGAGATTGAAGAAAGCCATTTCGATATCGACGAGCATGAGAAGTTTGTCCACGCTCACGAGGAGCGTACGGCTAAATTTGTTGCCCAGCGTCAAGAAGCGTTCGCGCAAGAGTTAGCCGCGTGGCAGCGTGACGGTCTGTTGCAGGTCGAAGATGCGCATGACGCGGTGCTAGATGATCAAGTGCCTGTCGACATACCGACGGGTCATTTTGTTGTTGAAAGCCATGTCTCTGGCAGCGTCTGGAAATTTGAAGCGGAACTTGGTGAGCAATTTGTGATGGGTCAAACACTGTTACTTGTTGAATCTATGAAAATGGAGCTGGAAGTCAAGCCAGACAGGGCAGGCACGTTGGTTAGGTATCTCGTTAATCCCGGCCAGCAAATCGTCTCGGGTCAGCCCCTAGCATTGTTTATGGAAAAGGAATACGCGCATGTCGATTAATGAGTTACCGTTGACCATAGCGCATTTGCAGCGCGCATATTCTCAGGGATTAAAGCCTGCTGAGTTAGTCCGCGAGGTCAAGCGCCGAGTTGCGCTGGCCTCAAAGAATCCAATTTGGATTCATCTTCTCTCTGACGAAGAGCTAGCGCCTCACCTTGCTTACCTAAATGGCTATGCCCCGGGCGACCTGCCGCTTTACGGTGTGCCGTTTGCCATCAAAGACAACATTGATCTGGCGATGGTACCAACCACGGCAGCTTGTCCGGCTTTTGCTTACACGCCGCGTGATAGCGCTTTTGTCGTGGCGTGTCTGTTGCGTGCTGGTGCGATTCCCATCGGCAAGACTAATCTCGATCAGTTAGCGACAGGCCTTGTAGGGACGCGCTCGCCATTTGGCGCAGTGAGTAATGCGTTTGATGAAAGCCTGATAAGTGGCGGCTCTAGCGCTGGTAGCGCCGTTTCAGTTGCGCTTGGGCAGGTAACGTTTTCTCTTGGCACAGACACGGCTGGCTCAGGTCGAGTGCCTGCAGCATTGAATAACCTGATTGGCTATAAGCCGACTCGTGGGCTACTCAGTACTCGCGGCGTTGTGCCCGCCTGCAAGACATTAGATTGTGTCAGTATTTTTGGGCTTAACATTGAGGACGTGCAGCAGGTGGCGAGCGTTGCCGTTGAATACGACGCCGCTGATGCTTACGCGCGCCTGCCGGCTTTGTCGAAGCCCGTGCATAAACCGATAGGGCACCTCCGTGTTGGTCTGCCGGAGCCTTCCCAACTGGCGTTCTTTGGTGATGAGGCCTACGAAGGGCTGTTTGGTCGGGTGACGGAAGAAGTGAGTGAGCAATATGATACTTGCGTCAAGGATATCTCGCCGCTGTTAGCTGCCGCTAAACTACTTTACGAAGGCGCCTGGGTGGCGGAACGCTATCATGCGGCCAAGGAGTTGATTGAGCACCAGCCTGAAGCGCTGCGAGAGGAATTTCTGGCGGTGGTCAGTTCGGCAACGGCGTTGTCGGCGGTTGACTATTTTGATGGGGCTTACCGACTGGCAGAATTCAAGCGTCAGGCAGAATTGTTGTTCAGCGATATCGATGTGTTGTTGTTGCCTACGGTCGGTACTCACTACTCGCTCGCTGACGTTTCTGAGTCACCGCTGCAGCGTAACTCGGATAATGGTTTCTATACTAACTTTGTCAATCTGCTCGATATGGCCGCTTTGGCGATTCCTGCTGGTTTCACTAAGGCGGGGCTACCTTTTGGCATCTCGCTGATTGGTGAGGCCATGACAGATCACGCCCTGCTGACATTTGGACGTCGGCTGCTAGCGGGGAAAGGACAGTTTCAACAACGAAAAATAGGTGCAACCGGAATCAATATGACTGAACCATTAGCGGTCCCGACATTAACAGACACTATGCCAATAGCTGTGTGCGGAGCACACCTGTCAGGCATGCCTCTTAATGGCCAGCTACTAGAGCGCCATGGGGTGTTGCGTGAAGCAACGACCAGTGCGCCGTGCTATCGCCTTTATGCACTGCCGGGTGGGCCGCCTATGCGCCCGGGCTTGGTTCGAACGGCTACCGGCGTCTGTATTGATGTAGAAGTCTATGATGTGCCGAAACTTCATGTGGGTAGTTTTCTGGCTGGCATTCCTAAGCCCTTGGGTCTTGGTCAGTTGGAGTTGGCGTCTGGTGAGTGGGTATCTGGCTTTATTTGCGAACCTGCCGGTATCGATGGCGCTGAAGATGTATCGGCCTTCGGAGGTTGGCGCGCTTATATCGCTTCATTATAGCCTTTCGAGCATTGTTGGTGCGCGACTTTCCGTGGCGCACCTTTTTGGACGTGAAGTATGCGTGCCTAGTTTTTTGCAGAGCATCGTCAGCCCCCGAAGCGGGTCAATCATAAGATTGACTCGCAGCCGATGCGCTAACGGCACACTAATTGCACACTAAGTGCACAGTCACAGTAAGCAAATAATGTAAACGAGAGGCGCACTACTGAGTGATCACAGTAGAGGCTACCGGCATGTATTGTTGGTAAAAGGCCGCTTCAAGTAGCGAGAATTATTCATAGAATAATCACAAGATTATGGGGCGAGTCATCACCACGAAATATTGTCATCGAGTAGTGTTAGCGTTGTTGCTGCAGGCCATGTGTTTGGTGCTCAGCCAAACGGCCCACGGACATATGCTGAATATGACCCGGTTGAATGTTGCTGTCGACTCGAAAAATAATATTGTTTTCACCGTCAACATCGACCTAGGCGGTTCGTTAATGACGTCGGAGGACTACTGGGCGCTATCTCAAGCCGCTAACAACTCTGATGGCCTTCGATCAGGCAAGATGAGTGAAGAAGTTCGGTTGCTGGTAGAGCCCGCCTTGAAGAAGTTGGACACACAGGTTCTATTGCTTGCCGACGATGTCGTTGTTCCTCGGCAGCTTGTTTCATGGGAGTTCCCTGCGACATCGCTCGAGGCCATTAGAAACTCACTTTCGCCACAGATGGCGACACTGGTGTATCGGGCGAGCCCTGCGGCGGTAAGCCAAGTGTCAGTTAAGCTGGCGCCATCATTGGCTATTCCTTGGCCATGCTTGCTTCGCGTTGATTCAGCGATGAGGCGGTTGCCGATCTCGCGGCTATTGACTGACGGAGATCGAGTGTCGACACCAGTGAACTTGTTAGCCTCAGAGGCGGCTACAACGGACCTTTTGGCGCAGGGCATGCATATGCTGCAAACGATCATGCCAGGGTTGAGCTGGGTCGCGGTCGGGTTCACGCATATTGTACCTAAAGGCTTAGATCACATTGCTTTCGTTCTCGGGCTGTTTTTTCTAGCCACTGGGCTGAAGCCTCTGTTACTGCAGGTGACGGGGTTTACCATTGCTCATTCCCTCACGCTAGGCCTATCCATGTATGGCTTGGTGAATGTGCCAGCGAGTATCGTTGAACCATTAATAGCCTTATCCATTGTGTATATCGCGATTGATAATCTATTCGCCACTCGTTTAGCGCCATGGCGTTTGACGGTTGTTTGTTTATTTGGCCTGCTGCACGGGCTTGGATTCGCCGCAATGTTGATGGAAGTTCGTCTGCCTGAAGCGCAGTTTCTATCATCACTTTTTCTGTTCAACCTGGGTGTAGAACTCGGTCAGGTGTCTGTGCTGTTAGGTGCTTTTCTTGTTGTTGGCTGGTGTCGGCAACGCAGCTGGTACAAACGCTTTGTAGCCGCACCAGCCACTGTCGCTATAGGCGGTGCTGGCGCTTTCTGGTTGCTGAAAAGGACCGTGATGTAATGCCAAAACCCCAAAGCTCGATTATTGCGTGCCTAACTATTGGAACCCCAATGACTTCCAACCCAGAGTCGGAGAGAGATAGATGAATAAAGCCCTGATGACAACCCTAGGCATGCTCGGTGTGATGCTGATACTGTTTGGTGTCGAGAACGCCGTCTCAGTAGTCACTAAAAAACTAGATTTTGCAGTTGAGGGCCGTGCCGCGGGTGGCTTTCCTGACGAGTGGATTCACGGCGCTAAGTCTGCCATGGATGACACCGACCCAGCGGTGCAAGTACACGCTTACAACGAGCACACTTTTATTCTGCGCGAAAACAAAGCCATTAATTACGAAGGCGCCTTTATGTATCTGTTGTTCGGCAATGATAAGGCGTTGCTTATTGATCAGGGATCGACCTCATCGCCAGCCTTGTTTCCGCTGCGTGAAGTGGTAGACGGTATCGTTAACGACTGGGAGCAGGCTCACGGTCAGAAAGTCCAGCTAATCGTCGCTAACAGCCACCTGCACGGGGATCACTACGCGGCCTGGAACCAGTTTGTCGATCGGCCTAACACGTTGATGGTTGGACTTACTCACGAAGAAGTAATGGACTACTGGGGCTTCAACAGTTACCCGGAGCAGCGTATTAACTACGATCTTGGGGGTAGGCAATTTATTGTCACCGGCACCCCGGGGCATCAAAGCTCAGAAATTGCTTTCTATGACACCTGGACAGATTTGTTGTACACCGGCGATATGTTCTATCGCGGCCGGCTGTACCTTGAAGACTGGGAGGCATGGAAAGGAAGTATCAAGCGTTTGAGTCAACTAGCGAGTGAGTACCCTATATCGCACCTGATTAACAATCATATTGAAATGACCAACGAGCCGGGCATTGACTACCCCATTGCCACAAGCTGGCAACCCAATGAGCCGCCGATGCAAATGACCGTGAAAATGCTTGAGGTTGCGGCGAAGGCCGCAGACGAGGTCAACGCACCTGGAATTTATAAGTACGATGACTTCTTGTTGTATAACGAAATTCCTTGGGCTTACACAACAGATCCTTGATGCGACAGGAGCACGCTATGAGTAACAATATTTCAACGCTATATCGTCTTTCGTTAGCGACCATCTTTACGTTTGCATCTATCTTTGCAGGTGAGGTAACGGCGGCTGGCGTCACGCTTGACTTTGCGCGCGCCGACGCCGCGCCTGGTAATATGCGATTCGGTTGGATCCACGGAAGTAGGTCGGCCAAGCATAATACAGACGTGCGTGTGCAAGTACACCGCTACAACGAGCACACTTATATGTTACGGCAGAACCCGGCAATCCACTGGGAAGCCCCGTTCATGTACCTTCTATTTGGTAACGATAGAGCGGTGTTGCTAGATGCTGGCGCGACAGCTGAGGCAGAGTACTTCCCCCTACTTGATACGGTCAACGAGCTGATTGCGCGCTGGGAAGTCGCAAATGGTAAGTCAGGGACGCAGTTGATGGTCCTACCGCTAGGTAATGACTTCTCGCAAATTCAGGGTGTTGAGCAGTTTACAGGACGGCCCAACACGGTGGTTGTTGAGCCAGGAGCTGCTGGCTGGAAAAAGTATCTGGAGCTTGATAATAAGGTAGCAGGGCAGGGCGTGCTGGAGTTGGGTGGTCGCAAACTAGCTGTCGTTGCCACCCCTGGGCTTAGTGACAATGCGATCTCCTTGTACGATCCGTATTCGGATTTGTTATTTACGGGAAATAGCTTTTATGCTGGCCGGCTGGTGATTCGCGACTTTGCTGCCTATAAATCGAGCCTAAAGCGGCTGCTTGAACTAACCAGTAACGTGCCTGTGCATATGATTCTTGGGGGCCGTATTGAGATGTCAGATTACCCTGGCGTTGACTACATTCTGCGCAGCAACTATCGCCCCCGTGAGGCTCCCCTGCAGCTTGATTTGGCTGCGCTAGAAGACGCCTCACGCATCGTGTTGTTGGTTAACGGCGCCAAAGATATTCGCATTCACAATCAATTTATTGTCATGAATGGCGTTGGTCGCGGAGCGCGAGATCATGGTTGGCCGACTTACACGCCAGAAAGATTCCGTCAGGTTAAATTACGTTAGTTATCATTACAGGTACGCACATTATGAGCAGCAGAGTGATTAGCAGAAATTTACGACGATTCTTCATTATCGCCGCAATGGCTTTGTCTTCGTTGGCCGAGGCCAAACCACTACAGATTGGCTATAGCGATTGGCCAGGATGGGTTGCCTGGGAAGTGGCGTTGGAAAAAGGCTGGTTTAAAGAGGCCGGCGTTGAGGTTGAATTTGAATGGTTTGACTATGTTGCCTCAATGGAGGCCTATTCCGCAGGTCAGCTTGACGCGGTTGGCATGACCAATGGCGATGCGCTTGTGACGGGTGCCACGGGAGCCAAAAGCGTGTTTGTCTTGATTAATGACTACAGCAACGGTAACGACATGATCGTCGCGCAGCGCGGCATTACTAATGTGGCTGATTTAGCGGGTAAGCGAATTGGCGTTGAGATAGGCTTCGTCCCCCATCTGTTACTACTCAATGCGCTAGAAAGTGCTGGGCTGACAGAAGACGATGTGGAGCTAGTGAACGCGCCAACTAACGAAACACCACAGGTTTTGGCATCAGGCGATGTTGATGCCATCGTTGCGTGGCAGCCAAGCTCTTCCCAGGCGCTAAAGCTAGTGCCTGGTTCCAAAGCTATCTATACCTCCAGGAATCAGCCCGGTCTTATCTATGACGGTTTGGCGGTCTCACCCATGAGTCTTGCGACCCGCCGTGATGACTGGCTCAAAGTCGTCGACGTTTGGTATCGCGTGGTCGATTATATTCGAGACCCTGACACTGCCGAAGAGGCTTTGTCGATCGTTGCATCCCGAGTTGGCTTGTCGGCAGAAGACTATCGGCCTTTTCTTGCGGGTACCAAGATCCTTGATCGCAGCGAGGTTGTGTCTGTGCTGAGTCGTTCTACCGGCTTCGATACGGTGCACGGTTCCAGCCTGATGTCTGATGCATTCAACGTCAAATATGGTGCTTACAAAGACCCTCAAGACGTGGCCGACTATCTAGATACCAGCCTAATGTTGGGCGACTAAGTCGGTTATGGCATCTTGGCTTACACCACGGCACACGTTGACCGACCATCAAGGCCGCAACCTGTTGGTGCTGTCTTTCTCGATACCACTATTACTTTGGTGCTTGATCAGCTATGTGCCGTTTTTTTGGCATCCGAACGTTGAAGTCACTGATCCTGGTGATGTCAGCTATTTCACGTCTGGCATGAGTCTCGAGAAAGATGTGTTTGCGCAAGAGTTGGAAAAAATTGTTAGCAGTGGTGGTGTTGCACCTCAAGGTATAGCGGTTAACCCAATCTACCTGCCAGCACCGCACAAGGTGGCTCGGGCTTTTTACAGTGCTTTTACGACAGAGCCTAAGCGTCGTAGCGAGCAATGGTTGCACGAGAGCCTATGGCATAGCATAACCATTATTTTCTGGGGTTTTGGATTGTCATCAATCATTGGTATTCCGCTGGGTGTTATTTGCGGAACCTATGCGGTGTTTTCTCGGCTGTGGGAGCCCTTTGTTGAATTTTTTCGGTATTTTCCTGCGCCAGCGTTTGGTGCGCTAGCCGTGGCGGTACTCGGTATTCATGATGCGCCGAAAATCACCATCATTTTTATCGGCACGTTTTTCCAGCAGGTACTCGTTGTAGCCAACACGACGCGTAAGCTCGACTTGAGTTTAGTGGAGGCGGCCATGACGCTCGGGGCAGGGCGTTCCCAGTTGCTATTCAAAGTTGTAGTGCCGGGTATTTTGCCAGACCTGTATCGAGACGCACGAATTTTGCTAGGTTGGGCTTGGACTTATCTCATTGTCGCTGAATTGATCGGTGCAAGTTCTGGCATCACTTGGTTCATTACTCAGCAGGCGCGCTATCAGAATTTTGACAATGTCTTTGCTGCCATCATGATGATTGGGCTGATCGGTTTGTTTACCGACATTGTTCTGGCGAAACTAGGCGGCGTGATGTTTCGCTGGCAAAAAGTCGCGTGACAATCGCAGTTGAAACAGCATTAGGAGAACGCCTGTGAGCACAGTCGAATCAGAACCTCAGTCTTATCTGCAGCAGAGTGATGAAGTTAGGCAACGCTTCGATGCGATCAAGCAGCGGGAAGTACTGCTTGATGTAAAGCATCTGGATAAAAATTTCGTCGGCAACAGCGGCACGATTCAGGCACTGCAAGACGTAAGTTTTCAGGTTCATCGACGTGAATTCATTACCGTTATTGGCCCGTCTGGTTGTGGTAAGTCAACGCTAGTGAGACTTCTGGCGGGCCTTGAGACATCCTCTGGCGGCACCATTGCTCTAAGTGGTAATCCCGTTGAAGACCCAGGGCCAGACCGTGGCATGGTATTCCAAGGCTATACATTGTTCCCCTGGCTGACAGTAAAACGCAACATCATGTTCGGTCTGCAGATGCAGGGGTTGACGGATAGCAGTGCGGAAAGTGAGGCGCTGCAGTGGATTGATTTGATCGGCCTCGACAGGTTTGCGGAACATTATCCACATCAATTGTCAGGCGGCATGAAACAGCGCGTTGCCATTGCCAGAGCACTGGCAACGCGGCCTAAAATTTTGCTGATGGATGAGCCCTTTGGGGCACTTGATGCCCAGACTCGCGCAAAAATGCAGCGCTACCTGCTGGAGATATGGCGTAATATTGATATTACTATTATCTTTATTACGCATGATTTAGATGAGGCCATTTACTTAGCTGACCGCATTCTTGTTCTAGATGCGCATCCAGGTCGGGTTCATGATTTTATTGAAGTGCCTGTGGCGAGGCCCCGCCACCCTACTCAGGTGGCTGACCCAACATTCGTTGCGCTCAAGCAGCACATCGAGAGTATTATTCATCCTGAGAATGATGACGACGAGGATGATTTAAACCTATTTCGCCTTACCCATGTGGGAGACGACGTTTAGACGTCGGGCCAGTATTTGGGTGAGGCAATTTCGTAGGTTGCCGAAGCGTATGGCTAGGCGGAAAGCGTGAGTTCAGGCCGTAGCTATTTTCTGCCTTAGATATTCCCAATATTTGACGGGCCTCAAATCTTGACAGATTTACGTAGAATTTCGGCGTTAAACCATACGAGAAACTTCTACCTGCGAATCCAGACTATTCCACAGATGATGCCGAACCCAGCCGCTGGTAATTAGCGCTGACTTCACTATTGGACTTGCTTGGTAAGTTCCCTGATTTTCACGATGAGCAAAGTGATGTCCAATGGTTTGGTAATGTACGCCGTCGGATGAAGGTAGGCTGTTGTTAGCTTATCCCTTCTGTCATCTAACGCGGTTAAAAATACAAACGGAATATCTCTCTTGTCGGGATGGTTTTTACGGAGGTCCTCCAGAAGCGCATAACCTGAGGTGCCACTCATCACTCTGTCGCAAAGGATGAGGTCAACGGGTTCGCTGAGAATCAACTTAAGACCAGCGGCCCCGTCCTGCGCTTCAATTACTTCGAATCCTTCTGTAGTCAACGCCTCGGCTATTTCAAGACGTTGTTCGTTATCGTCTTCGATACAAAGTATTTTCGTCATAGAAACATGTTCCTTGTCGGTATCGCTCAAGGCCTATGCGCCTCAAATATTAATCTACCAAATTCAAGTAAATCTCATCAAATTTGCCGGACATTTTCCGGAGAATGTCGATCATTTCTGGGTCGAAGTGTGAAGGCTCCGTTCGCCCGTCACCCTGCAGCATAATCGACAGCGTTTTTTCTTGGTCGAACGCGGGCTTGTAGGGGCGTTTTGACCTCAATGCGTCATACACATCAACCAACGCCGTTATTCGGGCCTCAATGGGGATTTCAGTTCCACTAAGACCTCGCGGATAGCCACCGCCGTCCCAGCGTTCATGATGATTTCTGGCAATGCTTGCCGCGGCCTGCATAATAGGATGTCGTGAACTGGCAAGTATATCGTAACCATTCTGCGCATGTTGTTTCATGATCGCGACTTCATCAGAATTTAATTTTCCAGGTTTCAATAAAACACTGTCAGGGGTGCCTATCTTTCCTAAATCATGCAGCGGCGCCGCGAGCAACATTAGGTTTTGGCGTTCTTCCGACCAGCCAAGTTCCTTGGCTATTAATTGCGCATATTCCCCTATTCGTCGAATATGGTTGCCAGTTTCGGGGTCCTTATATTCAGCGGCGACGGAGAGACATTCAAGTGCCTCTTTATAAGCATTTTCGAAGCCGCCAAGGAGCTTGCGGACTTCTAATGTTTTTGCTTGTACATCTGCTTCCAGTCCAGCTTGGTAGTAACGATTAGCGCGTTTCAACAGAACCAATTCTTCCGCTCGGCGGACCACGTGAAGCAAGTGGTCGAGATCAATGGGCTTTTCGAGAAACTCCATAACACCGAGTTTCAGTGAATCTATGGCTTCCCTTGATCCCCCGTGTCCGGTCAAGATGACAAATTCCAGGTCACGATCTTTAGCGAATTCAGATTGAGCGGCACGGATCATTTCCAGTCCAGTTTTTCCGGGCATGAGGATGTCACTTAAAACGACAATCACCTCCGCATGCCGACGTATCATATCTAGCCCTTCTTCGCCGTTTGCAGCTGCAACGCATTCGAAGCCATCATCAGTTAAACATTCGACAACCTCCTCTCGGATTTCCATGTTATCTTCGACGATAAGAATTTTTGCTGTCATATTCTTATTCCTTCACTGTCAATGTCAAACTAACTGCATTGATTGGGTTTTGAATACTAAACGGCGTTCCCAAAAAATGATGATCGTTGATGTCCTTGCCCTCAACTTCATCTCCAAGAATGACGTTTCCTGACGCGACGATAAATTTTATTGTCTTATAAAAATTCGATCCGACTATCTCGAATAATTCCGTTGCCGATTGCCAAAAAATATTCTTGTCTAGGCATATTAGAGCAATATCAGGTTTGGCATAAGGTACTTGAGTTGAAGTTCCGGTATTGTTGGCGACAAAACAAGCATAACTTTCATCCGTTAACGCTTCTAGCACTTCGTCTAGAGTGCCTGCCTCCTCCTCCACCTCATCAACAAGAACCTTGGCTGGCATTGTATCCCGCGCCCCAATAACTAATGCTAACTAAAACTTGGCAGAGTGATTGTAAACTTGGCCCCGTTGAGGGTATTACTAGCGACAATCGTTCCTTCCATATCACTGACTATACCGTAACATACAGACAACCCCAAGCCTGTACCTTTGGCTATTGTTTTTGTTGTGTAGAACGGCTCGAAGATGCGTGGCAGGTCACCTTCGGGAATACCCCCGCCGGTATCTTCCACTATGATATGGACACCGTCATCGTCTTCGAATACCCGTAACGTAATCTTTGCTTCGCCAGATCTGTCCGCCATCGCATCTTGTGCATTGCTTATAAGGCTCAAGATCACTTGCTCTATGTGTATTTCCTGGCCAAAAATAAATGCACAATCCTCTGCAAATTCGACGACAACCGAGACCCCAGTCAAGCGCAACTGTTCACCAATTAATTCAAGTGCATTGGTAACTGTTTTTTGGGCATCGATTTTCTTGCGCTGTTCCTTCGTCTCGCGACCGAACATTCGCATATGATCAATGATCGCCGAAGCTCGAGCAGTTTGTGCTTCAATACGACTTAGCTTTTCGCTCAGATAAGTTGGGTCGATGTCACCTTGAGAAATTTTTCGTCGACTATTACCCGCAGCCATGCGGATGACGTTCAATGGCTGGTTCAGCTCATGCGCGACCGAGGTAGCCATTTTCCCTAGTGTTGCCATCTTCGACGATTGAATGACTTGCCCCTGAGAATGTTTAAGTTCTGTAATATCCTGACCGACGCCAACTACACCAATAATTTTACCGAAGGCATCACGGCGTGTGGTCGAGTTCAGCAAAATATCAACGCGATCACCCGATTTAGTGTACAACGGGAATTCATAGTTCGCTGTTTCCCTGCCAATGAGGGCTTGTGCGAGGATCTCCCCTACCGACAGTTTATATTCATCGGCGATATAATCAGCCACTAGATCCTGACCTATAACCTCTTGCTTAATAAATCCGGTGATTTTTTCCGACTGTTGATTCCATTCGTTAATCTTTCCGTAAGCGTCTATACCAAAGATCGGTGCATTCGCAGTATCAACCAACCGCGTCATATCTTGTGCAATACTCATATTCTCCTGCAGAACAAGTTCTCGTTCGCTCATATCCCGCAGTATTATTGTAAATGTCATCACGCCATTCGCTGAAAGCTTAGATATTGCTGCTGAGGCCGTGAATACCTCTCCATTTTTCCGAACCCCCATAATGCTCGTGTGTTCATCTAAATTTCGGGAGTTTTTGGAATCTCTTGAAAACTCCTCGACATAGCTTTTATGGTATTTTCGAAAAGTCTCTGGCATTAACGCGGTTATCGACTTACCGACGATGTCGGTGGCGCTATAGCCGAATATTTCTTCAGCGCCGTGGTTGAACAAGCTGATGTTTTGGTCTTCCCCTATGGAGATGATTGCATCGTTAGATGCCTCAATTATGCCAGAGTACTGTGCTTCGCTCTTAGTCAAAGCCTGTTGTTTTTCTATAATATTGTGGAAAAAGTGCTTAAATTGATCGACGAGGTTATCGATTTCAAAAATACCGGACGTTAACCATATAATATTTTTGGCGTTGGGCTTGTTAGCGAGCTCTGTTGCTAGCCGAGTAACGTTTTCGAGGGGTGATGTTAGCAGGCGGGATATTTTAGGAATGAAAATTAGCAGTACAAGAAATGTAGAGAGCATTGTAGATAGCTTTATTATGTAGTCTTGTTCGAGAAATAGAATTGAATCTGCCATAGGAATACGTACACGAATAGACCAACCTTTACTACCCATGATCATTTCGGTATCTTGCAGAAAACCTTGTTTCCAGCGAATCATACTGTGGAGGTTTTCGTCTTCTGGCAATAGATGCTGAGGATTAGTTCCCTGCACAAATAGTGAGAAATCTCTAATTTTGTTGCTGGCTATGGTGTCGGTCTGGCCGGTAAGCAATTCGGTGTAGTACCCTCGGCTGGATACATCATCTAATATTTCCCCAAAAATACGCGTAGAAAAAGAGGCTGCTAAATAGCGCCCTCCAGTTAATGGGGTAATTATTGTGAAATGCGGCTCTCCTGAGCTTGCATCAAGGTGAATTTCTGATAGGTAGAGTGAATTTGATGCTAGCGAAGAAATTGCGGAGGCACACGGTGACGCACCGACGTTTCTTTTGGGGTGTGAAAATAGTATTTCGCCGTCCGAATTTGCAATTTCTGTGTGAAGTAATCCTGGAATCGCATGTTCGCTTAAATTATCAAGATTACGCCGCCACGATGTCATATCGTTATTACGACGGTCAGTCAGAACTGATGCTAAAACAGCCATATAATTTTCTAAAAGCGAGGTGACTTCGCGCCCCGTATCCTCCGCCTCCTCTCTTACTGAAAGCGCAAGTTCTCTTTGACTTTCTACAAATTCGATATTCCCAGATATCACCGTTATCAGCAACATGGGAAGCAGAGCAGACGCGGCGAGAAGCGTTGTCGTCACTGAGTGTAAGGTGACTTTTTTCTGCTCAGTTAAGAATACTGTCGATGATAACCATCGATTGAGTGGCGTAAACTGCAGAATTAGGCTGGCAATCACAGCATTGGCGATACCATTAGTCATTTTCTCGAGTGTGACCAGTAGGGCTGCTGACTCTGTTAATCCTTGCTGATAATGACAGGGTAACCAAACTAAGGGGAGTCCGGCAAAAAGCCAAAATATTGTGTCGATCAGAATAATATTGTCTTTTCTAAAGCCGAAAATAATGCAGCCTACAAAAAATGCTTCTAAACCATATATTATTATCGCGTATGCATTGCCCAATAATATGTACATGTAAAAGCCGATAGAAAGACCAACCAAGGTGCCCCAAAGTGTTCCTGACATTCGTACAGCAATCATCGTTGCTATACTGCCAAATAGAAAGTTAACGCCGAGGAACAAATCGAAATTTAGATAGCTAGCTGTGATGCCAAGCAGGGAAAGGCTGAGCAGAAACAGTGTTTCTCTAGCATTCGGCCAGTGGCAGCAGCTTTCAAAAAATTGTGCGTTGAAACCGGCTGTAGTTTTGAATGCGGCTTTCATGTCAGATTCCCTATGGGTGGCGTACTACAGGTTGTTATCTTTCTTTTGTTAGCACGCAACTGGTTGACGCGCAGTGCGTTCTTTGTTGGCTTAAATGTCGTCGCTTTGACAGCCGAATGTGGCCTCGATGAAGTGTGCTTAAAGGATTCATTGATGCTGTACGTGATTCAGTTGTAGTAGTGTTGCGCTGATTTAAAGTCGCAACTTACTTGTGTTTGCCTGCGTCAGGTATTGAGTCGGGCTTTTTAAGGTCTAGAAGGTTTGCTGCTGCGCGATCACAATAATCGGCTTGGATGTGGATTTTACTGCCTAGATAATGACTACTGACAGCGTGTCTTAGGTATTTATTATCTGCGTGGGATTTCTATGATTATTTTTCTAGCTCGAGGATGCTGTGCCGTTGTCCGGCCATCTATATCGGGCATTCTAAAGTCAGAAATAATGATCGAGATATTCGATTCAGTTTCAATGATATTCATCGCCTGGATCGCCGCGCCGGCAATTTTTCGCTGTAAGAAGCTTGTAAAAGTGCATGACTCCGCTTTTCTTTCTTCGATCGCGTGTTCGTCATCTACCATCGTTACCTTTAGTTGTGATTCAGTTAAAGCACGTTGAATGGATTTATCTTCAGATAAGAAGGAACCTAAGAAGGTCCTAATCATTTCACCAGATTCGATTGAAATATCGTCCATGTTGTCATCTTCCGAAAAATACGCATATATTTTGGCGTTACGTTAATTGTCTGCTAGTGAGCGTCTTGTGTACGATTTTATTTTTGATAAAGCATCCAATGCTTTCCATAGACAGTGGTTCTCTGAGGACGGCGACAGCACCACTGTTTATAGTTTTTGCGATTCGCGATAGGCCTTCAAATGCTGATATTATTATGACTTGGGTGTCGGGTAAGGTAGTGCGAATCGCCTTGATAGTCTCGACGCCAGAGAAATGCGGCAGCAGATAGTCCATGACTATGAACTCAGGACGGTGTTTGTTTGCCAGTTTTAGGGCCATGGCACTACTGGCGCTGTATACGCTAAGCCCATAGTCGCGTAAGGCATCCGCCATCTCCTCCAGTGCTTCAATGTCGTCATCGACGATGAGAACAGAGTTGTTTAATTGTTTTTTATTCGGGCGCATGGCGTACCTCTTGTAGGTTAAGTTGCAGTTGCGGTTTATATATTGAATGTTAAGTGTGTAATGAGTATGCGAGGTTTGTGTTATTTTGTGCAAAACTAACACGCGTAGATAAATTTGAGAGTTGATGTGGTGACGGAGCAAATACCAAAGACTTATACAACAATTCTTATTTTAGAAGATGATAGGGACGCACTAGAAGAAATCACGGAAGCGTTGTCTGATGAAGGCTTTCTTACGTTATCCGCGCAAAACGTTCAGGCGTTCGAGGTCATCAAGCAGAACAAGGTGATTGATCTTTTCCTCATCGATTTAAATCTTCCAGATGGTAATGGTCTGACGATTGCGCGGGAGATCCGAAGAGAATCAGATGCGGGTGTCATCATTGTTTCTGGCAGGACCAGTGAAATTGATCGTGTCGTCGGCTTGGAGGTTGGCGCGGATGATTACATCACGAAACCGTTTAGCCCGAGAGAATTGTTGGCTCGGGTACACTCAGTACTGAGGCGAACTCGCGGGAGCACATTCCCCAGAGCATTGACGGACTCGGGTGATTCGATAGTGGAGTTTCTAGATTGGACGCTAGATTTGGGTTCGCGCCATCTTGCGAACGATGGTAGGGGGGTAGAGCTGACGACTGCAGAGTTTGATTTATTGAGAGTGTTTGTCGAATCATCCAATCGGGTTCTGTCACGCGACTTCTTACTAGACCAGCTTCATGGGCTTGATTGGGTGGGTTATGACAGGGGTGTTGACGGCCTTGTCAGTCGGCTACGTAAGAAATTCAAGCAGCCCGCTGAGAAAGTGCCATTGATAAAAACCGTGCGTGGAGTCGGTTACATGTTTACAGCGAGTATTATAAAACGCTAAAAAACCCCTACAAAGCGCGTGCGAGAAGTTTGTTCAGTCTAGCCGAAAAAATGTGTTCAGACGTTGCAAATAACGCTGTGTAACTGCCGCCGGTTAAAGATAATCCGGCAGATGGCCTCCAACGAGACCCGTGCCTTGGTTTTAGGCCGGGTTGCAGTTTTTTACAGGCATCGTCGGATTCTCGGCCGCAGCTTCAACGATCAGATGGATCACCGTTACTGCAAGGTAATGGGCTATTTGCGAACAAGCAGATAGATACCGACAACAAAGCTGGCCGCACCGCCGATATACAGCATGATGACCTTATCGGTGTCTGCCCCTGTGACAACCCGGGATAGCTGTGAGCCGAGTGAATCAGACATTTGGTACGCCCAGTATTCAAGGCCTATGCCGATGACGGCAAGCGCTAGGCCGACAAGTGTAAGAGTGCTTTTAGATGCGGGCATGTTTTTACAATCTCTGTATTTATGTTTAGTGTTTGTGTCTATTGACTCGGCGGCAGTAATTCCCATTGTTCCCAGGTGGGTTGTCTGCCGGGGTACGCGACCGAGGTGAACCACCAGTGCGCGTCTATCCAAGTTTTCACGTCAAGCAACAGTTGGTCATCAAGTAAGGCCGAGTGGCTTTGTCTTATCCAAAGAAAAACGCTGGCGTCATAGTGCGCCTTTTGTGATGGGTAAATATACACGCAGCCAAGGCACGTTGACTCGTCTGGATTCATCACAGTGTAGGTAAACGAGCTTCGGTTTTGAAACTCTTTTTGGTGCCAGCCAAGATCAATAAGGTCTTGTTCTAGGGTGAGATCAGCCGTCGGCCACGTGTCATTTGGGTCGAACACGGCGTTGAGATGTCCAACGCTGCTCATGACTGCATCGTAGTCTTTGACGAGATCGTTGACCGTCAAGGGTCGAACTTTAAAGTTTTTAGTTTTAAAGCCGGCATTTATTATGGCTGAAGCAGGGGCGAAAGGTATCATGATTGCTTGCTACTACTCGTTTTCAATAAGTTGGGGTACGCGCGGCGCGCCATTAACAGTCCGTATTGGTTGTGCAAACCGCCCACTACCAGTTTTGGTGCAACACCTGAACGGTCTGCGCAAAAACGGCGCACTTAAGTGCCGGGTTCTCGTTTTTCAAATCTAGATCTTATCAGGACGATTTGGTTGGCAGATGCTTTCCTGCCGTCCGCCACTGACGTAAATATCTCCGCATTGGGGCAGCTTGGCGTATCCCAGGGTGCAAGACTAGCGGCTGGCAACGCTCGCCTGCAACCTTCGACAGACAATAGATTGCCAGCGTTCAATTCACAGCTGTATTTCTTACTGCAATGCTTACGCCGGTCGGACCTCGTAGCGGCCTGTTTCTTGCATACATTTCGTACAGATTAAACATCTCAAAAAGTGTGTAAGCGAAACCGCGAGTTGCAGTAAAAGAAAGGTGAAAAGAACATGAGCGAACAAATTTTGGACCAGAATCAAGCCGAGTCTGCAGAGTGCGTTGCACAGACTGAGGGTAAGCCGCAGAGTAAATGGCGCGATTTTTTCTGGACCTTGCCTCAGCCTATACTGATATTAGGGTCCATGTTTGCCGTGGCCACAGCCTTTGTATACGAATGGACCGACCCTGAGCTCTATTCGCTCATTATGATTTTACTACCGCTACCGCTAATCCTGATTGCCGAGCGTATTTGGGTTAAGCGCCCCGACTGGATTTTAACGCCTAAAGAATTTGCAGAAGATGCGTTCTGGCTAGCCGCATCGGCGTTGATCTGGGTGCCGGTCTATTTCGATTATTACTCAACGCCAATTTCCGAGGGGTTCAAAGCATTGCGAGACATGTCGCTGCTGAGCTTCAATCTAGCGCCTACGTCGGTGATGGGGTTGGTTCTGGCCGCGATTCTGGTGCGGACCCTATCTGAGTTTATCTACTATTGGCTACATCGAGTGCAGCACGAGTCGTTGTTTTGGTGGCGTATGCATGCGATGCACCATCACATGACCAAGTTGAGTGCGGCGCGTGGTGATCGTACACATCCGTTGGAATTCGCGACACTCATGGTTGGTACGCCAATCGTTTTAGCGCTCACCGGTGCAAGTGATGGAGTGATTGCGGTAACGGGTGCGTTTGGCTTCTTTAATGCCGTGCTAAACCATTCGAATCTGCCTCTTCGGTCTGGTATCTATGGCTGGTATTTCTGTACTGCGGCGATGCATCACCTGCATCATTCACGCGACTTAGACAGTAGCAACAGTAATTACGGCTGCGCCATTATCATCTGGGATCGCGTGTTCGGCACCTTCTCTGGTAGAACAGACATCGATGCGCTGGGTGCTGGCACAGGCAAGCCGTTGAGCATTCTTACGCAGTTCAAAATGGCCTTTGTCTCAAAAGAGCAACTGGTAAAATATTAATGACGCAGTGAATTTATAGGAGTTGTAAATATGAAGTTAAAGATCGCAGGCGTAGGATTAAGCATGTTACTGATGGCATGTTCGCCGCCACCACAGGAGGCCGTTGTTGAGACACAAGCCGCGCCTGCCGTTGAGCCAATGGCTGTAGAAGCGGTTCAAGCAACATTCATTCCGGCAGACTTTAGTCCGCCAATGCTAATCGAAGCGGGCGCTTTTAAGCTTGTCCCGCTAGGCCCTGAGCTAGTCAAGATCGACTTCGATGCTTACATGTCCTCGATCGAGCACTTGCAAGAAACATTCTCGAGAGGTACTAGCTGGCCCCGAGAAGGCATTTCAGACGCTGATGCCATGCTCGATATGGAAACTGAGCAGAAGCGGTTTGAAGCACGCGAATCATTCGCCTACGGTGTCCTCACACTCGACGGTACACGTGAGCTAGGTTCCTTGTACGTCAGGCCCAGCAGTGTCTCAGGCTATGACGCTGTCGTCAAAATGTGGGTGACCAAAGCAGACTTCGACGCCGGCTTTGATGCAGAGTTATATACGTGGGCTACCGAGTGGGTTGCTACTCAATGGCCATTCACTAACGTAGCCTACCCTGGACGAGATATTGACTGGGACACGTGGGATGGGCTGGTGGCGACGGCGGCGAATATTCAGACCGCAGAGGCGATGATTGATGCGTTTTACTCCTTTGATCCAACACAACTTAGCCCTATCCTCGCCAAAGCGGGTGCTTCTGGTCCCAAAATTCTCGGCTACCAGGCCTGGGCCGAAGGTGGCAATTACAAAGTGCTAAATCGCGGTGCCTGCGCAACTGAGGCGAGCAAAGTGATTAGTTGTGGCATTACTGTGCAAGACGATCCTGTGGTTCAATTGCAAACAGGATTCGACGTCACAGACACGTTCCATATAACGTTTGAGAACGCAGTCATTGTCGGTGTCGAGACAAGTTCAGACGACCAACCTATTTATTACGAAGCCCGCAAATGGGTTGAAGCTAATATGCCCGAGGTTATTTCAGGCCCTTGTTTGAGAGATCCTGATGGACTGCGAGTGACCGCCGGCGATTGCGCGCGTGCCATGACAGAGGGTTATCGTCTGTTTTACGCGGCTACCCGAGGCGAGGGCGCCGCAGAGTCTTGATAGGTCTCGATGTGTATCAGTGCTGGTGGGCGGGCGTTGCTCGCCCACCAGCACTGGTTGCGTAGCTAAGCCGGTAGAGACGTTTGTTCGCATGGCTTACCAAGCTATGGTCTCAAGCTATGATTTCAATCTGTGATTTCAAGTTGTGGTTTCAAACTGTGCTGTCAAAGACGGCGGTATAGTGTTCTACCGCAGGAAAAGGATCATAAAAATGGTGCAGTAGTTGGCGCCATCGCGCATAGTCAGC
>JBLHVI010000007.1:0-102295 GCA_047630175.1 Candidatus Azotimanducaceae bacterium
TTGGTGCTATGGTCGCCGGCTATAAACAAACGCTGAAACGATCGAAGGCAGCAAGAGACGCCCAAGAAAGACTGTCCCTAAAGATGCCCGTGATCGGCGATCTACTTAACAAGTCAGCGATAGCGCGCTTTGCCCGCACCTTATCAACGACCTTTGCTGCGGGTGTTCCGCTTGTCGATGCGTTGGAGTCTGTTGCCGGCGCGGCCGGTAACGTTGTTTATTTTGATGCGATTAAGAAGATCAAAAATGATGTATCCAGTGGTATCCAGCTCAACTACGCCATGAAACAAAGCGAAGTCTTCCCTAACATGGTCATTCAGATGGTCGCCATCGGCGAGGAATCCGGCGCCCTAGACAGCATGCTAGATAAAGCGGCGACCTACTATGAAGAGATGGTAGACAACGCCGTTGATGGCCTCACGAGTCTCATGGAACCTATTATCATGTCGTTCTTGGGCGTAGTTATTGGCGGCCTGATCATCGCTATGTATCTACCGATCTTTAAGATGGGCGACGCTATCAGTGGCGGTGGATAGCCTGTCTATATCTGACACACCGTTGATGTATCTGCAGCTACTGCAAGTGGAATTCCCCGGACTGGTCGTCGCTTTTGGTTTGATATTCGGCTTATTAGTCGGCAGCTTTCTGAATGTTGTTATTCATCGTCTGCCTATCATGATGCAGCGCGAGTGGCAGTCTCAAGCATGCGACATTCTGCAACAGCCATCCCCGCAAGAAGCCATGCCAGCTTACAATCTGGTCGTCCCAGCATCTAGCTGTCCCCAATGTGAGCACAAGATCAAGCCGTGGGAAAACATTCCTGTATTGAGCTATTTATTTTTGCGCGGCAAATGCGCCGGCTGTGAGGCTCGCATCAGTGCTCGCTATCCGCTGGTCGAGTCGCTAACCGGCGTCATGACTGCAATTATCATTTACCTGCTAGGCCCAACGCTCGCTGGCCTCTGTGCCTGCGCTTTAACATGGGCACTAATCGCCATGTCGCTGATCGACTATGATCACCAACTGCTCCCAGACGATATTACTCTGCCCTTTATGTGGCTCGGACTTATCGCCAACACCTTTGGCGTTTTTACGACACTTGATTCAGCACTTTGGGGCGCTGTTGCCGGCTATCTTAGCCTGTGGACTGTGTTTCAGGTATTCAAGTTGATCACGGGTAAAGACGGCATGGGTTACGGTGATTTCAAGCTGCTAGCCCTACTAGGTGCCTGGATGGGCTGGCAGAGCCTGCTACTGATCATCGTGCTGTCGTCATTCGCCGGCGCCGTTATTGGCGGTGGCTTGATAATACTTGGACGTGACAAAAGCATCCCGATTCCATTCGGCCCCTACCTAGCAATCGCCGGCTGGATCGCCTTGCTTTGGGGCGACGAGCTAACCCAGCAGTATATGCTGTTCATGGGTATATAGCGCTCATGGGGCGTTTTGTGGTTGGCCTTACGGGTGGCATTGGCAGCGGCAAATCAGCAGTGTCTGCGAGATTCGAAGCCTTCGGCATTACTGTCGCTGATGCTGATGTTGCCGCAAGGCAAGTTGTCGAACCGGGCACAGAAGCTATTAGCGCGATCGCTGCACGTTTTGGACCAGACATTTTGCAGATAGATGGCAGCCTCAACAGAGCGAGTTTACGTGCCATCGTCTTCGCCGAACCAGACCAACGACGATGGCTGGAGTCAATCACGATTCCCGCTATCATGAAACGTCTAAAGACGATGCTCGAGCAAAGCAGTTCTGCCTATTCGATATTGGTGCTCTCAAGCGGTAACGGCCAGCATCCGCTCATTGACCGTCATCTCATCGTCGATGTGTCTTCTGAAACACAACGTCGTCGAGTCATAACACGAGACAACAATACACTAACTCAGGTCGACGCTATCATGGCGTCGCAACCTAGTCGTCAGGCGCGTCTCGCCTATGCCCAAGACGTTATTATTAACGAGGGCAATATAACGGCATTGGATGGCCAGGTCTTCGCCTTGCACCAGAAATACACCCAATTGAGCGGCACAACCCATGGCCCGACTTGAAGTCAAATGCCCTACCTGCCAGAAACCGGTGCACTGGGTCGAAGAAAACATTTACCGGCCTTTCTGCAGTGAACGCTGTCAGTTAATTGATTTGGGCGAGTGGGCCAGCGGTAAACACTTTATTCCCGTCGACCCCACTCACGATGATGTGACGTCAGCGGACCTCGACTCAGGCGACCTGCCTGGGCCCGATTGGTGAATAGCAGTATTCAGACTCTGCAGGGTATTGGGATTGATTTATCCCAAAGTGATTCCAGGTCCTACGCGCTAACAATCGTAAACCAAGAACGGAGCCCGGTGAAGTGCGGCCAGAGCCGCCAGACTAGCTGATGAAAATTAAGCCTCCGCTGCCTGCCACGAAACAAACTCCATTCGGGCGCACCAACGCCTAAGCAATTGCCGTAAGGGCAGCAAGCAGGCTTCTGCAAACGGTTACACGAGCGATAACAATTCTCCTAGCAGCAGCGACGTGGCTGTTATGCTCCACGCTTAACTTCGGTATTCAGCATTAATGCGCACATACTCATGTGACAAATCGCTAGTCCAGACAGTCTCGCTGACGTTGCCAGCATGCAGTTCGATAGTAATTGTTATCTCCTCGTGCGCCATAATAGCCGCGCCCTGGCTCTCGGTGTAGGATTCATGCTTTTGTCCCGCTTGCATCAAACACACGTCGCCCAACCAGATGTCCAGCTTGTTAATATCAAGTGCGACGCCTGCCTTGCCGACGGCCATAACGATACGGCCCCAGTTCGCGTCACTTGCATGAATAGCAGTCTTCATCAGAGGCGAGTTGGCAACCGAGTAGGCGATCGACAAGCAATCTTGCACTGTGGCGCCATTGTTAACGGCAACCGCAACGAATTTTGTCGCGCCCTCAGCATCTCTGATAATACCCTGCGCCAACTCGAGGAAAACCTCATCAAGCACCGCTTGGAACTGCTCAACAATGTCGCTCTTCTTATCACCATCTATATCAGCATCAATATCGATCCCAGACTGACCCGTTGCCGTTAACATGCTCGAGTCGTTAGTTGACGTATCGCTGTCGACAGTGATGCGATTAAAGGATCTATTGACCGCGAGATTTAAACATTGCTGTAATGTCTGTGTCGACGCAGCTACATCAGTCACGACATAACTAAGCATCGTCGCCATGTTGGGCTGGATCATACCAGCGCCTTTAGTGATGCCAGTTATCGTCGCGATTTTACCTTGCAGCTCAAATTGTCGTGATGCGATTTTAGGCCGCGTGTCCGTGGTCATTATGCCACGCGCCGCAGCTAGCCAACCATCCTCATCCAGCGCACTGACAGCGTCGCCGAGGCCCGCGATAATTTTATCCGCCGGTAGACGCTCACCAATAACACCCGTCGAAAATGGCAGTACTGTCTCCAGTGACGTACCAGCTAGGGTTGCCAAAGCTTGGCAGCACGCCAAAGCATCTTCGATTCCCGTATCGCCCATGGCTGCATTGGCATTACCGCTATTGATTAGAAAGTAGCGCGGGGAACTATGCTGCAGATGCGCCTTATCAACTAACACGGGTGCGGCGGCGAAAACACTCTGGGTAAACACCCCGGCGGTGCGACTGCCGGGAGCAAACTCAAACAGCACCAGATCGTCGCCGGCGGATTTGATGCCGCAAGCTACGCTTGAGAGGCGTGCTCCAGCCACTTTATGATATGAAGTACTATTACTACCAACCGCCATGGCTTCTTATCTCACGTAAATAATCATAAATATCTAAACTAGGGACACGATTTACGCAAGAGTACCGTGGCATGACTTATACTTTTTACCCGAACCACAGGGACAAGGTTCATTACGACCAACCTTTTTTTCGCGACGAATAAACGGAGTCTGCGCCTCTGCTGGTGCTACAGCTGTCTCATCTCCACCCATGGGCCTGCTGCTTTCCTTTTGAAAATTCAGCGTATTCTTGGCATCTTCCTCGCGGCGCTTACGCTCTATCGACTGAACGTCTTCAGACGGCTGAAATTCAACACGCGCCAAAAATCGAATAACCTCGAGTTTGACGTTATGCAATAGCTCTTCAAATAGCTCAAAGGCCTCCCGCTTATATTCCTGCTTGGGCTGCTTTTGCGCATAAGCCCTGAGATGAATACCTTGGCGCAGATAGTCCATAGATGCCAAATGTTCTTTCCAGAGCGTATCGAGGATTTGCAGCATAATTTGCTTTTCGAATAGGCGAATATCAAGACCCATAGCCTCTTCCTTGACACGATAACTGTCTCGGATGGCGCCGCTAATCTTCGCCCGCAACGACTCCTCGTGTAAGTTGTCATCGTCATCGAGCCACTGCTGCAGCGTCAAACGAAGATTGAACTCTGTCTGCAACGCCTGTTCGAGGCCGGTGACATCCCACTGCTCTTCCAAACTCTGAGGTGGCACAAAGCCATCAATCACCTCATTAATCACGTCGTCCCAGAGTGCATTGATCGTCTCTGAGACGTCCTGTGCCTCCATCAATTCATTTCTTTGGGAATAAATCATCTGTCGCTGATCGTTTGCAACATCGTCGTACTCCAACAATTGTTTTCGCATATCGAAATTGCGCCCCTCGACCTTACGCTGCGCCTTCTCAATTGCGTTGTTGACCATGCGATGCTCGATCGCTTCACCCTTCTCCATGCCAATAGATTGCATCAAGCCCTTAACCCTTGGCGGCGCAAAAATACGCATCAGATTATCGTCCATCGACAGATAAAAACGTGACATACCTGGATCACCTTGACGACCAGAGCGACCGCGCAGTTGATTGTCGATGCGACGGCTCTCGTGTCGTTCTGAACCGACAACATGCAAACCACCCGCCTCTATAACGGCATCGTGGCGTTTCTGCCACGCTAGCCTTATCTCGGCGACTTTTTCTGGGCTAGATTCCTTTAACTCAGCCACCTCAGATTCCCAGTTTCCGCCAAGAATGATATCTGTACCGCGACCGGCCATATTGGTGGCAATGGTTACCGTACCGGGGCGCCCTGCTTGGGCAATAATCTCTGCTTCTTGTGCATGAAACTTCGCATTCAATACGCTGTGCTTTATCTTGCGTTTATCCAACAGACTGGAAAGTAATTCAGACGATTCAATAGACGCAGTGCCCACCAACACAGGCGCCTTGGCAACTGTAAGCTCCTCGATTTCATCAACTATGGCATCAAACTTCTCTTCCATCGTTAAAAAAATCAAATCGTTCAAGTCACGGCGAGTCATCGGCTTGTTAGTCGGAATCACCACAACATCCAGGCCGTAAATCTGACGGAATTCGAAAGCCTCAGTATCGGCGGTACCCGTCATGCCTGCTAATTTTTCATAGAGACGAAAAAAGTTCTGGAAAGTGATCGATGCCAGCGTCTGGCTTTCATTCGTGATGACGACATTTTCCTTAGCCTCGATCGCCTGATGAATACCGCCAGACCAGCGCCGACCGGGCATAGATCGACCCGTATGTTCATCGACGATAACAATTTCGTTCCCCTGCACCATGTAGTCAACGTCGCGCTGAAACAAGCACTGAGCTTTGAGAGCCGAATGAACGTGGTGCAATAGCGATAAGTTAGTCGTGCCATACAGCGACTCGCCCTCCTTCAGTAGGCCACGCTTCGCCAGCAGTTCTTCAACTTTCAAATGACCCGCTTCCGTTAGTTCAACGTCACGTTGCTTCTCGTCAACAAAAAAATCGCCAGGCGGATCGATTTCGTTAGCGATATCTTCTTCAGTTTTCTCTTGGCGATCTAACTGTGGCACGACCGCCTTCATTGCCTTGTAAAGATCCGACGAGTTTTCTGCGCCGCCGGAGATGATCAACGGCGTTCGCGCCTCATCGATCAAGATCGAATCGACCTCATCCACAATGGCAAAATTCAAGACCTTTTGCACCTTCTCATCAAGGTTGAAAGCCATGTTATCGCGTAAATAATCGAAGCCGAATTCATTATTTGTGCCGTAGGTTATGTCAGATGCGTAGGCATCGCGCTTTTCAACTTGAGTCTGGCCTGCGTACACAACCCCAACAGTCATTCCTAGCGCATTGTAAACAGCACCCATCCACTCGGCACCCCACTTTGCTAAGTAGTCATTGACCGTCACCAAATGCACCCCGTCGCCCGAGATCGCGTTCAAGTAAAGCGGCAACGTTGCCATCAAGGTTTTACCTTCACCTGTACGCATCTCTGCAATGCGCCCTTCATGCAGCGTCATGCCACCAATCAACTGGACATCAAATATGCGTAGCCCCAGTGCCCGCTTACCAGCCTCACGAACCGCTGCAAAAGCTTCAGGCAAAATGGCATCTAGACTCTCACCCTGACCGAGTCGCACACTGTAAAGGTTACGAAGGTTAGCGATTTCAACATCGCTAAAAGCCTCAAAAGTCGATTCCAGGTCGTTGATCCGGGTTACAACTTTGCCCATGCGCTTTAGTTCACGGTCGTTTTTACTGCCAAAAATTTTGTTGAATACCTGCATCACCATCGGTGCTGTCTCTACTGAAATTCAATGAAAAGAGGAGAAGGAGGAGAAACCGAAAAAAAGCGGCTACCCAACAAGGTAGCCGGGCGGGTATCAGCGACTGGCGCGGTGTATATAAGCAGAAGGGTCGACTATGCGCCCATTTTTGAAGACTTCAAAATGAACGTGGGGACCTGTGGAACGGCCGCTGCTGCCCATAAGACCAACGACCTGACCTTTGCGGACGATATCGCCGACCTTAACCACGAGTTCTTTGTGGTGACCGTAACGCGTTGAAAAACCGCCGCCGTGGTTGATCTCAACCATCTCACCGTAGCCACTTCTCGTCGCAGCATACACAACGATACCGGCGGCAACGGTGACAACGTCAGCTCCTTCAGTGCCAGCAAAATCGACACCGCTGTGCCAAGCTCGACGGCCGTTGATAGGATCATTACGCATGCCAAATCGAGAGGACATCCACCCCTTGTTCACCGGTCGTCCAGCTAGAAACACGTCACCCTGTATCTTGCGATCAACCAGTAATGTTTCCAAGACACTGAGTTGCTGCTCACGGTCTTCTATATCTTCTGACAGTTGTGATAACAGCTTGATGTAGTCAGGTGCCGTGTAGGCACTCTCTTGGACATCAAATTCAGGCCCACCAACCGCTGGAGGTTGAGAAAAGTCAAACTCGCCTTCATCAAGCTTTGCGATGGTGGTCAGACGCTCGCCTAAAGCATCTAGTCGAACAATGCGCGACTGCAACTTGGCAAGCCTCACTGCTGATGCCTCCAAATTCTCCTCAGCGTCACGACGAGCCAATTTGACCTCAATGTCTTGGTCTTCGAGCGCCTGGCGCCACTTACTCACCATCTCTCTGACCATTACCGCTTCACCCAATCCCATACGGTATGCCGTAAAGCCCGCGACAGAAGGTATCCCTAGTAAACCTGCCAGCGTGAGGCCTAACAGCAGCCCATTAACGCTAAAGGCACGAGACCTGCCAGATCGGTTGTCAACAATGATGAGTTTCATAAAAACGAGTAACTTTTCAATTCAGTGACTATTCGATTTAAGTTGCTGTAACATTCCGTTGCTAGTTAACTCATAATCGTTGGATGCTGCTATTATTTTTTTTCTTCGAGACGGAACTAAGCCAACTAGTATACTAACACGACCAATCCAGGGATCATCCCATGGCATTTAGAAGGCCCGGACAAATTCTTTCCCAGGCTAAGGGCACACTCAATCGTCTATTAGCACAGACTGATGACCTGATTTTGCTGCAACGACTTGTCCGCAAAGTTGTTGCAGGTGACATCTTCATTGCCAGCCTTGAACAAGGCCAGCTCCATGTGATCACTCCGTCAGCTGCACTAGCCACCCGCCTAAAATACAGTCAAAAAGCTGTGATCGCCTCACTACAGCAAAGGAAAAACCCATATCTTATTGATTCTATTAAGATATCAGTAAGGCCAGATTACATACCGCCGGCCAAACCAGAACGTCACATGCCCCAAGTCTCACTCAGTAACGCAGAACATATCGCAGAGACAGCTCAATATATCGAAGATGAAGCGTTGCGCAAAGCACTATTTAGCTTATCAGAGCACGTTAAACCTGAGTCTTAGCTGCGAACGCATCACTACGCTCGCCTTGCATGACCCAAGGGTACTCCTCGCGGAGCATCGCACTCAATCAAGCAATAACTGGGGATGCATAAGCCATTGGTAGATCGTCTGCATTGTCAAACGTGACAATTTCCCAAGCATCGGCCTGTAGCAACAATGCTTGACGCAATGCGTGGTTGCCGGTGTGACCTGACTTATAGCCTATAAATTCACCAATCAGGCTGTGGCCTAGAACATATAGATCACCGATCGCATCAAGAATTTTATGCCGCACAAACTCATCTTCGTGGCGCAAACCATCGTCGTTTAAGACACGGTAATCATCCACCACAACCGCATTATCCATGCTGCCCCCCTGCGCCAGATTACGTTCCCTCAGGTGTTCGAACTCCTGCATTAAACCAAAAGTTCGTGCTCGGCTAACCTCTTTTACAAACGATGTTGCTGAAAAGTTAACACTGGCTTTCTGCTCCTTAATCACGGGATTATCATAAACAATGGTGTGAGTGACCTTAAACCCTTCGTAAGGTTCGATTGAGGCCGTCCAAGCATCGCCATCTGGATCGCTGACCACGATCTTTTTCTTGATTTTAATAAATTTCTTTAGTGTCCCTTGCTCTTGGATGCCTGCAGACTGGATCAGGAACACAAAGGTCGCCGCGCTACCATCCATAATTGGCATTTCAGGTCCACTGACCTCAATGTAGGCGTTGTCTATGCCAAGCCCACACAAAGCCGCCATTAGGTGCTCAATCGTCGACACTCGCAGTCCGTCACAGCTAATGGTGGTCGCCAGTGTTGTGTCGCCCACGTACTCTGTCAGAGCAGGGATCTCGACGGTTTTGTCGCCCTCGGTTCGAATGAAGACAATACCCGCATCCGCGGGGGCTGGCCTAAGGGTCAAATAGACCTTCTCACCAGTATGCAGGCCTACTCCGGTTGCCCGGATTACGTTTTTGAGTGTGCGCTGATTGATCATTGTTTGTTGTTGTTTTCCTTAATCATTATCGTAGTCATCAGTTCCCCGGCGGCGGGTGTTAATGTTAACAGGCCCCTAAACGAGAACCTAATATCAATCCCACAGTCTTCTTAGGTGTTTTACAACCCTGATGTTTCAGACCACAAACATACGACATAGTTGCACTCTACACGGCTGACGGGTCCGCATTCGCAATAGAGAGGCTTGCTAGTCAGCCTGACGACGCAAAAATGCAGGAATATCCAGGTAGTCCATGTCTTTACGCGGGCTGTCTAGCCCAAGTCCCGCAGAACCTTCCAGATTAGCGCCACCCTGACGAATTACCGTCGGCTTCTCAAACTCGGCATAATCGATCTTTCCGTCCCCAGCCACCTTCTTTGGCGTGTTGTTAATGACATTCTTCGGCTTTTCAGCTTCTGCAGCGCCCAAGCCTGTTGCAACAACTGTCACTCTGAGCTCATCGCCCATATTAGGATCGATGACGGTACCGACAACTACCGTGGCATTCTCTGACGTAAATTGTTCGATGGTCGAACCCACCTCGGAGAACTCACCCAGGGAGATATCAATGCCTGCTGCGATATTTACCAGGATTCCACGCGCTCCATGGAAATCTACATCTTCCAGCAGCGGACTGCGAATCGCCGCCTCTGCCGCTTCCCGTGCCCGGTCCTTACCAGATGCACTACCGCTTCCCATCATCGCCATACCCATCTCCGACATAACGGTGCGCACGTCGGCGAAATCGACATTAATCATACCAGGACGCATGATCAAATCAGCAATGCCCTGAACGGCCCCAAGCAAGACGTCATCCACAGCGCCAAAGGCTTTCAATAATGGCGTGTCCTCCCCCATAATCGATAGCAACTTCTGGTTAGGTATGGTGATCAAAGAATCCACGTGCTCTGACAACTCTTTGATACCCGCCTCTGCCAACGCCATCCGCTTACGCCCTTCAAACACAAAAGGCTTGGTCACCACGGCGACCGTCAGGATATTCATGCTCCTTGCGATCTCTGCAACAACAGGCGCCGCTCCAGTGCCAGTACCACCACCCATTCCTGCGGTGATAAACACCATATCGGCACCTTTGAGCGCTTCCGCTATGCGCTCCCGATCTTCCAACGCAGCTTCTCGGCCCATGTTCGGGTTTGCGCCCGCGCCAAGTCCTTTAGTAATGCCTGAACCCAGTTGCAACAGGGTTTTAGCGCCCAGACTATGCAATGCCTGAGCGTCAGTGTTGGCACAGATGAAGTCAACACCCGTAACCTCCTGGACGACCATGTGCTGAACGGCGTTTCCACCACCGCCACCAACACCAATCACCTTAATAACAGCATTCTGCGGTGCAGTATCTACTAATTCAAACATAGAGAACCCTCCCAGGCTTCGCGATAAATTCAATTTGGATTTTGTGCTTTTCGTACCCTGTTAACTCAAAAACTAATCGCTTTAAGACTGATCTCTTCGTTGGCTTGCTATCGATCATGATTAGTAACCCCCCCCCATAAACCAATTCTTCACCCGTGACATTATGCCGTTCATACTCGATGTGGTCGGCACAACCTTACCCTTGTCCTGTTGCTTGGCGCCGTACAGCAGCAAACCTACTGCTGTTGAATAGATGGGATTGCGAACAATATCGGTCAAACCGGTCACACCTTGGGGCTTGCCTACTCTGACCGGCATATGAAATATTTCTTCGGCTAACTCCACGACTCCCTCAATTTTTGCCGAACCACCGGTCAAAACAATACCCGCCGCAATCAGGTCTTCAAAACCACTGCGTCTAAGCTCGGCTTGAACCAGCGTAAACAATTCGTCATATCTGGGCTCAACCACCTCAGTTAGGGCCTGCCGTGATAAATCTCGATCACCTCGCTCGCCAACGCCTGGGACTTTAATAGTCTCATTCTCGCCGGCGAGACTCGCTAAAGCACAGGCATATTTAATCTTAATCTCTTCTGCGTTTTGCGTTGGCGTCCGAAGAGCCATAGCAATATCGTTGGTTACTTGGTCCCCAGCAATGGGGATGACCGCGGTGTGCCGTATCGCACCATCTGTAAACACGGCTATATCTGTCGTGCCTCCGCCAATATCAACCAGACATACCCCCAATTCTTTTTCATCTTCCGTCAGGACTGCCAAGCCAGAGGCTAATTGCTCAAGGATAACGTCAGCAACTTCGAGGCCGCACTTACGAATACATTTCTCAATGTTTTGTGCCGCGTTTATTGCGCAGGTGACTAGGTGCACCTTAGCCTCAAGGCGCACGCCAGACATACCTAACGGTTCCTTAACGCCTTCCTGAGTATCGATCACGTATTCTTGTGGCAGTATATGCAAGATTTTCTGATCCGCAGGAATAGCAACAGCCTGTGCTGCATCTATTACGCGGTCAATGTCCGGCTGAAATACTTCCCGGTCTCGTATCGCAACGATTCCGTGAGAGTTTAGGCTGCGGATATGACTACCAGCGATCCCTGCATAAACCGAATGGATTTGACACCCCGCCATCAGTTCAGCCTCCTCCACGGAGCGCTGAATTGACTGAACGGTTGATTCAATATTAACCACCACACCCTTTTTTAGCCCGCGGGAAGGATGACTGCCAATGCCGACGATTTCGACGCTCCCTTCAGGAGACACCTCACCAACGATACTGACAACCTTCGATGTCCCAATATCCAACCCCACTATCATACGATTGCCATTCGAACCTGTCATAAGCTGAATTCTCTTTGAGATTTGTAATTTTTCGCGATATCTAACTCTTTCTCTGGCAGCTTCCAGCGGACGGCAATGCCATTCACGTAGCGCGTATCGATGCTCAAAACGTTATCCATTCGACTCTCGAGTCCGCCATCATCAAGCACTTTCAGGTAGCGCTGAATCCTCTCTGTAATATGTTCTTTCCCAAGCAAAACTTTGACCCCCGATGCGTCGGTGAACAGCCACGAACCCCGCTCATCAAGATTAAGCACTTCTATTTGCTGGCCAGACTTCAGCAGCGCATTGTTGAGTTGCTGATACTGCTGCATGACCGCTCGCTCCTTCCCAACAGGTCCGTACAGCTGGGCTAGATCGCCACCATTTTGATGTCCCGAAATAAACACCTTGCCTTCACGACTAACAAACGCATCATCATTCCAATACGCAACCGGTGTTTCATCGACAATTGAAATCACCAACTGATCAGGCCAACGGCGGCTGACCTCTACATGATGAACCCAGTCAGCGGCTTCCAATAGTTGTTTGATTTCATCAATCCGCTGACTGCTGCCCTTGGCATCTATCAGTCGGTTATGAACGTTTTGACGCTGATCATCACTAAGATCTCCGATAATTGAAACCCGTGTCATCGCAAATTCTTGCCCGCTAATATTCACGAAGAGAGTCACTATCAAAAATAGCAAGGCGCCAATCGCGATAGTCCCGCGATGACATGCTATTTGTCTATGGATCAAAGAACTCATGACTTCACCCGCGCGTCTTGCCAATGCAGCGTCAAATTCTTCGCAAGCTGGGCGGTAGCACCAGCGCCTTGGGTCAATAAGAAGTCTCCTGCTCTGACTATCTCATCAAGTCTTGCAGGCACCTCATCAATATTTTCTAGATACTCGATCTCTACAAGTTTTTTGCGCTCTATTGCCTTGTAGAGATCCTCGCCCGTTGCACCAGGTATGACTGCTTCGCCAGCACTGTAAACATCCAGCAATAGCAAGTGATCTACGCTCGCCAACACATCGACAAATTGATCGAACAGCTCCAGTGTTCTTGAATAGCGATGAGGTTGATAAACCATTACCAGACGGCACATAGGCCAGCCTGCTCGAACCGCTTCTATGGTGGCTTTAACCTCCGTCGGATGATGCCCATAATCATCCACCAGCGTAAACTGACCATCGCCACGAGTATATTCACCATGCCGCTCGAAACGCCTTCCAACACCCTGAAACTTCGCTAGACCATTAATAATATGCTCATTGGCAACGCCTTCATCGCTCGCTATCGCAATCGCAGCAAGGGCATTCAAAACATTATGCCGACCCGGAAAATGTAACGTTATGGGCAGTGGCTGAGCATGACCCGCACGGATTACAGAGAACTTAGATGTGCCATTTTCATGGAGCAAATCCTCAGCATGTACGTCAGCGGCAGGATCAAATCCGTAAGTAATAATAGAACGCTTAACTTGCGGCAGTAACGACTTTACAACAGGGTCATCAATACAGGCCACAACCAGACCATAGAAAGGCAGGTTATGCATAAATTCGAGAAACGCAGCCTTTAGTTTGTCGAAGCTACCCTCGTAGTAACTTAGATGATCACGATCGACATTGGTCAGAACCGCAACCATAGGTTGTAGATGCAAGAACGAGGCATCACTTTCATCCGCTTCAGCCACCAGATAGCGACTCTTACCAAGTGCTGCATTAGACGCAGCACTATTAAGCAGACCGCCGATAATAAAAGTAGGGTCCAGGCCAGCTTCGCCGAGAATGGATGCTATCAGACTGGTAGTTGAGGTCTTACCGTGTGTGCCTGCAACGGCGATACCATGACGGTAGCGCATTAACTCACCCAACATTTCCGCCCGCCGAACCACTGGCACCCGACGTTCGCCTGCCGCAACAACCTCAGGGTTTGTTGACTTAATGGCTGACGAAACGACCACGACGTCGGCATTCTCAACATTGGCCGCCAGATGCCCAATGAACAACATCACGCCCAAATCTACCAGGCGCCTGGTTGTAGCCGATTCACTAATATCACTGCCAGATATCTCGTACCCTTGATTCAACAGGACCTCAGCAATACCACACATGCCGGCTCCACCAATACCAATAAAATGGATGCGTCGAATACGACGCATTTCTGGCACGTCCATCACGACCGTCATCTGACTTTCCGTATTTTTAGGCGCCACGATGTTTCGCTCCGGGTGATGTCAACATTTCTGGATGCCGAGATTCGAAATCAATGCGTAGCAATATAGCGATCAGGACACAGCTAACTATTAAACTATTACCGCCGTAACTGACCAAGGGTAAGGTCAATCCTTTTGTCGGCAGCAAACCGATATTGACGCCAATATTAATTGCCGATTGAATACCTAACAGCAATGCAATTCCGTACGCTAGATAAGAGTGAAAATCATAACCGCGAATGTGTGCTCGACGACCGATCATCAGCCCCTTTACGACTAGGCACATGAAGGCAGCAATCACCGCGACAGCGCCGAATACGCCTAACTCTTCCGCTGTTATAGAAAATAGAAAATCTGTGTGGGCTTCAGGTAAGAAAAATAGCTTTTGAATACTATTGCCAAGGCCCAGACCGAACCACTCTCCACGGCCAAAAGCAATGAGCGCCTGAGTTAGCTGATAGCCACTACTAAATTGATGTGCCCAAGGGTCCGTAAAGGTCTGCAGCCGCTCCAGCCGATAGGGCTGCCACTGCGCTATAGCTGCAGTAGCGATAATGCACAGGGTAATCAGCGGCAAGAATCGCTTGAACGGTACGCCTGCAAGAAAGATAACCCCCATAACCGAAGCCATTATGACTACCGCTGCGCCAAAATCCGGTTGCTCCAACAAAAGCAACACCATAAGCGATACCAAAGCCATAGGTTTGACGAAACCCTGAATAGTCGTTTGCACTTCATCATGACGTCGCACCAGATAGCCACTGACATAAACAATCGCGAAGAGTTTGACAAATTCTGACCCCTGCAAGGTAAAAAATCCTAGAGAAATCCAACGCGTGCTACCATTTACTTTGTGACCAAGGCCTGGAATCAAGACCGCAATGAGTAACGCAAAGCTCGCGAGCAGCAACACTACGTCGAACTTTTGCCACAACCGAATCGGCGTCATCAGCGCCACCGTAGCTACACCCAAACTAATAACAATATAGACTAGATGCTTAATAAGCAGATAAGCAGAATTACCGTAAATTCGTGCTGCGATCTCAGATGACGCGGAGGCCACCATTATCAGGCCCAGTATCAATAACAATAGTGTCGCTGTCGTTATCCACGGGTCTAACGGAAAGCCTCTAACAGGTTGTGTCTGTGCCCGCATTGCCATTGTCACAGGAACGCCTCCCGCACTAAGCGCTTAAACTCATCACCCCGATGTTCAAAATCTCTAAATTCATCAAAGCTAGCGCACGCCGGCGCAAATATGACCCGCCCATGATCGGGCAGGTTCTGTGCCAGCGTGCTGATCACTGCACTTAGGCTCGCCAATTGCTCGCAGGGAACTAAGCCATCAATGGCCGTAGCAATAAGATCAGCATCTTGACCGAAGAGATAAACTTGAGACACATGCCTCGCAACTACGTCGCGCAATAGCGTGAAATCAGCACCTTTGCTAACGCCCCCGAGTATGAGCACGAGGTCTCGCCCGTCTTCCGCTAATCCCTCTATCGCCGCGGCCGTTGCGCCAGTGTTCGTTGCCTTCGAGTCGTTAATGAATTCTACATCCCTAAAGCATCCGACCCACTCGCATCGGTGGGGTAAGCCCGTGAAATCCCGCAATGTCGATAAACTGGATCTGCGCGTGACACCTAGCTGGTCAGCGATAGCAATTGCAACCAAAGCATTAAGGGCATTATGCCGACCCTTGATGTTTAGTTCGTCAACGGCGACGATTACGTGCGTTCCCTGCATTAAGCTCAAGCGCCCACCTATTTCAATCATTCCATAGTCGGCAGCGCCAGTAGGCGCATCATTTCCGAAACTCAACAGTTGGCTCGACGCATCAATGCCGTCGGGTGCACCAGACTGCCGATTAAGCAGTGCAGTAACTGCGCCTTGGTAGATTCGTTGTTTAGTCTGGTAATAGTCCTCGACAGAAGGATAACGATCTAGGTGATCCGGGGACAGATTGAGGACAACAGCAATGTGAAAGCCACCTGCCTCAATCACTTCTAGCTGATAACTCGATAGCTCCAGCACGAAAATATCGCACTCCTGATCAAGATCGAGACACGGCGTGCCGATATTTCCGCCAACGCCAACCCGCATACCCGCAGCAGCCAGTATTTCGCCCACCAGAGCCGTGACAGTGCTCTTACCATTTGAGCCAGTGATAGCAATCACTGGCTGCTTAACTTGTTCAAGAAAAATACTAACGTCACCGGTAACAGGTACACCTGCCAACCTAGCCTGTGCAATAGCTGGCGTTGATAACGGCACACCTGGGCTTAAGATAATTTCATCCGCCAGACACAGTGCAGCACCGTCTAATACTGAGACTGTCACTGCGGGCGCAATCTGCTGAAGTTCCAATATTCGCTCAGCAGTCGGATTGCTATCCTGAACTGAAAACGCGATATGCTCGCGCGCGAAAAATCGCGCACAAGAAATACCCGTTTTACCCAGCCCAACAATCACTTTCATTTTCTCCCTTTTTTGCTTTTTTTTAATGTCATCAGAGTTCATTAGATGTCACTTTTAGAAACTACTTTTCCAAACGCCGAGGTTGTGTCTCGCTTGATTCGCAATGCTGATAGCACCTTTGCAACCTCTGCATAATCACTGAAAACAAGACGTTGGCCGCCGATCTCTTGATATTCTTCATGGCCTTTGCCAGCAATCAATACCATGTCATTGGATGCTGCAGACTGTAGCGCCAATGCAATCGCCTCGCGGCGGTTTGCCTCTACGACCAAGACTGCATCAATTTTTACACCACGTACGATATCGGCAATAATTGCGGCAGAAACTTCCGTTCTCGGATTGTCATCGGTAATGATTGTATGGTCGGCGTAGTCGGTCGCTATTCGCCCCATCTCTGGACGCTTACCCTTATCACGATCGCCACCACACCCGAACACGCACCATAATCGCCCCTCACAGTTCACTCGCAAAGTCTTAAGGGCTTTCTCCAACGCATCAGGTGTATGCGCATAATCAATAACAACCTGAGGTAAACCACGCTCGGAAATTGCATCCATTCGACCGCGGACATTCTGTAGGCTCGCGACGGCAATTAAAATATCCGGCAGCTCGTATCCCTGTAACCCAAGCACAGCAACAACAGCCAGCATATTACTCACATTAAATTCACCTAGCAGTGATGACCGCAGCGCACCCTGACCCCAAGGGGTGACGAACTCCGCTTCAAATCCATGATTGCTGTAGCTCACTTGCTCACAGAAAACATCTGCTGCGTTGTTAGTAATGGCATAACTGATTGGCCGCACGGTCGTAGGCAGTTCAGTCAATAACTGCCGACCAAACTCATCGTCAAGGTTGATCACGGCATCTTGCAAATCTGGCCAATGAAACAACCGACGTTTAGCAGCACAGTAGTCGGCGTAAGTTGGGTGATAATCAAGGTGGTCACGACTGATATTGGTAAACACCGCCAAATTGATAACGGTACCATTCAGTCGGTCCTGCACTAAGCCGTGGGAAGACGCTTCGACAGCAACCGCATGCGCTTGCTTGCTGACCAACACCCCTAACATCCGCTGAAGCTCGAGAGCGCTAGGCGTTGTAAGCCCAGAATCCTGTAAAATCTCACCTGGAAAACCGAATCCCAAAGTACCTACGACGCCGCATTTTTTACCCAATAAAGTTAGAGCCTGAGCGATAAAATGACTGCAAGAAGTTTTACCGTTAGTACCGGTAATACCGATGACGATCATTCGCGTAGAGGGCTCACCCCAGAATCGACTGGCAATAGGGCCTTTATGCGCGTGCAATGCAGCCATCTCGAACACCCTCGCATCACTGCTAACAAATGGCGCCTCACAAATAGCAGCTGTTGCAACCTGCATCACCTCGTCGACATGATCACGGGCATCGTATGAGCCCCCGGGCGTCGCAAGAAAGAGATCGCCGACTTTTACTTGCCGGCTATCATCACAGATGCCATCAATGACCATATCTGTTGTTAAGACAAACTCGGGAATCAACTCACTGAGCATTTTAGTCATCTACGCTGCCTCCCCGATATCATCAGGAGGAACATTCAGTAAGCGTAAAGCCGCAGCCATAATTCTAGAAAAAACCGGTGCTGCGATGGCACCACCGCCATAACCCTTGCCTTTTGGATCGTTAATCATCACAACGCCTACCAAACGCGGATTTATTGCAGGTGTGATGCCTGCAAAAAACGCCATATGCCGTGTGTCTTCATAGCCATCTTCACCCACTTTTCTAACCGTGCCTGTCTTACCAGCGACCGAATAGGCCGCCATCGAGGCCTTACTACCGGTACCGCCGGCCGTCACGCGCTGTAACATTCGCATTATGTCTGCAGCGATGCGTTTATCAAATACACGTTTGCCCTCGACCTTGGCATTGCTTATGAGTGACAACTGGCGCTTGATACCACCTGATGCAATCGTTAGATAAGCAGACGCAAGCTGTATTGGCGTCACCGTCAATCCATAGCCGTAGGCAAAGGTCACTCTCTCGATATCTTTCCAGCGTCGATGATTCGGCAAAAAACCGTTACGCTCACCCGGAAATCCAATATCTGTACTTTGGCCCATGCCAACGGCTGAGAACATCTCCCATACATCATACTCATTCATGCTCAGTGCCAGCTTGCTAATACCGACTTGGCTTGACTTCTCAATAATGCCACCTAAATCTAATACGCCATAATTAGCAGGATCTGGTATTGTCTTGGTACCGACTTTGATAAATCCCGGACTTGTATCGATAGTCGACTCACGGGTGTACTTACCCGACTGCAGAGCTGCGGCTACCGTGAATGGCTTAACAGTTGAACCCGGCTCGAACACATCCGTTAGGGCGCGGTTACGAACAGCCGCTAGGTCAAGGCCCAAACGATTATTCGGATTGTATGACGGCTGATTAACCAGAGCCAAGACTGCACCCGTGACAACGTCCAGTACCACCACCGAGCCCGAAGCTGCATTAAAATATTGAATTGCTGATTTAAGCTCCCTGTAGGCAAGATACTGCACCCGCAGATCGACGCTTAGCTCAAGATTCTTGCCCGGATCCGCTTCCGAGATCGGCTTGATATCACGGACAATATCGCCATACAAATTCTTCAGAACTTTTTTGCGCCCGGGGGTTCCCTTCAGCCAGCTTTCATAGGCAAGCTCAACGCCTTCCTGACCCTTATCGTCAATATTAGTGAAACCCACGACATGCGCAGCAACTTCTCCAGCTGGGTAGTAGCGGTGATACTCGCGCTCTGCATAGACGCCAGGAATGTCATACGCGAGAATTTTCTCAGCTACTGAAGGTGGTAAATGGCGACGTAAGTAAACAAACGTCTGGCCTGGGCTTTGGGATAGCCGGGCATTGAACTCAGCCGGGGGCACCTCCAACAGCAGCGCAAGCTGTTCCATGCCTTCGCCAGACCCAAGCAACTCGACAGGATTTGCCCACAACGAGACGACCGGTGAGCTAACCGCAAGCGGTTTGCCCTGACGGTCCTGAATCATCCCTCGATGGGCATTGATACGCTCCATGCGGATAGTTCTTGCGTCACCCTGATCCTGCAGAAAGTCTTTCTCAAAAACATGCAGAAAAACAACCCGACCCATCATTGATAGCGCCAGCGCCAAGAACGCGAAGATCACGAGATAAACTCGAAAGGTCATCATAAGGCAGTCACCGCGTCACCACGATCAGCGTTTCGGCCGTTGGCGCAAACATCATCAAATCATCACGTGCGACTTGGTCAATACGTGCGTAGTCTCCCCAAGCGCTTTGTTCAAGCAGAAGCATCTCGTACTCACTATCAAGATTGTCTTGAATAGCGCGCAATTCCTGCAGCTCTGAATATTGTTGACGAGTCACATGGACAGACTGAATAACCGCCAGCGCCGAGGCAATACCGACTAAAACCAACAGCGTCGCACTTATCTGCGTCCAGCCCGTAAACCAGACGAAAACCTTGCCGACTAGCGTGTCACGAATCACAGTAGTTTCTCCGCGATACGCATAATCGAACTTCTAGATCGTCTATTTCTCGACACTTCAGCTTCTGATGGCTTAATTGCCTTACCGATGAGCTTCAACGTTCGTCGAATTTCACTATCGCGAATGGGCAGACGATCCGGTAACTTTTGGCCCCGCGCTAAATCTCGCATGAAACGCTTAACGATGCGGTCTTCGAGAGAATGAAAGCTGATCACCACTAGCCGGCCACCGATAGCAAGGCTTTTGAATGCACTGTCCAGAGTCGTCTCTACATCACCCAACTCGTTATTGATATAAATCCTGATAGCCTGAAATGAGCGTGTCGCCGGGTGCTTATGAAATTCGATTCGAGGCACCGCAGCATCAATGATGGCGACCAACTCATGGGTTGTGCTAATAACTTTCTCCACCCGAGAAACTAAGATCGCCTGAGCAATACGACGCGCAAAACGCTCTTCGCCATAATTTCGCAGTACATCAATAATTTCTTGCTCCTCGGCCTGCATCACCCAATCAGACGCTGTACGTCCTTGAGTCTGATCCATGCGCATATCCAAAGGGCCATTCCTGTCGAAACTGAATCCACGCGCCGCGTGGTTGATCTGCGGCGAAGATATTCCCAAGTCCAGCAGGACGCCGGTCAAAGGTGGTAACTCATGCTCTGCAACAAATTCTGCAAGGTCAGCAAATGACCCGTGGCAAATGATAACCCGCGGGTCACTCGTATACTTTTGCCGGGCATCACTAATTGCTGCCATATCTTTGTCAATAACCAGCAGACGACCTTCACCGGAGAGCTGCTCCAGAATTAAGGCAGTATGTCCACCTCGGCCATAAGTACAGTCCACGTAGCACCCATCAAGGTCGGTCATCAACGCCGCAATCGCTTCATCCCTGAGCACAGGAATATGAGCGTCAGGGTTAGCCGTTACGTCTTTTTTCGCGTCTTGTTCGGTCATTATCATGTCCCGCTACAATGAGAGCGATTGCAATTCAGACGGTATCTGCTGACTTGGCTGATCGTCCAGCCAGCTATCCCGCCGCTCGACCCAACGGTCTTCACTCCAAAGCTCAAGCTTTTTACCCTGCCCGAGAAGCACCGTCTTTTTATCAAGCTCCGCGTAGGCGCGTAACGGCGGGGTCAGCAGCAAACGTCCGCTACTGTCCAACGTAATGTCCGTGGCATGCCCAATCAGCAATCGTTGAACCCGGCGTGTCATCGGGTCAAAACTTGACAAGGCACTCACTTGAGCCTCAATAACTTCCCAGGCTGGTCGCGGGTAAAGCAACAGGCAGCGTTCATCCGTGTCTATGGTGACAACCATTTCACCATTACATTGTTGCTCAAGCACCTCGCGATAGCGCGTTGGGATCGCGAGGCGACCCTTGGCATCTATGTTGAGATTACTGACTCCCCGGAACATGATATGACTGTTTTCCTTTTTGCTGACTTCACTGCCAGAAACTGGCGTTTATCGTCTTGCGATTGATTTTTTATCACTAGGTGGCGTAGCAACCCTACAAAATGGCCTAGTGCACTTTACGAAGCATCTCCTCCATAGAGAACATAGTTGAACTTATTCAATAGCTTACGATAGACCATAAGGGAAATCGTGGTTGTCTCGCTCCTGACCGTGTGCGTGAGATAGCGCCTTCTCCCACTAAACGACACAATTACCCACTTCTCCTAGCTGTACACAATAAGAACGTCAGGAATTGTTGTCAAGCAGTGAAAGTTGGGATATGTCTATAAAACACAATGACTTACGGGAAGTTCTGGAAGTGCGGTGTCAAAACTGGAGATATAAAGTGGCAATACAGCAAGATAGCCACGTAACTTAATGTGAATTATTAAGTTACGTACTCATTAGATCTTTTTTGTATAAGAGACTCGTTTTACATCGCGAAAAAACTACTGCCTTAGGGGACTCAATGGCTGTTGGTTCAACCGTTCAGTTCGACCACTACGGCTAGCTTGAGACTATAAACACACAATCAACAAAAGAAGGAGGAGGAGAGCTGACCGATAAGCCGGGTTCTGTCGTGGACAATCATTCATCTACGGTACATGTCGCCATATACCTTTAGCAACCTACCCGAATCCAATTGCGGGCCGCAACGCTGGATTCCTATTTGGTCTTGCTCCGAGTGGGGTTTACACTGCCACGAACCGTTACCGGTCGCGCGGTGCGCTCTTACCGCACCTTTTCACCCTTACCTGCAAGCAGGCGGTTTATTTTCTGCTGCACTTTCCGTAGGCTCACGCCTCCCAGGCGTTACCTGGCACTCTGCCCTATGGAGCCCGGACTTTCCTCTACCGTCCCGTAAACGGACCAATAGCGATTGCCTAGTCAACTCTCCAGCGCTAATTATACATAGAATTGGTCACTGGTGGGGCTATTTACACCTGCTGGCGCAATTGAACCGCCATTGCATACAACGCCTTCTTGTTTTCGCCCGTAATCTGGCTGGCAATATCCGCAGCGCGACGCGGCGGCATTTCTGGAAGCAGCAACTTCATTATCCGTAAGGCCTCATATTGCGCCGGCGAAGCCAGATCCGCATCAGTACCCGCTATCAGCAGCACGAACTCGCCTCTGGTTGGAATATAGCCTGTTTGTAAGTGAGCGATCGCTTCGCTCGCAGACCCGTGCCATATTTGCTCAAACCGTTTAGTCAACTCGCGTGCCAGCGTGACAACGCGTTCCGCCCCAAAAATCGACGCGACATCTTCGAGCGTTTCATTAATTCGATGCGGCGCCTCGTAGAATACCAACGTTTGAGTTTCAATCAGCAAGGCCTGCAGATGACGTTGCCGACCAACGCGCTTGGCCGGCAGGAAACCCTGAAAGCTGAATCTATCCGTCGCCATACCTGACGCACATAGAGCCGCCACCACAGCACTAACGCCGGGAATAGGAATAACTTGTACGCCCGCTTCTCTGGCAGTTTTAACCAACCTATAGCCTGGGTCAGATATTAGCGGTGTCCCCGCATCGGATATAAGCGCAACGGACTGTCCTGCCTGCAATGTTTTGATCAAACCTGCAGTTGCCACGGCCTCATTGTGTTCCCGGTAACTAATCAAGCGCGTGCTAATGCCGAAATGATTGAGCAGTGGCCGACTATGCCGGGTATCCTCGGCAGCGATAAGATCAACGGTCTTGAGTATCTCAATGGCACGCAAGGTGATGTCTTGAAGATTGCCAATAGGCGTTGCAACAATATATAGGCAGCTCAAAGCAATAAATCCTTAATGCTGGGCAACACGCCGAGCAGATGAGTATAAGTGGCAAGTCGAAACCAGGTCAGCGGACAATCACATACTTTGCGTACACAATCATCGACAGATAACGGCGCAAGGTCGCACGCCCAAAACGCGCCGAAGCACGCCGAATACATCGACAATCTTACGGCGAGCGTCATTCAAATCGGTTAGGATGGCAGTTATTCCCAACGACATCCAGAGAAACACTCTGCAGGGTTAATCTGTCCAAATGAATAACAAGATGCTCACCCCTTCGCGTTGCCTAACACTCGTAGCGCTGCTGTGTCTGCTGGCAGCCTGTGGATCGCAACCACGTGAACCCGGGCAGATCTCAGGTTCTAATTCGGCGCAAACTCCGACACTAGACACGCAGAACATTGAACAGCTACTTGTTACCGCGGCAAGTAGCCCTGCGCCACTGTCGGACCAACTTAAACTCAAAGCTGCAACGCTTGCATTGAATGCAGGCGACGCAATGCTATCGCGCAGCATCTTGCAGCGTGTAACGCCACAACCCGTGGCCGCACTAGTACACCCGTACATCATGGCTCAAGCACAGCTTGCAATTTTGCTGGAGCAACCCCATCGAGCACTGTACTGGCTCGCTGACAGACGCCTCGCAGACACACCGCTGACGACATTAGAAAAAATTACCGAGGGTCGTCTGCGAGCTACGGCGCACTTACAGGCCGGCAATCATCTGGCCAGCAGCCGGGAGCGCATTTTATTCGACAACCTTCTCAATGATGAAGCCCAAGGCCTCAACCATGATTTGATTTTCGAAGCACTGATGTCTTTGCCCGCGCCAATGCTCAGAACTCAAGCCGAAGCCGCTGTTACCAGTGACCTACGGGGTTGGTTGTCGCTAGCCGCAGTATCGAAACAATATCAATCAGATCCTATTCAACACTGGGATGCACTGGGCAGCTGGAAGGAAGCGTGGGGCTACCACCCGGCGGCTAAACAGCTGCCCGCAAGCCTACGCATGCTGGCACAAATTATTCGCGATCAACCGAAAGTTATCGCGCTATTATTACCACTGCAAGGTGAGATTGGGACCTATGGCCGGGCAATACGTGATGGAATTCTTGCGACCCACTATGCGATGCACGGCAAGGCAGATATTAAGATATTCGATACCAGCAATCTGGATGTTGAATTAGTCCTGGCTCAGGCACAAGCCGCTGGCGCACAGTTAGTTATCGGACCTTTATCACGCGAAAATGTGACGAAGTTAGCACGTAACCCAGCACTACCACTTCCAGTGTTAGCCTTAAACCGGAGCTTGGAAGGCCTGACCAGTTCAAACCTATATCAGTTTGGTCTAGCGCCAGAGGACGAAATCAATCAGGTGGCAGATAGGGTCTACAACGAAGGACTGCGTAATGCCTTGGTTATTTACCCAGAAGGAGACTGGGGTAGCCGAAACTTCGCCGCTTTTGAAGATCGTTGGGCAACGCTCGGTGGAAATGTTGTCGACAGCGCCCAGTATGCCAACCAGCGCGATTACTCCGACCTAGTCAAGACATTATTGACAGTCGATCAGAGCGAACGCCGCGCAGCTGACGTTCGCCGAATCATTGGTGAACGGTTTGAGTTCACACCACGTCGACGTATGGATATTGACTTCGTTTTCTTGCTAGCCAGTCCAGCACAGGCTCGTGGTATCAATCCAACCCTCGCATTCTATTACGCCGACGACATCCCGGTATATGCGACCTCTCATGTGTACGAGATCAGTGATTCCCGCATCGAGTCCATCGACCTCAATGGTATCCGTTTTTGCGATATCCCTTGGAAACTTAACCAAGACAACGCGATTCAGCGCCAAGTTCAAGAAAGCTGGCCGGCAGCACGTGCTCAATTGGCACCCTTCTACGCCTTAGGAGTAGATGCGTACCAAATTCACCCTAAATTAAAGTACCTCAAGGCCTTACAGTTTGAAAAAACGTATGGCGTGACAGGCGTTCTGCAGATCACACCAGATAATTTGATTACGCGAAGCTTGATGTGGGCGCAGTTTAGCAAAGGAAGGGTCATCGCAACTCCGACGGTGGTTGAAGCTTACTGATGACCGATAATATCGAGAGCGGTCAGGCAGCAGAAAGTCGCGCGTTGGCTTTTCTCGAAACCAAAGGCTTTGACTGCATTACGCGCAACTACAGCTGCCGCGCGGGTGAAATCGATTTGATTGTCGCGAACGATTCGACACTGGTCTTTGTAGAAGTAAGATATCGAAAAAATCCATTGCACGGCACGGGCGCCGAGTCCGTGACTCGTAGTAAGATGCTTAAGATTATTAGCACAGCCCGTTATTTTCTGCTCAATAACCCGCGCTATGATGTTCTCGATCAGCGATTTGATGTGATCTCTATTGGCGCAGACCTCGACTGGATCGATAACGCATTCACGCTAGATGACCAAATAAGTAGATGACTAATTAACTAAATGATTAGCTGACAAGGAAGATTGCCATGAGATTGCAGTTATGAGTTTGCACCACATCAGACTGACGAAGCCTACTTTATCGCTTACAAAACGACCGAACATGGCGCGGTGCTGGTTGCCGGTAATCGTTATTTTTATGCTCGGGCTGCAAAGTTGCGCCCTTACGGGACCCGTATCCGAGGACTATGGCAGTCGGACTTTCGGCACCGTCTGGGACGACCAAATGATTGAATCTCGTGGCAAATCAGTCATCCGCGCTGTCAGTGATGACTTGAAAGAAGCGCATTTGGGCGTCATTAGCTTTAATGGCATGGTACTGCTAACAGGTCAGGTGCCGTCAGTGAAGGCGAAAGAAGCGGCCGCCACCGCCATTGCAGGTCTGCGCAAAGTGCGGACAGTGCACAATGAGTTGGAAGTGGCCGGACCGACAACAATGATGGCTCGTACCAACGATGCGTGGCTAACCACCAAAGTGAAAACTGCCCTGCTCACAGGAGCTGCCACGGAGGCAGGCAGAGTCAAGGTTGTGACAGAAAACGGTGTGGTTTATCTTATGGGATTTTTATCGCGCACCGAATCGGAAGCCACTGTTGAAAAGACCAGGCAGGTATTTGGCGTGCAAAAAATAGTTAAGGCTTTCGAATACCTTAACTAAATTTAGTTTTTATTCCCCTACTATTTAATCACCTTAAGGGCAGGCGGGCGTTTCTGCCTTTCTGGAGGCGGCGGAGGTGGTTCGGGACTCACGTCGTCGCGGGGGAACCACATTCCCTCACCGTTTTCCTTAGCGACGATGCCCATAACTGCTTGCATGGGCGCTGAAATATGATGCGAGACACCACCAAAACGTCCGCTGAATACCACGAAGTTATCATCGATTAACAAATCTCTGATCGCCATGGGACTGATATTCAACACAATTTGGCCGTCTTTGACGTACGCCTGGGGCACCTGTGTTTCTGCTACATTCGCATCAAGTATCAGGTAAGGCGTACAGTCATTATCCATGATCCACTCATGGATGGCGCGGAGCAGGTAGGGTACAGACGATGTCATAGCCATGAGTCTCCTCCCTGAACCGCTAGGCGACTAATCGCGCATATCCAGTTCCGCTTCAGACAGGCTCGCCTGAAAGGAATCACGATCAAACATGCGATCCATATAGTCAAGAATCGGTTTGCCCTGCTTCGGTGGCAACTCAATGCCCATAGCCGGCAAACGCCATAGAATCGGCGCAACACAGCAATCCACTAGCGTGAATTCGTCGCTCATGAAATAAGGCTTCTCGGCGAAAATAGGCGCAATCGACGTCAGGCTTTCGCGCAGTTCCTTGCGAAGCTTGTCAACGACCGCGTCTTTAGACTTACCCGCAACTATCAGATCGACTGCACCGCACCAATCTCGTTGAATCCGATATTGGAACAATCGACTTTGAGCCCGTGCTACTGGATAAACCGGCAGTAAAGGAGGATGCGGGAAACGCTCGTCTAAGTATTCCATGATAACCGTCGACTCGTACAGCACGAGATCACGGTCCACCAGCGTAGGTAAGCTGTTATAAGGATTCAGACCAGCGAGGTCTTCAGGCATGTTCTGTGGGTCGACGTCAATTATTTCAACCGCTACGCCCTTCTCGGCGAGCACCAGCCGGACACGCTGGCTGTAATGATCATTGCCATCAGAATAAAAAACCATCGATGAGTGTTTTGCAACTACCCCCATCTATTCACCTCTCAGTAGGGTTGCTCGGAAGGATGTGACAGTCGGACCTTGATCGGTCCGACGATACACGACAGATTAACGTCTTACTTGTGGAACTCTTTGTGATATTCCCGGCCAAGAAGCCAGGCGAAGACGTAGAAGAAAGCCAGAAACAGTAACACATACCAGCCAATCCGCGTCCGATCTAAGCGTGCAGGCTCGCCCATGTAGTATAAAAAGTTTGATAGGTCATACACCACCTGATCATACTCATTAGTACTCAATGCACCGGTGCCTTCAACATGTTCAAGTGGACTATAGCCGCGTTCAACTAAATCATAGCCACAAAGCTCTTCAGTGATGAACTCGTTCGTCAATGCGTCGCGCATGTCGCCACCGTTTTCAGCTAGGCGTGGGACTTGCTTACAGGCTTTCTGTTGCATTCCCTGAAGCTCAACCAATGCATGCGGCATGCCGACATTCTCGTAAACAAGATTGTTAACCCCCAACGGACGACTGTCGTCTGCGTAAAAAGTTCTCAGATACGTATACAGCCAATCAGGTCCGCCTTTGAGGTTACTATGAAGCGTTAAATCAGGCGGTGAGGCGCCGAACCAGTTCTTCGCATTTTCTTTACTCATCGTATTTTCTATGAGATCACCGATCTTAGTTTCTGGATCAAACACTAAGTGTTCAAGCATCAAACTGTCTGGGATGCCGAGGTCAGTTGCCGTACGCTTGTAGCGCTGATACTGCAGTGAATGACAACCAATACAATAGTTCATGTACGTCTGCATACCATTTTGCAATGATGCTTGGTTGTGGATATCCGGCTCCATATGATCCAACGGATATCCCGCATCAGAGGCTTGGAGACCCATTGCGAAAGCAAGGCTACATAACGTTAGGACTATTGTTCGAAACATCACATTGTTACCCTTTCTGGTACGGGTTTAGTCTTTTCAACGCTTGTGTACCAAGGCATAAGCACAAAATAGGCGAAGTAAATAGCCGTACATATTTGCGCGACAATTGTCCTTCCCGGTGTTGGGTGCACCGTGCCGAGGTATCCTAAAATAAAGAAGCAGATTACAAATATCCCCAAGAACAACTTACTCGGCAGCCCTTTATAACGCATTGATTTGACGGGTGATTTATCCAGCCACGGTAGCACGAACAAGATCGCAATGGCGCCAGCCATCACTACCAATCCCCAGAATTTAGCGGGCATGCCGAATAGCGGGAATGTCGCCGCCCTTAGCATAGAATAATAAGGCGTATAGTACCAAACAGGCGCGATTAGATCCGGCGTCTTCAGCGAGTCAGCAGGTTCATAGTTCGGGTGTTCCAGCAAATAACCACCGCCATCCGGGAAGAAGAACATTACTGCCGAGAATATGATTAGAAACATAACGATTGCGGGCACGTCGTGACCAATCGTGTAAAACGGGTGGAATGGTATGCCGTCCAGCGGTTTGCCATCTTCGTCTAGGTGCTTCTTGATATCGACACCATCGGGATTGTTTGAACCCACTTCATGCAGCGCAAGAATGTGTAAGACAACAAGTACAAGCAGCACGATGGGCACCGCGACAACATGCAGTGCGAAAAATCGGTTTAGGGTTATCCCGGACATATTGAAGTCGCCGCGTACCCACACCGCTAAGCTGTCACCTACCACAGGGATTGCGCTTGCCAGCGACACAATGACCTGTGCACCCCAGTAAGACATATTGCCCCACGGCAGCAGGTAGCCAAAAAAGCCCTCAGCCATTAGCGCCAAGTAAATCAGCATACCGAAGACCCAGATCAACTCTCGTGGCTTCTTGTATGAACCATACATCAAACCGCGAAACATATGCAGATAGACCACCACAAAGAATGCAGACGCTCCGGTGGAGTGCATATAGCGCAACAACCAGCCGTATTCAACATCACGCATGATGTATTCAATTGATTTGAATGCGCCCTCGCCCGTAGGCACGTAATTCATCGTCAGCCAAATGCCGGTCAACAACTGATTAACGAGAACTACAAAAGACAGCACACCAAAGATGTACCATATATTGAAGTTTTTAGGTGCATAATACTTCGACATATGCTTTTCATATGTCTCAGTGACGGGCAGACGATCGTCTACCCAACGCATAATACCTTTAAGCTGTTGTTCCATCGTCGCCATTAAACTGTTCCCTCGTCCACACCGATTACGAGGACGGAGTCCCCTTCATAATAATACGGTGGCACTTCCATATTGGATGGTGCCGGCACGCCAGAATAGACTCGGCCTGCCATATCAAATTTCGAACCGTGGCACGGGCAATAGAACCCGCCCATCCACTCTTTATCGAAATCTTGCGGAACAACTTCGGGTTTAAATTTGGGTGAACATCCCAGGTGGGTGCAGATACCAACAAGTACCAAAATGTCAGGGCGTAAAGACCGGCTATCATTCTGTGCGTAGGTAGGCTGCTGCTCCTCTAGGGAGTCTGGGTCGGCAAGCCTTGACTTTTTGTCATTCAAAGCAGCGAGCATTGCGTCCGTGCGTTTGACGACGAAGATCGGTTTGTCGCGCCAAGCAGGAATTGGACCGATTATGTCGCCCGGTACGAGCTTGCCGATATCTACTTTGATTGGTGCGCCGGCCGCCAGAGCTCGAGCACTCGGATTCCAAGATCCAACGAACGGGATAGCAACACCCACAACGCCTGCCGAACCAACTACTGATGTCGCGCCAATTAAAAAATTGCGGCGCTTACTGTTAATGCCTTCATCACTCAAGACGAAATCTCCCCTCCATTACCAAAGCAACTGAGCAACCACCGCTAGCCGGCGATCTCTCACAAAATACCGGCAGATTTTATCACACTCAATCGTTAAATTGCGCGCGAGCAGGGGCTTCTTTACGACAATCTGCGGAAAAAATTTGGCCGGCAAATACTGGTTGATACCGGTATTCGCCACTAACCGCCAAAATTTTATCGCTTGGAGAACTGAGGCTTCTTTCTGGCCTTACGCAAACCAACTTTCTTACGCTCAACAACACGTGCATCGCGAGTAACGAAGCCGGCTTTTCGCAAAGAAGGTCGTAGGGTCTCGTCAAACTCCATCAACGCGCGGGTAATCCCGTGACGAATGGCGCCTGCCTGACCTGATCCACCACCGCCACGTACTGTCACGTGGAAGTCAAACTTGTCGATCATTTCAATCAACTCAAGTGGCTGACGTACAATCATACGCGCCGTTTCGCGACCAAAATACAGGTCAAGCGGCTTGTCGTTAACGACGATGTTGCCCTGGCCGACGGTCATAAAAACCCGCGCTTTGGACGACTTTCTTCTTCCTGTTCCGTAATACTGCGTCATAGATAAGCCTTAGACTATATATCGAGTACTTGTGGTTGCTGGGCTGTATGTGGGTGTTCGCTACCGGCGTAGACCTTTAGCTTGCCCAGCATAGAGTAGCTCAGCTTGTTCTTTGGCATCATGCCCTTAACCGCCATCTGGATCACGCGCTCTGGCGCCTTATCAATCAGCTTATCAAAAGTGATTGACTTGATCCCACCGGGGAAACCCGTGTGATGATAGTAGGTTTTGTCAGTCGTTTTATTACCGGTGACCCTGATTTTCTCTGCGTTGACGACGACAATGTAGTCGCCGGTGTCAACGTGGGGCGTAAACTCGGCCTTGTGCTTGCCGCGCAGACGATTGGCGATTTCTGTCGCCATCCGACCCAGAGTCTTATCAGTGGCATCGACAACGTACCAGCTGTGTGTTGCTGTTTCTTTCTTGGCAGATATAGTTTTCATGGGTAAACCGTTATGTTGGAAAAACACACCTGGTTCTACCAGGATTTCGGGAGGCCGCATGTTACCCAACCCCATCAATACGTGCAACCTAAATCCACGTTACCTCGTGTAGGCAAACTCAAATTATGGCAACCTGTCGAGCCAGAATAACACAACAGTCCCCGACTTGAGACTCAGAATTCAGGCCTTAGGGCTGATGCTCTCGCGCTAAATACTCTTGGGATTGCATTTCCTGAAGCCGACTTTCAGTCCGTTGAAACTCAAACACCAAACGCTCACCCTTGTACAACGCCAGAATAGGGACCGCAGCCGACATAATGAGCTTTACGTTATGATCATAAAACTCGTCTACGAGACTGATAAATCGCCGCGCAGCGTCTTCATGCTGAGGCGTAAACTGCGGCACGTTACTCACTAACACCGTCTGAAACTGCATCGCCAGCTCAATATAGTCGTTCTGGCTACGTGGTCCTTCACACAAGGCACTGAATTCGAACCAAACTACGCCGTCACCACAGCGTCTGCTAGGGATATTGCGACCCTCAATCTCGAGACTAACATCGGGGCGCCCAGCGTTTGGTGACAATGACTTGAAGCTACGTGCTAAACTTGCATCGGCCGCGGCGTCCAGAGGGGAGTGAAAAATCTCCGCGTCCTGCAGAACACGTAACCGATAGTCAACACCCCCGTCAACATTGAGGATAGTGGTTTTGGCTACAAGCAGCGCAATGGCCGGCAAAAACTTACTGCGCTGTAATCCGTCACGATACAAATTAACCGGGGCCACATTTGAGGTCGCCACGAGTACAACACCCCTCGCGAGCAGCGCATCTAAAAGACCCGCAAGAATCATAGCGTCGGTGATATCCGAAACGAAAAATTCATCGAAGCACAAAACGCGATATTGCGCCGCAAAGTCATCAGCTATGCCCAACAATGGATTCGGCTCACCCTGCAGAGCTTGTAACTGCTGATGCACATGACGCATAAAACGATGGAAGTGCATCCGCTGTTTGTTCGCAAACGGCAACGCGTCAAAGAACAAGTCCATCAGGTAAGTCTTACCTCTGCCAACCCCGCCCCAGAAATACAGGCCCTGAATCTGCGGTGCCTCGCGTGCTCCGCGGCCAAACAAGCGCCGCAAAACACTATCACGGCCTGCTCTAGGGGCCGGGTGACTATCCACAAGAGCCTCATATAATCGCTGCAGGTGAGCCACCGCATCTGCCTGAGCATCGTCTGGCTGAATCTCACCCAACGCAATGGCAAGCTGATAGTGATCCAGGGGGCCCTTGAGTATTGCGTCTTGTACTGTGCGAGAGACTGTCATATCCGTAACGACTAACCCTGTACGCGACAGGACGCCGATCGTGCGTGCGCTTCGAGCCCCTCTTCGGTCGCCAGAATTGCCGCGTCACGACTCAGCGACACAGAACCAGCCGCCGAACAGCGGATAATTGAGCTGCGTACTTGGAAATCATAGACGCCCAATGCCGACGCAAACCTTGCAGTGCCGCTCGTAGGCAGTACATGGCTTGGACCGGCGCTATAGTCACCTACCACCTCTGCACTGTGATTGCCGACAAAAATGGCACCCGCGTGCTCAACGAGCTCAACAAACTCATCGGCGTTGACCAACGCCAGCTCAAGGTGCTCGGGAGCAATCCGGTTCACTATAGCGGCGCTTTCAGTGTCATCCCGCGTCAAAATCAGCGCGCCACGGTCACTTATCGACTGTCGAATGATCGATTCACGTGCCATTCCAGGGAGACGCGCTTCAATAAGGGCGGCAACCCGACTCAGCACTTCAGCATCGCTGGAGATCAGGACTGATTGGGCCAATTCGTCATGCTCTGCCTGCGCAAACATGTCCATCACTAACCACTCAGGATCAATACCTGCATCTGCAACAATTAAAACCTCTGATGGTCCAGCAATCATATCAATACCAACATCGCCGAACACAATCTCTTTGGCAGTCGCAACATAGATATTGCCCGGCCCAACAATCTTGTCGACCTTGGGAATCGTTTGCGTCCCATAAGCCAACGCGGCTACGGCTTGAGCGCCACCGACAGTGAACAATCTATCAACCCCACATAAACACGCAGCCGCAAGTAAAACGTCGTTGATTTCACCGTCAGGCGTCGGTACCACCAAGATGATCTCGCCTACCTCTGCCACCCGAGCAGGAATTGCTGTCATTATAACCGACGACGGATAGGCCGCTTTGCCACCTGGCACATAAATCCCAACCCGCTGCATAGGCCTGACACGTTGTCCAAGCCGATTGCCCTGCACGTCTTGGTACTCCCAATCGCGCTGATCTCCAAAGGCTCGTCGCTGCTCTTGATGATAACGTCTGACCCGCTCAATAGAAGCCTCTAGCGCACCTCGCACCAAGTCATCAATGCTTGCCAACGCAACAGCCATACGCTCTTGGCTAATCTCAAGATCCGCCGCGGCCGTCACATCGAAACGATCAAATCGGCTTGTCAATTCAACAAGCGCTGCATCACCCCTGCACCGAACGTCGTCAACAATGTCTCGCACCGTGCCATACACTTCCTGATGATTATCCTGCTGAATCGCCAGCAGTGCAGTGAGGTCATCGTCAAAAGACGCGTCAAGGGTGCTTATTTGTTTAATCATGCTCATAGATTTGCCAATCACTTGCTGCTCTACTTGATTTATGCGTGTTTGAATTGCACCGAAGTGCATTCAACGGCCCTGCTGCCAACATCTTGTTACCGTTAAATACGCATTAACCGACTGATTTGCTCAGTTGTCTGCTGACAAACGATTGAATAAATTCAGCTCGCGGGATCATTATAAATCAAACCACATCGCGCAAATGGTCGATCAAAGACTGCAAGGTGTCGTACTTGATCTTCATGGCCGTCTTGTTAACGATCAAGCGTGTGCTGACATCAACAATATGCTCCATCGCGACTAGACCATTTGCCTTCAGCGTGTTGCCAGTTTCAACGATATCGACGATGCGATGCGCAAGCCCCGTCACCGGCGCAAGCTCCATAGCGCCGTAGAGACGAATGATATCCACTTGAATACCTTGGTCAGCATAATAGCGCTTAGCTGTGTTAACAAATTTTGTCGCGATCTTCAGCCTCGCTGGCAAAACCCCCTCATTCTTGAGGCCCGCCACCATAATACGACACGGACCTAGTTTCAGGTCCAACGGCTGATAGTAACCTTCCTCGCCGTGCTCCAGCAGAACATCTTTGCCAGCCATACCCATGTCAGCAATACCATGCTCTACATACGTTGCCACGTCCGAGCCGCGGAGCAACAACAACTTGATATTTTCTTGGGTCGTGCTGAACACCAGCTTTCGTGAACGGGTCAGATCGTCATGTGGTTCAATGCCAATCTGCGCCAGTAGCGCCAGTTGTTGCTCAACAATGCGGTCACCCTTGGTAACCGCGATGGTGATCTGATCCTGCATGCTGATGGTCTCGCTGGAATGAAATCCGGGCCCCGCGCTAGCGGGACTGGATTCTTTCAATATTAGCACCAAGCCCACGGAGCTTTTCTTCAACCTGCTCGTAACCTCGGTCGATGTGGTAGATACGATCGACGATAGTGTCGCCTTCGGCAATCAACCCGGCAATAACCAAGCTAACCGAGGCTCGCAAGTCGTTAGCCATGACTGGTGCTGCCTTAAGTGATTCCACACCCTGCACGATTGCAATCGTGTTGTTGCCTTCCAGACGAATGTTGGCACCCATGCGATTCATTTCATGCACATGCATGAAGCGGTTCTCAAAAATAGTTTCCTTGACGGTAGCCGTACCCTCAGCGATACAATTCATCGCCAAAATTTGGGCCTGCAAATCCGTTGGAAACGCGGGGTAAGGCGCAGTTACAAGGCTCACAGCCTTTGGCCGACGGCCTTTCATATCCAGCAAAATCCAGTCCGGGCCAACCTCTATGTCGGCGCCAGCTTCCTGCAGCTTCGCCAACACGACGTCTAGATGCGACGGCACGACATCGCGCATCTTCACACGACCACCGGTGGCCGCCGCTGCAATCAAGTATGTCGCAGTCTCAACCCGGTCAGCGATTACTCGATGGTGACACCCATGCAGGCTTTTCACCCCGTTAATGGTCATGGTTTCAGTACCTTGGCCAACAATGTCGGCGCCCATCGCATTAAGAAAATCTGCGAGATCGATAATTTCAGGCTCCTTGGCGCAATTTTCCAGCACTGTTGTGCCCTCGGCTAATGTTGCCGCCATGAGGATATGCTCGGTGCCACCTACCGTACTGAAGTCAAACCGAAAACGTGCGCCCTGCAGACGCCCATCTACCGACGCCTTGACGTACCCATCTTCCATCTCGATTTTTGCACCTAAGGCTTCAAGACCTCGCAGATGCTGATCTACCGGTCGTGGGCCAATCGCGCAACCACCGGGTAGTGAAACTTCAGCACGTCCGTAGTGCGCCAGCATCGGGCCTAAGACGAGAAATGAGGCACGCATTTGGCGCACCAGATCATAGGGCGCCGTAAATCGCTTGATGGTATTGGCATGAATTTCGATGTTCATTTTCTCATCGACAACCACCTCGACGCCGAGAGAAACTAACAATTCAATCATCGTCGTAATGTCACGCAAATGGGGGACATTACTAATCGTTACTGGCTCATCAGCTAGTAGCGAGGAAGCGAGCATCAACACCGCTGAGTTTTTTGCGCCTGATGCCCGTAACTCTCCAGCGAGTCGAGCACCGCCACGAATCAACAACTTATCCATACGCTACTTATACCTCGTTGTTACGTTCTATTGGCGTCAAACATCGCATGCTAACCGCGTGTATTTCGCCACTGCTGATTTTCTCATCCAGGAGCTTGTAAACCAACTGCTGCCGCTTGACGCGGCTGAGCCCATCAAAAGTCTCGCTGACAAGTACCAACGTGACTTTGTTGCCCTGCGCCTGCATCTGTATTTCATCAGCGCCCAATCCTGCAGATAGCGTGGCGCGTAGCTCTTCTTCGTTCATAGTTATTTTCCTTATTCTCCAGCGCGGCGATGATACCACGCCGTCACGCAAAAACAGGCACGCCAAAACAAGCTCGTCAAAACAGTCAAATCGAGACCAACACTTTGCTGCCTAGCTTTCATCACCAAAAGACAGTAAGCCGCAAACTAGGCTCCGCAGGCAACGGCCAATCCACCATGTTAAGCAATCACACGGCGTGTCGCGGGCTCATTGAATCGGCTCGACGCAATACTAAGCATCGGCGAAGGCCAAAATATCGTCAACACCACAAGCCTTAGCAATTTCACGCAGGGTCGTCGAAGCGCCAATCATCCTGACTTCTCCCTGCCGCTGGGTGATGTAACGCTGCCAAGCAATTAGCAGGGCAATGGCGGCTGATCCCTGCACCTCAGCCTCCGCAAGATCAATCACGACTGGGTTGGGCAAAGAATCAATCAATACAATACCTTCCCGCTGATAACGCGCCACGCTGTCCACGCTCAAACAGCCCGCAACGTTGAGCCGGTTATCGCGCGCCGACAATGCAGCAGCTGTTGTTGCCGTGGCTGAATTAGACATCGACGCTCCAATTATCGATGACGTCATCGATACTGTTACCATACTTATCCATATAAGCCGCAAACTGCGAACGAAATTGCAATCCTATATTAATTCCCTCAATCGTGACGTTGCGTAACATCCACTGCGCATCAACCAGCACCATACTGTAATTAATGGTATAAACCGCTCCCTCATTGCTGTAGACCAACAAATCGATGGCCGCACGATCCGGTTTACTTTCAGTGCTCGTGCTTTCAACAACCTCAACCCGTTGGTTGTCAAATTCCACCAGCGCCTTGGCGTACGTGCGAATCATTTTGTCCTGAAAAACGCTTACGAACCGAGACTTTTGATCATCCGTGGCACGTCGGTAGTACTTCGCCATCACTCCCCGAGAGAACCCTTTAAAGTCAATAAAAGGCGCCAAGGAACTCCCCACTTGCTGAAAAAACTGTTCTGGGTTTTCGGTATAAAGCGGCTGGATTTCAACTAATTTCGACAGCAATTGATTCGTCGACTCTTCAACCGCAATGCGCGCCCCTTTTTGCTCTCCCATCGCCTGCCCAGCCATCAACAGGAAGCCAATCATAATTAGCACTGCCGAGGGTAATATGCCGTCTCGAATTGTTCTGCTCATATCAAACTCCTAAAACTGGTTCATCAAAAACTTACCAATCATATCTTCCAGTATAATCGCCGACTGGGTATCTCTGATCATTCCACCCTCCTTGAGATAATCCTCTTCGGCGCCGATAGACAGACCCACAAACTTTCCGCCCAACAGACCTTCGGTTAGAATCGCGGCCGTAGTGTCGGTACTAATCTCATCGAATTCACCGTTGATTTCCATGCGCACCAGCGCGGTAAAAGTATTCGTGTCCAGGGAGATGTCTGCTACCTGACCCACGATGACTCCGGCGATACTCACCTTCGAGCGAACCACGAGACCGCCTATATTCTCAAACCGCGCGTAAACGCTGTAGCTGTTGGTTTCGGCACTGACATTAAAGCCACTAACCCGTATGGCTAGTACTGCCAGAGAAATGAGGCCGGCAAGCATGAACGCCCCCACCGCTATCTCGATTGTTCTATTCTGCATGGTTTTACCCTTGAAAAACTAGATTAAAAATTGAACATCATGAGCGTTAAAAAGAAATCAAGCACTAATACCGCAACCGATGAGTAGACCACCGTACGTGTCGTTGAGGCCGCAATCCCCTCGGAGGTAGGTAAGGTTTCGTAGCCTTGATAAACCGCGATCCAAGTCACTACCAGACCAAAAACAACCGATTTGATAATACCTTTGAATACATGGCTTTGGAAATCTACACCCTCTCGCATCGCCGCCCAAAACGCGCCTTCATAGACCCCCAGCCATTCGACACCCACCAAAGAGGAGCCCCAGATCCCGACCACGCTGAACATCAGCGCCAGAATCGGCATGGCGATGAATCCTGCCCAGAGGCGGGGCGCAACAATGCGCTGCAATGGGTCAACCCCAATCATTTCCATGCTGCTGAGTTGCTCGGTGGCCTTCATTAGCCCAATCTCAGCAGTCACCGCTGAGCCGGCCCGACCCGCAAACAAGAGACCTGCCACCACCGGGCCGATTTCCATCACCAGCACCAGCGCAACGCCCAGACCAAGCGCACTTTCAGATCCATATTTAACCAACTGGTTATAACCTTGCAGCGCCAATACCGCGCCAATCGAGAATCCTGACAGCACCGTGATGACGACCGACAAGACACCGAGTTGATAAATCTGGCGAATGACCAGCGGGGCGTTAGCCAATCGCGGCCGACGCCAAATTGCCTGTATCCAGATGCTGCCAGCTCGCCCAAAGACAGCAAGCAGATCAAGACAGTATTGCCCAAGATTACGAATATTGGAAAGCATGACTTACCTAGAAAATAAAGAGTTATTTTTTTCGTGACTCAACAATTCTTCGCGAAAATCTTCAGCCGGATAGTGAAATGGCACAGGCCCATCAGGTAGACCCTTGATAAACTGCTGGATACGTGGCGCGTCCTGCTCGAACAGCTCCTCTGGCGCACCAGACCCAATGACCTTGCCATCAGAAATAACGTATATTAAGTCAGCAATGCTCGCGGTTTCCCGAATATCGTGGGACACAATGATACTCGTCATCCCGAACACACGGTTAAGGGTTTTTATCAGCTGCACAACCACGCCCATAGCAATTGGATCTAGCCCGGCGAAGGGCTCGTCATACATAATCAGCTTCGGATCTAGTGCTATAGCTCTAGCTAGCGCAACACGGCGATTCATGCCACCGGACAATTCGTTGGGAAAGAGCTTGCTTGCACCTCGCAGACCTACTGACTGTAATTTGATCAGCACCAGATCACGGATCATCTCCTCCGGCAACTCAGTATGTATTTGCAAAGGAAATGCGACATTGTCAAACACAGATAAATCTGTGAACAACGCGCCGCTTTGAAACAGCATACCCATCGACTTTCGTACCTCAAACAACTCCGCTCGGGATAACTCGGGGATACGGTGCCCATCAACCTCTATACTGCCGCGTTCCGGCCTTATCTGACCGCCTATTAAACGCAGCAAGGTTGTCTTACCAGTACCACTGGGGCCCATGATGCCGACTATTTTACCGCGCGGCACTGTCAGCGAAATCTTGTCAAAAATCTTACGCTCGCCATGGCTAAAGTCCACGCTCTCAATAATGATGTGATTGTCATCCATGACTAAATTCGCGTTTCCCAAAAATTTTAATACTGGCGGTTTACCCCGCCCACAATCAGATGACATCAGCCATCAAAACAGCCTTTGCCCTGCAACACTGCTTACAGCACAACCCATTATAGCGCCCCAGCGTGCTATCTGCCGCCTCAAAAACGACCATTTTCAGTCTTAACCATCACCACGCGCTCTTTTGTTGTGCCTTCGACGCATTTTTTCAAGCTTTCGACGCCAAATTGCTTCCGGCGCCGACCGATAAAATGCGCCATGCTAACACGTACCGTGAGCCTACTCGTGTATCAAGCGACGAACGAGCGCGGCGCCGCAAGCGCTCAGGTACATGACAAGATTCGCCTCATGCTAAAATTTGGTTACACTGCGCATCATTGCAGGGCGGCAATACACGCTGTCGCTGCCGAACAACTAACAGGCAAGTGCCTCATTATAGTTTCATCTCTGGCTGCAGTGATATCATCGACTATGCTCACGACTCTATTTAGCACCCGCAACGCCCTACTGTTTTCTCTGATTTTGCTCGCCGCCATTGCGACCAACTGGGTCATTGATCGAGGGGAACTAAACTCGGAAATTCCTGGCGGCGGGCGTAATGACCCAGATATGTACATGCTGGACGCCAATATCACCCAATTTTCGCTCACAGGCGACAGACGACACGACATTCAGGCGAGTCGCTTGACTCATTTTCCTCTCACTGACATGACAGCATTGATTACGCCTCGGATCAGGCTATTTGCCCTCCACCAAGACCAACCCTGGAAAATCACTGCTGACAACGGCCGACTGTTGCCCAGATCCCAACTACGCGACCAGATGGTTGAACTCTGGGACAATGTCCTTGCTACTAGAGAAGACCAATCAGGACAGATTATTTTGATCAAAACCTCCAGCCTGACAGTGATTCCCGACCAAGACTATGCCGAAACGGACCAGCCTGTCGTCATTGAAGACGCCGATGGATTTACCAGTGCCGCCGGCATGAAAGCCTATCTAGGTCAGGGTAGATATGAGTTTTTCTCCAGCAGCAAGGACCGCGTTCTTACAACGCTGCAACCGCATTCGCGCAAGCTACTCTGACGCACCAACAAGCAAACTTGGGCCCGATAATTGCATATAAATTTCATGTTGTTGCAGATAGACCATGACGCCTGCCCAGACACTCGGTTAGACTGCTTTGGTGAAGCACCTATTCTTAATTATTTTGGCCGTTTGCGGCCCCTCTGCATTTGCCCTACCGGCCGATAGTGACCAGCCGATTCAAATCAGCGCTGATGCCGGCACTGTCAATGAGTCCGAGGGTATTTCAACCTATTCCGGCAATGTCACTATCGATCAAGGAAGCATGCATATTTCTGCCGACGAGGTGGAGGTCATCGCCGTCGACAGTGAGGTTATTCAGATTATAGCCCGCACCTCGAAGGACTCGACACGTCTTGCGCGCTATAAGCACCAACCGGCAAACACCGATACGCCTGTACGGGCAGAGGCAAGACTGATCACCTATATGGTTCAGGAAGAACGCCTACATCTGAGCGGCCAGGCAGTGCTGAAGCAAATGCGTGACAGCTTCTCCGGTGATTTACTGTTCTACGACGTCAACCGAGGAATCGTCGACCTGAAAAGTGGCAGCGCTGTCGGCGACAGAATTAAAATGATCATCAACCCAAAGCAGAAGTAACCGCCCCTGATGCACGTCCTTAAGGCCACCAATCTTGCCAAGAGCTATCGCGGAGCACTCGTGGTCAAAGATGTGAGCGTGTCGGTGAACAGCGGACAGGTCGTTGGACTCCTGGGCCCCAACGGAGCAGGTAAGACTACCTGCTTTTATATGATCGTCGGGTCAGTTGCCGGGGACGCAGGTAAAATTGAATTTGACAATCAAGACATGACTCATCTGCCTATGCACGAGCGTGCACGCAGCGGCCTAGGCTACCTGCCACAGGAAGCATCGGTTTTTCGAAAATTGACCGTAGCAGAAAATATTCTTGCGATACTAGAGACGCGCAAAGGCCTGAAGCTTAGCGCCCGGCTTGAACGACTCGAGGCTCTGCTAGCGGAATTTCATATCGCCCATATTCGCCATAATCTTGGCATGTCGCTGTCTGGCGGCGAACGAAGGAGGGTCGAGATAGCCCGCGCGCTCGCGTCTGAGCCGGCATTTATTTTATTAGATGAGCCCTTCGCCGGCGTCGACCCTATTTCTGTGCACGATATCAAGGGCATTATTCGCCAGCTGTCCGAACGAGGAATTGGCGTTCTGATTACCGATCATAACGTCAGGGAAACACTGGACATTTGTGAGAAAGCCTACATTGTTAGCGAGGGGCGAATAATCGCTGAGGGCTCTACCCAAGCCATCCTAGCAAACGAGCAGGTCAAACGCGTTTATCTGGGTAACGATTTTCGGATGTAAGGCACTACTAGTTAGAGCCCAACTAAAACACAACTATGGCAGTTTCACTTCATCATGCTGCATGAGTACTATTAACACATGGCAATGAAACCATCACTGGCTCTCCGATTAGGTCAACAGCTGCGTATGACGCCGCAGTTGCAGCAGGCTATCAAATTGTTGCAACTATCGACTCTAGATCTGCAACAGGAAATTCAAGAAGCACTGGATTCCAACCTGATGCTGGAAGAACTCGCCAGTGACGACGAACACGGTGATGAACCGACCTCCTTAGACTCGCCTACAGACCCACAAGAAACGGAGCTGGACAAAAATCGGGGTGATCAATTAGACACGCAGCAGTCCGATGCAGACCAGGCTGGCGCAGAGGAACGGGAATTTGATACTGAAGCACCCGATCGTTTGGATCCGGAAATTGACGGCGATTATCAACCTGACACAAGCGACGAACTGGCATCAGACAAAATTCCTGACGAGTTACCCGTGGACAGCGTCTGGGAGGATGTCTGGGACGAGGCACCTCTCCCCGGCAGTTATTCAGGCGGCGATGACAACGACGACAACTACATCGATACGCGCAATGCCGTCTCAGCGTCGCTCCAGAGCCACTTGGAAGAACAACTCAACCTACTGCATCTAAGCGATGTCGATGAAATGATCGCCATGGCGATTGTCGACGGGCTCGACAAGAATGGCGTACTGACAATTCCACTTGAGGATGTTCTGATCAGCATTCCGGACATTTTTGAGTGCGAGATGGACGAGGTGCTGGCTGTCTTGCACCGCATTCAACACTTAGACCCGATTGGTGTCGCGGCGCGCGACTTAAGGGAATGCCTCATAATTCAGCTCAAATTTCTGCCCACCGATACACCCTGGCGAAGTCAAGCCATCACGGTGGTGAGCGACTACCTCTCTTCGCTGGCAAACCGTGACTACGCACTGCTGATTCGGAAAACAAGACTGAAAGAGGATGAACTACGCCAAGTCATTGTTCTTATCCAATCACTGAATCCGCGCCCGGGAGCCGATATTGCCCCGTCTAACACAGAATATGTCGACCCGGACGTGCTGGTATCCAAGAAAAACGGCCGCTGGACTGTTGAACTTAACCCAAAGTCAGCACCGAAAATACGCGTCAATCCGCAATATGCCTCTATGGTAAAGCGCGCAGACAGCAGCAATGACAACACCTACCTAAAAAACCATCTGCAAGAAGCTCGATGGTTTATCAAGAGCCTCCAACAACGTAATGACACTTTGTTGAAGGTTTCGAGCAAAATTGTTGAATATCAACGCGGTTTTCTCGAGTATGGCGAGCAAGCGATGAAACCACTGGTTCTGCACGATATCGCTAAAGCGGTAGACCTTCATGAATCAACAATTTCGCGCGTTACCACCCAAAAATACATGCACACGCCAGCTGGCGTGTTTGAGCTCAAATATTTCTTCTCAAGCCATGTCAGCACCCACGCCGGCGGCGAAGTATCGTCAACCGCTATTCGGGCCCTGATCAAGCAGCTGGTGGCGGAAGAGAACCCCAAAAAACCATTAAGCGACAGCAAAATTGCCAACTTGCTGGCAGAGCAGGATATTAATGTCGCTCGCCGGACAATCGCGAAATATCGCGAATCACTTATGATACCGCCGTCAAACGAGCGCAAACAACTGGTTTAGCCGAGCCTTAACCGTAAGCCGATCTCTGAAGTTGATTTTATTACTCGGTTCCACCAAACCTGCTAGAACGAACGAATTGAAAATAATCAGGTCTTAAAATGAAGGTAGACGAGAAATAGACTAAGATTTAGACACATGGCCTTAACCCATCTGAACCGAGTTCGGACCAACCTAAGGTCGTTATTGCGGGTTTACTAATGGAGCAATCGAATGCAAATAAATGTCAGTGGACATCACGTCGACGTTACAGCTTCCCTACGTAATTATGTTGTTACCAAACTCGATAAACTGGAACGACATTTCGATAAAATTACCCATATAAATGTTATTTTAAGTGTCGAGAAACAGCGCCAGAAAGCCGAATCGACGATTCACATCACTGGCGGCGAAATCTACGCCGAATCAGAATCTGAGGATTTGTATGCCGCGATCGACATGCTGACAGACAAACTTGATCGGCAATTAATTAAGCAAAAAGAAAAAATTAGCGACCGCAAGCAACGCCTTCGTTGATGCACCCGGCTCTCATTCACGGCACTGCGGCCAATGTTTTCGACGACGCATTTGTTTGAAACATACTAAGTTCGAAACATAGTGATTTTGGTAAATACCCGAAAGAGACCAATGGGCTTTTTTCAACTCATTATGGAACTTTGCTCGACGAGTATTTAGTCAAATTGATATACTGTCGGCCAGAAACAAGCTCGTCTGGCTTTATCACATTGATATGTTCGTGCAGCCTCCTTTGGATACAAGGCTTGTTGTTGCAGCTTCTCCCAGCGCATCGACGATGAATTTCAAGTAGTGGGATGATTTTTAAACCAGATGGCGCATCGCACAGCCGGTCAAACAGCAGCGATACTCCCTTTCAAATAGTGTTAAGAGTGTTACGTGAATATTGAATCCATACTAAGTCTCGACAGGACCTACGCTAACATTCAGGTGGGCAGCAAAAAAAGGGCGCTAGAAGAGGTTGCGCGTCTAATCGCCCTAAGTAACCTCGAACTCGACCCCGAAGAGATATACAACAGCCTCATTGCCAGAGAAAAGCTCGGCACCACCGCCATTGGCGAGGGTATCGCCATTCCCCATTGTAGACTTGGTGGATGTAACGAAATCATAGGCGCATTGTTTTCCTTACGTGAGCCCATAGACTTTCAAGCTTTTGACAACAAGCCTGTCAATGTGTTGTTTGTCATTCTTGTGCCACCTGAGGAAGTCGACGACCACCTGCAGGCTTTGGGTCTCTTGGCCAGCCGCTTCGAGCTGCCACATTACCGTCATGCATTAAGCTCAGCAGCCGATGATCAGGCACTTTTTGCGCACGCCATCGCGCCACCAGTTGATAACATCACTGCGGTACAGGGACACTCGTGATATCTCTGATAATCATCAGCGGCCGCTCTGGGTCTGGCAAAAGTACTGCCCTGCATGTGCTCGAAGACATGGGGTACTACTGCATAGACAATCTGCCGGTAAGCCTGCTGGAGCAATTGATGTTGCGCTTAGCTCGCGACAACCAAGATCTAAATGTAGCTGTTAGTATTGACGCCCGTAATATCGCCGCGGACCTCATGCTGTTTCCAGATATCATGGAGACTATTGACCCTAAGGCGGTATCCACCAAAATAGTATATCTCGACGCCGCTAGCCCAGCGCTGGTTCGACGTTTCAGCGAAACACGGCGTAAGCACCCGCTGTCTGGTAAAGCCCTAGACCTGCGTGAAGCCCTTGATTTAGAAACCCACTTACTTGATCCTATTTCGGCGATGGCTGACTTGGCGATAGATACCACCAGTTTAACAATACATGAACTACGTGACTTGGTTCGGCATCGGGTAACGGGTAACCGCCATGAGTTCGCGCTGCTGTTTTTGTCCTTTGCTTACAAGAACGGCGTTCCCGTCGATGCAGACCTAGTGTTTGACGTACGCTGCTTACCGAACCCTCATTGGATTACAGGGCTTCGCTCGCAGACGGGCCTTGACCAGCCAGTTCAGGCCTTTCTGGAATCTCACACGGAGGTGGTCAGCATGTTTAGTGACATTCGTGGCTTTCTAGACACCTGGCTGACACGTTTTGAGGCGAACAATCGCAGCTATATGACTGTCGCCATCGGTTGTACTGGTGGACAGCATCGTTCGGTCTATTTGAGCGAGCAGTTAATGCAGTATTTTTCACCGAAATGGAAAAATGTGCAGATACGCCACAGGGAATTAAGTAAGATCTCGGGCAGCTCGTCCAATCAAGCTTGATCGAGGACTTATCAAGTGATTGAACGCGAGGCTAAGATTCAAAATAAACTCGGACTACATGCCCGCGCAGCCTCGAAGTTTGTCAGTCTATCTCAAAGATTTGCAGCGACTGTCACTGTCAGCAATGGCGCACAAAGTGCCAACGGCAAAAGTATTATGTCGATGATGATCCTGCAAGCGACTTGCGGCACAACCATCAGTATCAGCACTGAAGGCGAAGACGAACAACAAGCTATTGAACAAATTATCGCCTTGATCGACAACCGTTTCGAGGAAGCAGAGTAAGTGTAAAAAAACTATGCAAGATTCTATCGAAACAAGACTTCCAACGCCCAGGGAAACCCTGAGTGACTTGTTCGAATCTGGCACCTATAACCAGATCAAGAATTTACTCGATTCCCTAAAACCCGCCGACATTGCCGCCTTACTCGAGTCATCACCTCCGAAAGAACGCACCATTATCTGGAACCTCATTCCGGACTTAGAAAAAAGTGAGATTCTCCAAGAGGTCGATCCTGACGTTATACCGGACCTGTTAGCCGACAAGTCTGCGGAAGAGTTGCTGCCCGTTCTGGAGCAAATAGTTTCAGACGATGACCTGACGGATATTTTGCAGCATTTACCTGACGCAATTACTTATCAGGTGCTGCAGTCCATGGACTATCAGGACAGGGCACGGGTCGAGAATCTGCTTTCCTATCCTGAAGATACCGCAGGCGGCCTGATGAACACGGACACGATCAGTGTTCGCCCGCGGGTGACTTTAGATGTGGTCATGCGCTATCTGCGTCGGCACACAGAACTGCCTCCCATGACCGACAACATCGTCGTTGTTAACAGCAACGACGAGTACGTTGGCCTATTGCCCATTAGTACGTTGCTTGTTTCAGACCCCAACATGACGGTCAGGGAAATGATGGTGACCGATGTGGAGCCCATACAAGCCTATACGCATCGCTCCGAAGTCGCCGCAAGCTTCCAGCGCTATGATCTAGTCTCTGCTCCTGTTGTTGGACCTACTGGAAATCTACTCGGTCGAATTACCATTGATGATGTGGTTGATGTGATCATCGATGAAGCCGACCACTCCCTAATGGGCATGGCCGGCTTAACCGAAGACGAAGATACCTTCGCGCCGATACTCAAGACAGCACGCAGCCGCGCGGTCTGGCTGGGAGCAAATCTGATGACAGCCTTCCTGGCCTCGTCTGTGATCAACCTGTTCGAAGCGACTATAGCAAAGGTGGTGGCACTGGCCGTACTAATGCCCATTGTCGCGAGCATGGGAGGTGTAGCCGGCAGCCAGACGCTCACACTCGTCATTCGCAGCATGGCCCAGGGGCAACTGGTTGAGAGCAATACGCGCTGGCTAGTCAATAGAGAACTCGCCGTTGGAGCACTGAATGGTATACTCTGGGCTGTTATCGTCGCGATAGCCGCGTCTGCTGTCTTTGGCGATTACATGCTCGGTTTAATTATTGCCATCGCTTTAGCTATCAACCTAGTGGTTGCGGCATTGGCAGGTGCCCTGTTACCCGGTGTTCTTAAAAAGCTTGGTATCGACCCTGCAATTGCTGGTAGCGTGGTGCTAACAACCATCACCGACGTAGTGGGCTTTATGTCATTCCTTGGGCTCGCAACGCTGTTTTATTCCTGAAGTAAATAGCACACTGCGCTGGTCATTGCCTTCAACGGGCCTCTAAACAAACTTTAAAAAATCCCTTTACCCAAGACTTAGCCTCATGAACGACAAGACAATAAACAACGACGAACGAGCCGATAACGATCTAATTGAAGATCAGTACGACGGCCCCAGTAAATCTCAGCGCAAGCGGGACATGCATGCACTGCGTGACCTAGGCGAACGACTGACAGAGTTACCAGAGGCTCACGTCAAGGAACTGCTGTCGCCAGAATTAATGGATATTTTACTGGCTTGCAAGAAAATCACCAAAGGCAATGCCCGTAAACGCCAGATTCAATATCTGGGAAAACGCCTGCGTCAAATAGACACAGATAAACTACAGGCGCTTATCGATCGCTTTGATGCCAGCACACAAGATCATGCAAATCAGTTTCACAGACTGGAACGCTGGCGTGAACGACTTATTAATCAGGATGCAACCGCACTAGAAGAGATCCTCGAATTAATCCCCGAAATTGACAGACAGCATCTGCGCCAACTGACGCGACTAGCAATCAGTGAGCGAGATCAACAAAAGCAACCCCCGGTGCAATTTCGTAAACTCTTCCAGTATTTGAAATCCTTCGAGAATACCGGTGATCGTGAGGAATTAGGGCCATTGATCTCATAATTTTTATGTCATTCGGAGCTTAGGTCAATGCTCTTCGGCTCAGACACTGCAGGCTTGTTGGGGACTGGCACCAATGTCGGCGCTAAAGTCGGCGTAACGATGGGCTCGGCTTCCGCCGGATCTCGAACGGAGTCACTGAAAATCGAAACAAACTCGATAATAGGCTCATCCATCGTCCCAGAGACCTTGTACTTAGCGCTGGCAAGCTGATCAATCTGACTCTCAAACATTTTCTGGGCGAGTAATACACCCGCACCCAATAGCGGGTTCGTCAGCGCGGAATACGCCGCATACCAAGGAAGGTTCCGACTCACCGGCAAGGTTACAATTAGGTCGTTATCGAGCGCGTTCTTTTCGAGATCAATACGCCCACCCACCCGGAAAATACCACCAGAGCCGGTAATGACAATAGGCTCTATCACATCAACGCTACCTTGATTAAAACGGCTGCTACCCTTAATAGTTTTAAACGAAAAACCCTCGTCAACGATGTCTGAAAAGTCGAATCTGAAACGATTGGCTAGCGATGCAAAATCAAAGATACCCAGCAGCTTCAACGCGCCAGCGCCCGATTCAGCCTGAACAAATCGGCCTTCTTTTGCATCAAGTCGCAGATCACCAGACACTGTATTTAGAGCAATCATGGCGGGCGACCCTGGCCACTGTAAATCTGTGTGAAAAGTAAAATTTTTGCCTTCGATGCTAGCTGCATAACCCCAAGATGTCAGCGCCGGACCTAATTGCGGCACTTTGACAACACCCGAAAACTGACTCGAATGATTACCTTGAGCCACTGACCAACCGATTTTCGACCCAGCCTCAATTTCTATATTTTTTACCCAAGCACTGAGATCCGACACCGAACCACCCGCGGCAGTTGGGCGAAACTTGAAGGTCCAGCGCCCGTAATCTTCGTCACCGACGGTGAGTCGCTTAACACTGAAGTCGACTGCCGGCAACTCGCGAGGGTCGATGTCTTGCATAGGGTCTGCATCTGCAGCCCCTGCCTCCAGCGCCATATAATCCAACCTGGCAATCAGCAGCTCATCGTCCTGATCCGGTACGGTTAGCAGACCGCCTAGTAGCGCGTTCGTCAGCTCGACACGCCAAGCGTCGTCCAGCCGACTAATGCGCATATCGATATCGTTGAGTTCCATGCCCTCAGCCCGCAAAAGGTTTGCATGGATGGCTACATAGTCGAGGCGCTCCCTAAGTTCTGAGGATAAGGAGTCCTGCGTAGCATTCTCTAAATCACTACTGAGTCTTAACCAACGCCCATAGTCAACCTTCTCCATTTCGCCGGTCACGCGAAGCGCGTCGAAGGTGACCGCGCCTAAGGGCTTCGGACCAAAATGCAGCCTACCACCCACAAGCTTATCGTCACGGATCTTAATCAGACCCTTGACCTGATTATCTAGCTGTACCCCTACCTCATAACCGTCATCATAAAAAGTTTGCTGGTAACTAAATGTCACCGTTTCATCCCTCGACTTTTCCATCGGCGGCGGCAGATGTACCGACACACCCTGTAAATCAGAGCGTACCTCAACGGTCAGACTGGACTGACTATCGCCCGCGGGAACATGAACGAGTGACTCGTAATTCAACTTACCCTCGGTCCTTGAGAGCAGCGCTTGCCCTGACCAATCATACAAATCTTGTGTCGAAACACTCCCACGAGTAGTGATACGAATCTCATCGACATCGCCCTGTTGATTCTTCCTCGAGGCTATCGAGCTAACAACCGGCTCACCAAAAATCATAGCGGTAAACGGCTCGGCGCTGAGACCTTGGCGAGATTCATATCGAATTTGGCCGTTGATGTCCTCGATATCGAGGTTAACGTTCTGCATCACCAAATCCCCACCAGTCAGATCGATTGAAGCATCGACACCAATAGGCTCACCGGTTCGCGTGCCTATTGGCACATCTAATTGCAGATTACCTGACATACTCCCTTGGGCGCGCCAAGATTGAGCCATCTGCCGGGTTAAATCGCTGATAGGGGTTTCATTTAAAAGGCGAATACCTTGACCCAATTCGCCTTCGATTGCTGTACCAATAAATATTGAATCGACATTGCCTTCTAAAGAAATTGGCACATTCAGAGACACTTGCTGCAGGCTATTTCCTAGCAGTTGACCCCTGCCACCTACAGAAGTGACGCTTGCGTTGTTGATATAAACCACTGCATCGACATTTTCCAGCACGGGCCAAGAAGAGTCGTAATTAAGCTCTGCGCCAACAACGTCGAAGTACAATTCATGCACTTTTTGTATCTTCGGCGCATCCCTGAACAGGGTGCCGTGAAACACCATGCCGATTTGTCCTGCGCTTCCTTTGTTGATGGCACCGTCCAGCCATTCAAGCAGGTTTGGATTCAGAAAGTCTGGCAAGTATCGATTTGCATCCCGTAAGTTTGCATTCCGCACCCCCACTTCCAGACCCCACGTATAGTCATCTCGGCTTGCTGGAAGCCGCAGTTGAACCCGACCACCTCCAACCATATCCGCCTGTCTTACGCGCAGCAAGCTACTCTCGACGAGCACCGCATCCGGTGTAACTTCATACCGCAATTGCCCATGTGCGGTATCAAAGGACCACGGCGCCGGGAACATAGATTTGAAATCAAGCGTGAACGGCTGGGTGTTGTACAGATTCAGATAGCCGCCCCCACGCCCTAGCGACGCCACCCCATCGAGACGACTGATACCTGGTAGCGCTTTGTAAGCAGATAGTTGTAAATTCTGGATTTGCGCAACCAGATGCGGCTTCGGTGATGTTGCCAGATCTTCAATGACTAGATAAACATCTTCCAACCTACCTCGGGGCTGCAAACCTATCAGCATTTCCTCGGCGGCTTCAGGCAGCAAAGCAACCCGCTGAGTAAGGCTCGTCAGACCCTGTACTATAGTGGCTATCGATATGTCAGGCGAATAAACCACTAAATCCACAGCATTTTCGCGCTGCTTGAGTATCACTGACGATTCATCAAGCACCCACGATTCGCTGCCCAACATCATCGACAAAGTATTAAAGTACAATTGGACTTCGTTGTCACCAAGACCCACTATCACAAACTCGCTGCGCAAATTTGACAGCAGCTCGACTGATTGACCTTGTCGCTGGCCTACCAACGCATCACTGACTGTCGAGCCAATAAGTTCAAATGCTCCATGATGAAACTCTAGCCAGAACTCACCGCTGAATCCCATTTTTGTAAGCTGGGTATCTGCAATGAAAAGGTTCGGCAGCAAATCAATCATCTCAAGATTCGGTAACTGTAAATACAGGCTCGCACTAAATGCCTCTTGGTCTCGCGGGTCACCCGCATACTTGCCTAACAACTGAATACTGTCTGTGTAGGGCTTGTCACCGAAACGCTCAACTAACAGAGGCAACGACATAGAATGAACATCACCATCAGCCACTAGTTCGAATTCTTGGTCAACCTGACTACGAATCTGGTAATGCGCTTGCAGACCAACGACATCAATATCAACCTGCGTCAACTCGACAGACTTCAAATGCGGCACCGACGCCAGCAACGGCTCAAGGTTCAAGCTATTCTCTCGTGCTGGCAAGCCGTCAATGGCCCATACACCCTCAGCATTTTGCCGAAGACGAAAGCTTAATCGATCAATGGCGAGCTCACTGATCACTAAATCTGACTCAACTAAACTAAGAACCGAATTAATACATACCGACATGCGGTCAAACGTAATGCCACGATCCGTAGCCGTGCCTATGCTGAAACCGTTGATAATAATGCGGGGGTCCAGATACGACCAGTCACCTTGCAGGCTCGATATATGAACAGGCATCTGCAACACTGACGACAGCCGCGCTTCAATGGTGTCTCGAAAAATATCTACTTGGCTGATAACCAGACGGCCGATGGAAACATAAGCCGCCAGCAGCAGCAATACCAACAGGACGGTCGCCTCGACAAGATTGACAAAAACGCGGCGGGAGCTAGTTTTGATCATGAAACGCTAGCCATGCAGCGGCACCACAACATCAAATTGCTCCTGAGTGTAACTCGTCTCAACCTGCAGTCTTATGGTACACGCGAGCGTCTGAGACAAGTCTGCGACACTAACAGCATCCTCATCAAGTAGACGATCAATCACTGGCTGCGATGCCATAATAAGACAACCATTACCGGTAAATTTCAGCGCTTTGCGCTGGATTTCACGATAAATTTCTAGGCATACCGTTTCTGTCGTCTTTATATAGCCCTTTCCATCGCAGGCATTGCAAGGCTCGCACAACACCTTGAGCAGACTTTCGTGAGTCCGTTTGCGTGTCATTTCAACCAAACCCAAATCCGATATTTCAGAAATATTCCATTTCACCCGATCTGACTGCTGACCTTTTTCTAGGGTTCTCAATACCTGCCGTTTGTGCTCCTCATCGACCATATCAACAAAATCGATAATTACTATACCGCCAATATTGCGCAACTTGAGCTGGCGCGGCAATACCGCTGCCGCTTCTAAGTTTATGCGATAGAAGGTTTCTTCAAGATCTTTGCGGCCGACAAATGCGCCAGTGTTGACGTCAACGGTCGTCATCGCCTCGGTTTGATCGATCACCAGGTAACCACCGGACTTCATCGGCACACTACGATTGAGGGCGGTGATGATCTGGTCTTCTAGATTATGAGCATCAAACAAAGGCACTTTCAAAGAAACAAGCTTCAGGCAACCGAGCTTCTCAGGAATAAAATCAACCAAAAAACGCTCGATCGCATGAAACACGTCCTGATTGTCCACCAGAATACTTGCAGTATCTCGATTGATAATGTCACGCATGGCACGCAAGTGAATAGGCAAGTCCTCATAAACTGTCGACGCCGCCGGCATGGCACGCGCGTCATCGTCAATCACCCGCCAGCGTTTGCGCAACAACTCTGCATCTCTTTGAATCTCCGCTTCGGTCGCCTGCTCAGAGGCGGTACGGACGATGAACCCGTCCGTCTCAGCGCCTGGATGAATCTTTGACATAATAGCCTGCAGGCGACTGCGACTCTCTGCGTCTTCGATACGTTGCGATATGCCAATATGCTTACTGCGCGGGGTATAAACTAAAAAGCGTGAAGCAATCGAGATACTTGTCGTCGCACGCGCGCCCTTGGTACTAATAGGCTCCTTGGTCACTTGCACGAGCATTTCCTGCCCCTCGCGAACCACTTGCTGGATCGGCGGGTATTTCGCATCCGGATCAAAGTCGCCATTAACGTATTTAAACTGCGAATCAACCAAATCGGTGATGTGCATGAACGCTGCGCGTGGCTGGCCAATATCGACAAAAGCGCTCTGCATACCAGGCAGCACACGCACCACCTTGCCCTTGTAAATGTTGCCCACGGTGACCCGCGTGTGCGAGCGCTCAATAAAAATCTCTTGCAGTAAGCCAACTTCAACCAGCGCTACCCGAGTCTCTAGCGGCGACACACTAATAATGATCTCTTCAGCCATGCTGAGTGCTTTCCCTTAGGGCAGGTGTTTGTGGTGCCAGACAATCAATTCCAAAGCGCGCCAGTCCAGCAGCAGTTTCTCGCAAAGGCAAACCAGCGACATTACTAGCACTGCCCGTAATGGAGGTGACAAAAATAGCGCCGAGCCCCTGAATACCATAACTTCCAGACTTGTCCCGAGGCTCGCCACAAAGCCAATAACGCTCGGCATCGTTGCGCGTGAGAACACCAAAAGTAACCTGCGTTTCAACGCTAAAATCTTCCTGCTGGGCACTTGCGGGGCAAGCCAGCGTGACTGACGTCAGCACTCGATGGGTTCTATTCGACAACCGCAGCAACATTTCTATACCAGCCGTTTCACTCACGGGCTTGCCAAGTATTTCGCCATCGAGCACCACGATTGTATCAGCACACAAAACCACCAGATCTGAGTTCGCACGGTCAGCAGGATTCAATACAGCGAACGCGCTACTCGCCTTTTCGTTTGACATGCGTTGCACATAATTTTCAGCACGCTCGTTCGCCATTGGTGTCTCATCAATGTCGGGTGTAATGACACGAAAACTGAGATTTATTTGACGTAATAATTGGGACCGGCGCGGTGACGCGGAGGCCAAGACAAGCTCTACCATAGTTTTTCCTGAGAATTTTTACTGGCTACCGACTTAGCCGCAAATCTACTTCGATAACCTCGGTTTGTTCCGATTCAGGTTACATGAAACAAACGGCGGGCGTAACGCAAAAACAAAAATACCCAAGGCCATACCAAGGCGCTGACCACAGCGGGTAACAAATACCACATGGTCCATTGTGTCGACCCCGCGATGCTTTCGATCCAGAAGTTAACCAACTGGTTCAAGCCAATAATGGCGAATACAATCATGCTTTGCTGCCAGACAGCAAACATACGCAAGCGTTGATAGAGGCTGGTCGCAACATAGGCAACGAGCAGCAGGGATAATGCATGCTGCCCAAGCAGGCTACCAAGCAGCACATCTAGGCCTAAACCCAATACCCAGGCAGCACCAATACCCACCCGATAAGGCAGCGCGATGACCCAATAAATCAACACAAGCGCTACCCAATGCGGCCGCAGGTAGCCGACCTCGTAAGGAATAAAGTCAGGCAGCGTGACAATACTCAAGATCATTGCCAACAAAAAACTCGTAATGATGACCCACGTCCCATGACTACGCATACTAAGGCTGCCCGCCCGCATCAACGTTGCTATCTCGCGTCAGGCGCGCTTCCGTAAAGACGAGGAGCACGTGCCGACTACGTGCCAGCGAGGCGCTAGGAAGGGCCGTCACCTTCGCAAAAGGCTTGCCAGGATCATGGACTACTTGGTCGACTACGCCAACCGGATAGCCAACCGGAAAACGATCACCCAACCCGGAACTAACCAGTAAATCACCCGCGCGTATATCTGCAGTGTCTGGCACATGGCTGAGTTCAAGACGGCGCGTAGCGCCCGTACCCCTGGCAATGAGGCGCAAATTACTACGTGTAACCTGCACAGGAACCGCGTGAGATTCATCGCTTACTAAAAGTACTCGGCTCGCCAATAAGCTGACTTCAATGACTTGCCCCATCAGACCATTGGCATCGAGCACCGGCTGACCAACAAACACGCCGGACTGACTGCCCTTGTCGATAACAACTTCTTGGCTCTCAGGATCAGGATCAATACCGATGAGTTCGGCAACCAACACGTTATCTTGAAGCTTGGCCGCCGAGCCGAGCAGATCGCGTAGGCGATTGTTCTCTGCCGCCAAGGCAGACATTTTTTCAGTCTTCGCTCGCAACAGCAACAATTGCTGCCGCAAATCAACAATCTCGATCCGCATATCTCCGCGAGAGGCTAGCGCTTCCTGTGCAACAGTGACACTACGGCTGGGGTAATCAGCGATCACAATGATCGGTGTAACAGCCAGTGTCAGGATCGATCGTGTCTCGCCCAACAAATCCGTAAGATGATCAGTGCCAAGCAAACCTAGAGACGCGACGCTGAGTAGCAGCATCTTGTAACCAATGTTTGTTTCTTCTCGGAATAAAGATTTTATAAGCCAGATCCCTTCTCAACCGAACTTAGCAGATAAACTCGGCATACCACATCAGCCATCCATTGAGCTCCGCATTAACAGCCGCGCTCACTCACCTAACTTTCAGGAATCTGCTAACCACAACCCTCGTGCAACCGCGCTCAGACATAACAAATACCTTTGCCTATTGAATCGACAGCAGATCACTGTCGCCTCGATCGTCCATAATTTCTAGTGCCCGCCCGCCGCCTCTAGCGACACAGGTCAACGGGTCCTCTGCGACTATCACAGGCAGCCCCGTCTCGGTTGACAACAATTGATCAAGACCACGCAACAGTGACCCGCCACCCGTCAACACCAAACCACACTCGGCGATATCTGACGCCAACTCGGGCGGTGTTTGCTCTAGCGCACCTTTCACAGCCTGCACGATGACCGACAAAGGCTCTTGCAGCGCTTCGAGTATTTCATTGCTATTCAACGTGAAACTGCGAGGCACACCTTCGGCAAGGTTTCGGCCACGGACATCAATTTCGCGAACTTCCTTGCCAGGATAAGCAGTCCCGATCTCTTGTTTGATCCGCTCCGCCGTGGCGTCGCCGATTAGACTTCCTTGGGTGCGGCGAACATAGGCAGTGATCGCCTCGTCAAATCGGTCGCCACCGACGCGAACTGACTGCGCATAAACCACACCATTAAGAGAGATGACGGCAATTTCTGTGGTTCCCCCGCCGATGTCTACCACCATGGTGCCAACCGCCTCGTGAACCGGCAAGCCGGCGCCGATGGCAGCCGCCATAGGTTCTTCAATCAGCCTCACATCACGGGCTCCGGCACTGATAACTGATTCCCTGATGGCACGCCGTTCCACTTCCGTCGACTGGCAAGGCACACAGACAAGCACACGAGGGCTGGGTCGTATGAAACTGTTTTCATGCACTTTTTTGATAAAATGCTGCAACATCTTCTCGGTCACCTGAAAGTCAGCAATAACGCCGTCTTTCATAGGTCGAATAGCCGTGATGTTACCCGGCGTTCTGCCCAACATACGCTTGGCGTCGATACCGACAGCGGCAACGCTTTTTTGATTGTTGTTATTGCGGATCGCAACAACAGAAGGCTCGTTCAGCACTATGCCCTTTTCACGGACGTAAATCAGTGTATTTGCCGTGCCCAGGTCGATCGACAGATCGTTGGAAAACAGGCCCCTCAATTTTTTAAACATGAGTGCAACGCACCTCGGAATAGGTAATCGAACGGCAAGCCCGAGAATGGTGATGGCACTCTAGCGGGCACCTTATGAATTAGGTGTAAAAACCGACGTAACTGTATCATTTATTAAAGAAATCGTACAAGAAAACCCGCTGGCTTCTTATAAATCTCTTGATACTGCTACCTTGATGCCCGTTTTGGGGGCGAATTCCCTGATTACAACGAGTATGGCGCCTATTTTTCGTGAAACTAGCGAATAGTTTGCAGTTGAACTGAATCCTTATTAGCATTCGTCGCCCGAGTCTTACCTAGTTCATTCCTGATTAGAACGCTTGATTTGGAAAACTCACCTAGAACCCGTGACGAGACAACTCAATCAGAAGACCTGATCAGACGACCTAACTAGCAGGAACGAGTAATGACTCAACATGAAGGGCCACGTACAACTGGCCCATCCGCGAATAATCAAGCAACACGCCATGTCGATGAGGCGATTGTATTGACCGTTGCTGAGCTTTCACAGCTTCACATAGATACGGGTGACATTCATCGCTGTGTACAGGAAATGACGCAAGTACTGGCCCTTGTCGAGCAAATGCGCGACGTCGACACCACGGACGTTGAACCCATGTCGCATCCCTTCGACACGCGACAAACACTGCGCGCCGACGAAGTCACTGAAGCTGATCAGCGCGCCAGCTTTCAGGCGATCGCACCCGAAACCTCAGCTGGATTTTATCTGGTTCCCAGAGTGGTCGAGTAACCCGTAAATGACTGAATTACATACCAAACCAATCTCCGAAATGTTGCAGGACCTTGATAACAAGGTCTATTCCAGTGTCGAGTTAACCAACCATTACCTTGATCGCATTGCTCAATTTGATCCCGCACTGAACAGCTACATCACCGTGCTGGGAGAATCAGCGTTGGCTCGTGCGGCGCTCATGGACAAAGCCCGACAGCAAGGCACGCATGGACCGCTGGCGGGTATTCCCATCGCACACAAAGATATCATTTGTAGCGGTCGCACCTCGGCGGGTTCAAAAATGCTCGACAATTTTATCGCGCCGTATGATGCGACACTGGTTGAGCAATTGGAAAAAGCTGGCGCTGTCATTCTGGGCAAAACCAATATGGATGAGTTCGCCATGGGCTCATCGAACGAAAACAGCTACTACGGCGCTGTCCACAACCCTTGGGACAACGATCGCGTTCCGGGCGGTTCTTCTGGCGGCTCTGCAGCAGCCGTCGCGGCAGGTCTTTGCGCCGCGGCAACAGGGACAGACACCGGCGGTTCTATTCGCCAACCCGCATCCTTCTGCGGCATCACCGGATTAAAACCCACCTACGGCCGTGTCTCTCGCTGGGGGGTTATTGCCTATGCTTCCAGCCTGGATCAAGCCGGGCCCATGGCCCAAACTGCAGAAGATGCAGCGTTAATGTTACAGTCTATGGCTGGCCATGACCCACGGGACTCGACGTCAAGTGATTTATTGGTCCCCAACTATCTGGCCAAACTCACACAATCCGTCAAAGGTCATCGCATCGGTTTATGTCAGGAATATATGGAAGAGGGTCTCGATGAAGCCACCAGAGCCGCAGTACTCAGCGCCGCCAGTACACTAGAGTCTCTTGGTGCGGTTATATCTGACGTTAGCCTGCCAACAACTACGCAGGCGATTCCGGCCTACTACATTATCGCGCCAGCAGAATGCTCGGCCAATCTGTCACGCTATGATGGCGTACGTTTCGGCCATCGCTGCGACAAACCTCAATCCATTGAAGATCTATACAAACGCAGTCGCTCTGAGGGCCTTGGTCGAGAAGTGAAGAGTCGGATTATGGTCGGCGCCTTTGCTCTCTCTGCAGGCTACTACGACGCCTATTATCGCAAAGCCCAGCAAATTCGCCGCCTGATCAGTCAGGACTTTGCCCGCGCTTTCGAGCAAGTCGACTATATTCTTGGCCCCACGACCCCATCTCCTGCCTTTGCGATCGGAGAAAAAGTCGACGATCAGGTCGCTATGTACTTGCAGGATATCTATACCATTGCGGTCAACCTTGCCGGTCTGCCTGCGATCTCACTGCCCGCTGGATTCAGCCAAGGATTGCCCGTTGGCATGCAGTTGATTGGCCGACATATGGATGAGTCCGGCTTGCTAAACCTCGGCCATCAGTTTCAGCAGACCACTGACTGGCATCGCCAGCGGCCTCAACTCGTCTGACACTCAGGATCACGATCATGCAAGATTGGGAAGTCGTTATCGGTCTGGAGATTCATACTCAACTCAAGACCAAATCAAAAATATTCTCCGGTGCTAGCACGGCATTTGGTGCTGCACCGAACACTCAGGCCTGCGCTGTAGACCTAGGGTTTCCTGGCGTCCTGCCGGTCGTCAACACACATGTCTACGACTTAGCAGTGACGTTTGGTTTGGGTATCGGTGCTGACATCAATCGCGTATCAGTCTTTGATCGGAAGAACTACTTCTATCCCGACTCCCCGAAGGGATACCAGATTACGCAACTTGACGCCCCCATCGTCGTCGGTGGCAGTGTCGATATCGAGCTCGCAGACGGTCATCGAAAAACAATAAACATCACCCGCGCGCACCTTGAAGAAGATGCGGGTAAATCTGTGCACGAGGACTTTCATGGCCAAACAGGCATTGACCTCAATCGCGCCGGCACGCCTTTACTAGAAATTGTCTCGGAACCTGAGATGCACTCGGCCGCTGAAGCAGTCGCTTATGCGCGCCTTATTCATCAGCTAGTGACTTATCTTGGCGTGTCCGATGGCGATATGTCTCAGGGTTCTCTGCGCTGCGACGCCAATGTCTCCGTGCGCAAGCAGGGTGACACGGTTCTCGGCACCCGTACAGAAACTAAGAACGTCAACTCCTTTAAATTTTTGGAACGCGCTATCAACTACGAAGTTGAACGCCAGATCGGAGTACTGGAAAGTGGCGGACGCATTCATCAGGAAACCCGCCTATATGACGCCGACCGAGACGAGACGCGTCCGATGCGGAGCAAGGAAACCGCCACAGACTACCGCTACTTTCCCGAGCCTGACTTACTGCCGATTCACCTAACAGAGGACTATATTGAAGCCATCCGGAAGTCGATGCCGGAACTACCCGAAGCGAAGGTACAACGCTTCATCAAAGACTACGCACTTGAAGAGATCGATGCCCGGGTATTAGCCGCGAGTGTCGCACTGGCTGATTACTTTGAAACCGTGATACGCATTAGCGGCGATGCACGTCTCGCCGCTAACTGGGTCAGGGTAGAGTTATTGGGCACGCTCAACCGAGAGTCTTTAACAGCCAGCAAGGAGACACTATCATCCACGGCGTTAACAGCCGAAGCACTGGGTACACTGATACTGCGTATTAACGAAGGATTGATTTCCGGAAAAATTGCGAAAACAGTATTTGAGGCACTCTGGACTGGCGAGGCGACAGACCCAGATACCTATATTGCCAGCCAGGGCCTGACTCAAGTATCAGACAGTCTTGCGCTGATGCCGGTTATTGATGACATCATCGCCAACAACCCACAACAGGCCGAGCAATTTCGCGCTGGTAAAACAAAGCTAATGGGCTTCTTTGTTGGACAGGTCATGAAGGAAACCGGAGGCAAAGCAAATCCGCAACAGGTTAGCGAACTCATCCAACAACGTCTGAACGATTAGTGTCGAGCAATACGGGCGGTTAGCACCAAAGCTAACACCCTCCGTGATTGACGGCACTTATTTCGGCGCCCTCCGCATCCCAACGTATTGCCCGCCAGCTTGCACGCGTTATAACGCCGTCAGTATCCGCTCAATTCTTGCCGCGTTAGCACCAATATCACTAATTCCGACTCGAGACACCGAGCGAATATCGATAGCGCTACCCATTTCTGTCGGCTTAACCCGCACCACGATATCGTCTTTGAAGCCAAACCAGAAGCTCGTAAAAACTGCCTCGACACGACCGTCATCAACATTTTCATTAACCACTTCCATGCCTTGCGCTGTTAACACTGCAGCAACACGCGCCACGGCTTCGGAAGGCGCAAGGCTAGCGGCACGTGTCTTAATCTGCGGATAAGCTTGCAGCTGCATGCTCGCCAACGCAGCTGCCGACTCGAGACCTGCACCATATTCTAAAGAATTAGGCGCATCGGCTCGCAACCCGACTACCACGTCAAATGTGGGTGGATTCTGGGTATCGGTACTAATATCGTGAATGGCAGGTACTGAACGTGCTTTTATCATCGTCGGCCCCATAGCCAGCAGTGGCACAAGGCTAATCACTATCGCTATAAGCAACACGTTTCGATCCGGTTGCATACCACCACGCTGAGCGATAACAGCCATAATGACCCCCCCCACCAGCACAAGAACCGCAATCGCCAAAGCCAGCAACAAAGACGCAAAAGATGGCATAAGCGGGGCAACGCCATACTTGTAACCAAGCGGGCTTGCGAACAACAACACGACGGCAAGGATGCTGGATACCAGCGCCAATTTACTCCACCAACTCGTTTCTTCCACGTTTACCTTCTCCCTTGCTGTTTAATACAAATTGTTTTGTCTAATTGGTATTATCTGACTGATATCATTGACTATTAACTCTGACTGTTTTGGCCAGCCGCTCTATCTGACTTGCTTAGCAAGAGAAGCCAAAAAACAAAAACATCTAGCAGATAAATAAAACAACCAGACAATAGGCCCGTCTGTTGGATTCTAAATACGGCAGTGCTCCACTACGTTGCAGCCTGTCTGTGTCCAAGAACCGCCTCTTGGTCATCTTCGCCCAAAAGTTCAGGTGTCGCAAACCTAACGCACCTTACACCACTTTAATGTGCCAAGGCTCGTAACGCACCCCGAGAAGATTCTCCTTTGGATAGCGCATACCGATGTAGCCCAGATCAAGCAAACGTTTGAACTCAGCTGTCTGCGCAAATTCCTCGGTGAAGTTCTTTAACCCGAAACCAACCTTACCCACGTCAAAGTCACCAATACCGTGAAATGAATACCCAGGTGGCGCAAGACTACGCGACGCTCGCGACAAATTACCGGTGGCCTGAATTGTCTTGGCCATGAACAGATGGCTTTGCTTAACAACGCTGCGAATACCCGACGTTAACTCGACGCTTGGTCCTAGATCTGCCCTCAATTTTTTGTAAAGTGTGTGAGCGTCGCCATTGAACAAAAAATGCCCGGTTCTGGATATTTTGCCGATCTCGCGCTGCGGAATCTCATGCGTCAAGTTGCTAATTACTTTATCGCCGAAGAAACCATAGCGACGCGCATCTGTTGTAAACGTCTCTTCAAGAAAATCGCTCTCGGCCAATGAAAATTTTCCGACCTTCGAAAATTTTGACGCGTATGCCAGCATGTCGTCAACACTGATCACATTGAAATTACCATGACCCACCAACTGCTGGACCCGACCCATACGTTTGAAAGTGGAAATAAGCAGTGGGTACTGTTTACTTTCAAGAAACACATCATCTGCATCTGCGGCTTCAAAGTTCAACATCTTTTGCCGGTAGCGGACGACGTTGTAGTCGGGCACTAATGCTGGCGACGGCATTTGTTGGCGCCCCAGTTTACGCGCCTGAAACGCCTCGATCATGGCCTGCGCATCAGGCGCCGGTGTCATCATCATGCGAATAGACTGAGACAACTCTACGGGACTCGTGTCTATATCTTCATAGAACACACCGTCGAAGCCCTGCATACCGCGCCAGGCGAATTGTCCACCAACAGCCGTGAGAGCACCAACTGAGAAAACTTTGAGCATGCTCCTTCTATTCACTAACGCGCATCCTGTACCAACGAATTTTTGTTTTCATCGGCCGCCATCGACAACGATCGTTTGACCCGTGGTAAAGCTACCCGCTGCAGAGGCAAGAAATGCTGCTACTCCGCCGATCTCTTCCGGCTCGCCAATCCGACGCAGCGATGCATTGGCGGTAGAGCTCTTGAGCGTTTCAGGGTTTTCCCACAATGCTCGCGCAAAATCAGTTCGCACCAGGCCAGGAGCAATAGCGTTAGCACGAATATTATGAGGGCCATATTCGGTTGCGATATTGCGCACCAGCTGCATGTCGGCAGCCTTAGAAATACCATAAGTGCCCAATACTGGACTGCCGTGTAACCCACCCACTGACGACACCACGATAACAACGCCATCCTTACGCTCGACCATTTCTGGTAGTACCATCTGACAAATCCAGTGATTTGACTTCACATTTGAGGCAAGAATCTTATCGAAGGCGGCATCAGGGATATCTGCCATTGACCCATAAAAAGGATTCACTGCCGCATTGCAGACAAGGATATCTATCTTGCCCAATTCTGCCCGAGTTTGATCAACCAAATGCTGCAATTGCTCTTTGTCGCCAATATGGCAGGGGATGGCAATGGCACCACCGGCACCGTCCTCAACCAATGCGTTAATCTCTGCAGCAACCGCCTCACACACATCAGCCTTGCGGCTTGAGACCACCACCTTGGCACCTTGCAACGCCATTTGCTCGGCAATAGACTTGCCAATGCCTTTCGTTGAACCGGTTACTATGGCGACCTTGCCGGTCAAATCAAAGATGTTCTTCATTCTGATATCCGTCCTGTTGTATGTCTTGCTAAAGTATACAGATTCGCGCCTGACTTGACATAAACTATGCCATGCAATGCGATACCAGCAAAGGCCCAAACAAACATTTTGCTTTAGTAGCGCGCGAAATCAGACACCTATGGAGTTACATAATGAAAGTAAAAATTTTTCGGCAAAGAGTTTCACAGGTTCACGAGAGCGAAGTTGAAATCAATCACTGGCTTGAAGAGAACCGCGAGACACTGCAGATATCGCATATCCAACAGTCCTCCTATATGACCGATAACTCTGAAAATGCACAACCAAGCTTCCTTATTTCTGTCTGGTACAACGAACTTTAGGCGAGCAACGCGAAAAGCACACTTAAGATAGATCAACCCACGCCCCTCGACTCATCACAGCAACGGGCGCTGCCAGCTGCGCAAGATCAAGCAAAGGATTATGTTGATAAAATACAAGGTCAGCACAAAAGCCGGGCTTTACTTGACCAACAACCTGAGACAACCCGAGAGCACGGGCACAATCGCTTGTTGCCGATCTGAGTGCCTGCACGGGATCAAGCCCCGCAAAATGTGCAAAAACCGGCAAGGCGATGGGCAAATGATGGTGATAGATACCGGGGATACCAGCATCTGTAGATGCAATGAGCTGCACACCAGCTGCCCGAAGCCTCGCGAAATTTTCCATCAGACGTGCTTCTACGACCTGGTTGCCGATATATCGACGCCAGCCCGCATTGATCGTCGGCGAGACGCGCACATCATTGCTCACCATATCGATCACCGCATCGCCATCGTAATGCTTACCCCATCCGTCAGGTCCAACCCACGAACAATGCTCAATGGTCGTAACGCCCGCACCGGCCGCATTTTTAATACCCTCGGTGCCGTGGCAATGGGCCGCCACGAGACAATCATGCTGGCGCGCATGGGTAACGATTTCGGTCAATAGTTCACGATCAAATTGAGCGTTAGACGGCGTTGACCCTGGTGTCATGTTGCCCCCCGTCGCCATGACCTTGATTAAGTCAACACGATGCTCGACCTGCCGCGCGAGCACTTCCAACGCTTCTGGCAAATCTGCTGCCTCACCACCCCAGAAGTGACAATGACCCTGCACAGACGTAATCGGTTGACCCGCACAGATTAGCCTCGTTGCCTGCAGCTTGCCGGCGTTGATACTGTCTCTCACGACCAATTCCAACCAGCGACCACCGCCAAGATCACGCGCTGTGGTGATCCCTGCGGCTAGCATTTGACGCGCGCGTTGCTCTATTTTTTCAATCAACTCATCATCAGAGAATTGATCTTGGGCGTACGGGTCCCGAATATCCGGATCAAGGCACATGTGCACATGAGCATCAATCAAACCAGGAATGACATAAAGGCCCTGCATATCTAACACTTCGTTATCGACGGCGGGCGCAGCACTCGCAAATGAAGAGGGCGTTACTGACGAGAAGCTAGCTGCTAATGAGAAGCGCGTTGTTGGCGGGGGTGTTGAGCGTGCTACTCGAGAAATTTTATCAGCCTGAATCGTTAAGCTATTTACGGCGAGATCTAGGCCGTCATCGATACCGTTCCATATATTCAAATTCGTCAGCTGCATCACGTCTTCACCTCATAATGTCCGCGCAACAATAAGAGCCGTCACAGACGGGTTTTACTATAAACAAACCACGACGAGGCAGCAAAGTTGAATAGACTAGCACTCACGACACCAATCATCAGAGCCAACACGCGATATTGATCAAAAAAAGCAAACTCACCGGTTAATGCGAGATAGACACTCCAATTAAATGAAAATCCCACCATGCTCGCAAAAACGAATTCCAACCATTGTCGTAATTTCGCTCGCCTTGGCCTATGGCTAAAAGTTCCTTGCCGGTGCAACATCCAGTTCCAGCTTACCGCCGGCCAGAAACTCAAACCTCTGGCAATCTGATGAGGTACGCCCAGCGCCTGAAAAAGAAAGTAAAAGATTACATCGACGACAAAACCACTCGCTCCAACAACGCCAAAATGAACAAATTCAGTCCAGTTTCGGAATTTATAAAAGTACAAGCGACGCAAGTGTTGAAGATACTTCAACTGCTGATTGAAGTTCATTTTGCTATCACCGACTTCCCTATCCTTGAAACCTATCGGCAGCTCGATAACACGATCAAAATTCCCTCGAACCATAATCTCTAAGCCTATTTTGTAACCAATAGGCTGCAGTTCCACTGCTCCCCGAAGGTCGTCTTTATTGAACCCGAAAAACCCCGACATAGGATCCGAGCACTTAACAAGGGGCCGCGCCATCACCGTTGCTAAATGTGAGTTCAAAAACCGCCATATACTCCAGCGCCGATCAAAACTACCGCCGGGAATATATCGACTGCCAACGACAAAAGCGCGAGGATTCTCAAGCATCGCTTTGAACATCGAAGGAATAGTGTCAACAGGATGAGACAAATCTGCATCCATCACCAGCACGTAGCCAAACCTGGCAGCCTCAATACCATCGATTACCGATAACGACAGGTCTCTGGGTCGGCCTGTTGGTCGCAGCAAGCGCAGAGGGTAAGTTAGTGCTAAGACGGCACAAACATTGACCGTGTCATCCGGAGAGTTGTCATCAACAATAAGTAACTCATAGGTCGCACCTGCTGCACTCAAAGTTTTATCAACGGCTTTAGCCAACAATGCGAGGTTCTCTGCCTCCTTATAAGTTGGTACGACTATCGTCAGCATCAATTACAACTCACTTCAGGAAATTGGTTTTGAAGACGCGCGATCGCCTCGACCTGCTCGAGCATCTCGTAGCTCTGGAGCAACAAACACACGCTGGGGTTTGCCCGCGCTGGCATCGTATTAACGGACTGTTCGAAATAGTCTATCGCCGCCTCATAGCTAGGCGTTTCAAGGAGATATGCCCGGCCGTAAAGAGAATAGAGAATACCTTCACTTTTGGGCAGTGTATAAGACGGCATTACCTTTTTTGCCTCGTCTGCTAACTGTAATATCTCCGCCTTTGATCGACTTCCTGCAGGTTGATCGAGCCAAGACTTAAGCATTTCAAGTCGAAATTGATAGGTCAATTGCAAACGCTTAAATCGAGACGTCGAGGCAATATTAAAATTGTCATGAGGAAAATCATTAACGAGCGTTGCATACTGCTCACCAAATTTTTCAAGCAGGCTAAACAGAAACTGCTTCTCGTGCTCGTTATGCAACAAGTCTCCTTCATGGAGGTCGAGTAAATAGTCAAGAAACACGTCTAGCTCGGGGTTAATACCCACATCGCTATCACCATTTTTGTTGAGTCTGGTCACAAGACCAAACCTCGTCATTGGCGTGAAAGCACTGTTCGTCGCAAACACTGGCCTCTGGGTCTGCTCGAGAAACTTAGACAATCGACTGCTCTGTAATTCATCGCTATCCAACGGCGAACCGAGTCGATTACTGAACACAAAATCATTTAAATTTCTCAGCTCAATGTCTGGGCGTAAACCTCTAACTCTGTTTAAGTAGCCAATCGGCCCAACATGATTATCACCGTTAGCAAATAAGATAGACTCCGGAGGCAAAGACTTCAGCACCGTACGCGCATATGCATCCGCTAAATATGCACCGCTTCGATCAGTTCGAAAGTAATTACTTGTTAATACTATACTTACAGCAAGCAGTCCGACGGATATCGTCAGTGGCCGACTTACCATCGCTACAGCCTGCATACTCGCTCGTACGCCAACCGCGTACCAGATTGCTAACGCACTGTAAGCAATCAGAGGGTAAGGCCAAAAAATAGCACGCTGAAAAGCAGAGTAATCAAAGCCTACAAGCAGAAGTAGTATAAAACTGGTCGCCAAAAAAATTAGAACAACACTTAAACTTGCCGTCACTCTCCAGTGTCGACACGAGGATACTAAGCCAATAACGACCAAAGGCAGCGTTATCAAGCCAAGCTGCCGAGCTGTTTCGCCTGAAAGCCAAGACATGTAGCGTAACTTATCAACCAACCCCGCCGTTTCTTGTTGGTCACTGTACGAGGATCGTGACACGTAACGGAAGAAATCACTCCATGAATTAACGCCTCCATGCACTGCGATCTCTGGTTCAGGATTCATCATCAGCGACAGATAAGGCAATAAGCCTGCCGCAAAACAGGTTAGCGATAGCAACCAGAACCGTGGTGCTTTGATAGCGGCTAACAGATATTGCCAACGCGCCATTAGGGCAATAAAAACCCCCGAGCATGACAACACCATTAGCGGCCAATGATTTGACATTCCCAACCCAACAGCAAAACATAGGCCTGCCCAACGACTCCACGTAGGCGCTTCATTAAAGCGTAATGCTAACCACCAAGCCTGCATGAAGAGCAATGCAGCCAAACTGTACACTTCAATAATGATCGCCTGAGACCAAAAAACGGCCGAAAAACCATAACTTAAGGCTGCAACAAACGCAGTAACGCGATCTGTCGTTAACAATAAAACAACGCGATAAAAAACCACCAGCGCAAGACTTGCAAATATTGCGGAAATCATATTGCCATTAAAGACCGTTGAAGTAACAGTCATCTCACGGCACAAGAGAGTAAATAGCGGATATCCGGGTGGGTGCGATATGCCTCCGAGGTTACACACCATCTGGAACAACCCGGCATCTTCTAAAGTGATCGTTCGCGGCATAGTGCTAACGTATGTAACTAGCGTCAGAAAAAACACCAAAATTTGGTTTATAAGATCTTTTAGGCTTTCAGACAAAGGCTTCTTGTGAATAGTTGGGAGTGGCGCCATCTTAATGAGTATCGATGGGCTAACTCAAGTGTTGCGCATGTCATTCGTGGCTAGGTACCGTCGACAGCAAAAAACCTGCGCGCTTACCAATGAATAGAAGTTGGCTCCGCCTTGTGCTGAACTGCTAGCGTTGGTACTCAAGCATGGTCAAGGTCAACTCAGCCGGTATGAACGTGTCTTCGTCGCTAACCTGGATATAAAGCCTGTTCAGCCAATCGCTTTCAGCATCGCGCATGCCCGCCGTACTAAGCAGCAAATCAATAGCCATGACTACTTGTTCTGCCGCGATGTAGTCTCGAAAGCGGTCTTGTCCGCCCGCCGCAACCAGCGCAGCCAGTAATTGTCGAGCACTCTTCGGATTGGATTGTGGCACTGCACTCGCCTCTATTTCGTGAATACTGCTTGAGATCGACGCGATCAACTTCTCCAGCGGGCCACCAGCAGCAACACGCTGGTGCAGCTCACTAACCTGCTTGCGTAATGTTGCTTCAAGAGGTTCTGAAACAATACTGGCGATCGCGAACAGCATGACGAAGTTCGCTACATTAAGCCTGACACTACCGGCGGGAAGCTGACCGTCCTGATCAGCCAGCCAGCGCGCCTCGTTCATGGAATGATGACATGCATGGCAGTCAAAAAGTGCTAATTCAGGAAACTGTCCGCCTTTATCAAGACGCGCACTGATCAGGTGCAACGATTGCAAGGCACTGCTAGTTTGACCAATGACCCACGTTGACATGCTGTCGGTGTGTGATTTCAGTTCGCGATAGTCATCGTCCACAGCATAGTGTGCTGGTTGAAGAATGCTAAACGTGTCTAGTTCAAACGCTAGTCTCGGATGTCCTGCGCCCATGATGTCATGACTCGCCATTTTATCCGGCGTACCCAAATGACACGATAAGCATAGTTCCGCTCGGGCCTGAGTGTTGTCAGAAGGATACAGTCCGGCATCAAGACTGACCTTACGCGCATTATTACTGTCAGCATGAGCAGATATGTAATGTTCAGAGCCGCCGTGACAGGCCTCACAGCCCACACCATCGCTAATCAAAAATCGCTCACCCTGCTGCTCCGGTGCAACATTGTCGGCGTGGCAATCTAGGCAGAGACTGGCCTCATGCGCATTCGCCAGCCCAAGGTTCGCTGCAATTTGTTGAGATTGAGCTGTCAATAGCGTCTGGTAGGCAACGCGATGACGGTCCCTTTGGCTCCATGTCACATACTCATTCTGCAGCACCCTGGTGCCCGACCGTGGACGCACAGAACCGTGGCAGACACCCGAAGCACAACTCGCAACGCCCAGATGTTTTTGGTTATCGGCCTGAGGTAACTCTGCCGCAAAACAGCTGCTTGCGCCTGCCAAACACAATAGTATTGAAGTAGTACCACATTTGACTATCAATGCTACAGACTGCCAAAGCACACGACTTGTCTTTAGACTTACCTGCCTGCTTGTCTGCCTCTTCATTTATTCACCGCCGCCTGAGCCTGATTATTCGGATCTTTATCCGTGACAAACCAAGGCTTGCCCTGCTTGTCCAGATAAAGGCTACGCATATCTTCTTCCGATAAAGGGCCAGCGCCAAGACGACTAAACACTGCCACTTGGCCCCCTGTTTCATCTACCGCCCTATCACGCTCAAGACCACGTGATAGTGCCATCGCAGGCTTATCGGTTGCAAAGGCGCTGATCGTCTCCGGCTTTGGTTCTGGGCTAAAACCATAATATCGAGGTTGAGACTCAGGTGATGTTAGCTGAATCACCTTTAAGCCCGCAGCGCCGTCAGCAACGTAGGCCATCAAACTCGCGTTAGTCGTAGCAACAACGATGTCTTGCGCATCAACAATACCGTCTGTGTGCTGCTGGTAAAGCGCCATGACCTGAGGACGTGTAACGTCGACAATATAGATACCCCCAGCGCCGGCCGCCACATAAGCGTAGGTGCGTGCCACGAAAACCTTGTGGGCATCCTTAATCGGGATAGTGTTACCCTCGACCAATTTTGCCGTGGCGGGATCAGTAATGTCGATGACTTTAAGCCCATCAGCATCGGTGACGAACAGAAATCGGAACTGCTGCACGACCGCTCGCGGGTCTTGCATGGCAACAGTCTTAACGTAGCGGGGTTTGAGCGGGTTATCCAGATCAACAATAGCCACACCGTCACGAACTACAATGTAAGCAAAATGACCACCAACAGAAATATCTCTGGCACCATCGAGTACGCCATTTTCATTCCACGTCAATGCACGCTCAAGGAAATTATTCCTCGGTTCACCGTCGGCCAAAGTATCAATATTTGTCAAGATAAGGCCTTCAACGGCATCAGTGATCAATGCGTAGTGATACAGCGGATGAAACGGCTTCTCCTGATTGACAACTCGCATGAGCTCACCTTGGTTGCGTTCTGGTGCAATAGGTTGCGTGGTGGAGAGTGACAGACAAGTCGCGTTCTCTGATGGAATCGCCGTATTCTGACCAAGAGCGGATGCAGGTGCGCTAATAATACGCTGACTAACACCCTTATTAGCTATCGATGCTACGTCGTAGACCACCATTCCCTTACTGCCCTCGGCCGCAAATAAATACTCGCCGCGTAACTGCAGACAACTAACCTCACCCGCAGAATGGCTGTATCCAGTTTCGAGTTTCTGATCGCGCTCCTTATGCTGGGCGAAGTAATCAGGATAGGCGTATCGATGTAAATAACTACCAATCACCGCTTGGGGCTCGTCCCACTCAGTCACCTGCACAGCTTCAACGGAACCGGCACCCCCTACGTACGCATGGTAACCAATAAAGTCGATGAAGTCGGTACCATAGCCGAGTGTCTGGGCCATGATGGCATTATTATCGCCATTTTCATCGAGGTGACAGTCAGAACAAACCCGCGTTTCAGTCTTGCGGACTGTGTGTGCAAAATGAGGATTGATGGCCTGAGAGCTATAACCGCTGGCAGATATCGGTGGCTGCTGCACATAGACTTTCTCCCTGTTCGAGTTAGTAGAAGACAACACCAGTGCCGAAGTTGAACGCAGCGGCGTAATGCGCCCACCATTAATTTTGCCGCGCCGACCAATCATAAATATCTGGTCTCGTGCGACCTGCGGGTTGTAAGTCGCATAGTTGCGACTCTCACCGCCGTCATAATGTTTACTCTCTGCTTTCCAGTTGGCTTCGATAGGCAAATGGCAACCGCCACAACTAGTGGTCCAAGACTGATGACAGGTGTAACACTCCATTTTTTCATAGCTGTGAGCACGCGACTCAGGATCAACGTCTTTACCCCAGGTTTGCTCACCTGAACCCATGCTCATTGTTTTAGCGCGCGCCGCTTTAGCATTGTACTGGCCATGTTCTGGATCCACGGAATCCTTTACTAGGCTCAGTTCCCATTCTCGATCAGGAAACATCAAACTACGCTGGTACAAACTCCCGTCGCGCCAACTAAAGCGGGGCTTACCGTCTGGGTTACGAATCAGGCTCAGGTCTGTGCCACCAAGAGGGGCCGCTGGACCCGAAGTACGCAAGGTAGGGTAAGCATCCGCTGTGCCATGGCAATCCACACAATCGATTTCAACTGCTGCAGCTACTTCACCATAGAGGTGACCATTACCATGACTGTCTTGGGAGAAGTGACAGTCAACGCATTGCATACCAACATCCAAGTGTACCGACGACATGTGAACCGCCTTGTCAAACTTCTCGGGATCATCGGGCTCAACGATTTCGTCGTCAGCGTCTAGCAGGTTACCTTTGCGGTCTTTCTTAAACACTGCTCGGAAGTTCCAACCATGCCCGTGATAGTCGGCAAACTGCGTATTCTTAAGCGTCGGGTTCAGCTTCGAAACGTCCTTCAAGAAGTCTTGATCTGACCACAAGCCTTTTACCGCAGCACCCTCCGGATTACGCTTGTTGATCTTTCGAATATCTTCATCTGTGGGATAGCGTTGCTCTTTTGGAAACATCGATGGCGCGTCACTTTCATAGTCCCACATGGTGTAACCCAAATAAGTATTAACGAACATATTGGGCTGGTGCATGTGACATGAAATACATTGGGATGTAGGTATGTTCCGCGAAAACACGTGCTTAATAGGGTGACCTGACTCATCCTTCGGAATCGTCGGATCCACCGTCTGTGTCATACCCGTATTTCCCGCGCTCGCCCATGTACCCGAGTGACGAGGATCACGGTCGTTAGCGTAGACGACATGACACGAACCACAACCTGAAGTCCGATAATCGCCTGGATTATCATTGGTGCCGAGAAACCACATTAAGGGGTCGTTCAAACGCGTTTTATGGATGTTCAACACGGGCACAGAAATTCGAGCGCCCGTACCAGGACCACGATTAGATTGACGGAAATCCGGTCGGCCAGGTTCCTCGATACGCTGAAACTGGCCTAACGCATTAGGCAAACCAGTTTCGGGGAAAAGGTTAGAAATATTGCGGCCGCCACGTTCGAAAACTCGGAAAATATCCCCAGGAGGAACAGTTTCCCAAGCAGGTACCGGATACAGCATCGGCAAGACGCCATGATCAAGCCACGCCTTTTCTGGATCTCGCAGCGGTGGACCCGCAAGCGCGCTCGCCTCACCATCAGGGGTATAGGCCTCACCAAGAATATACTTTTTGTAAGGCAGAATATTGTTAGCGTAGCTTGCGGCACCAAACAGCATGGCACCGCTTGCCATGATACTACGTTTAGCAGCCTGCACAGTCGCCAGATGACAGGCACCACAGGCTTCCTCCGCTACCCGCAAGTCTGAAGGATTAACAAAGCGGACAAATTCTTTCGCCTCACGATTTAACAAGGTGTAACTCACTTCGGGATTCGCACTTTTCGGAAAGTTCCAACTATCTGGATAACTTGGCAGAACATGGGCTAATTCCAGCATATGAGCCTCATCGTCACCGTTTTTATAGAACACATCGGCATTTCCGCCGTGACAATCAGTACAACCTAAAATAACACTTGGACTGGCGTGCATGCTCGCACTGTCGGTCGCAGTATGGCAGGACTCGCAACCGGCACTCTTTGCTTTAGCCGATGCTACGGATTGTGACTTGGGTGCCGCAGGAATCGGATCGTAATGCCGTTCGATATGGGTACCACCCGACTCTGAGGCAAAAGACGCCGTCACGAACAGCGATAACCCAGCCAATACTAGCCAAATCAGGTGGGATGCAAAGCTGTATTTAACGTCTTTCATGTATTGAGGCACTAGTAAGTCAAAATGATGTTTGAAAGAATCGAGTAAGGCATCGCAGCCTCATGACCGTAAAGGTCGTCGAATCCGTCACCGGGAACCAATGCCGCGGCAGAAAGCCGGACCACCACGTTTTGGGACATAAACGGCCGCCAGGTCGCAGAAACAGATATATCTTGGCCAAGGTTCTTGTCGATATCCGCCTGCTGGCGTAACGCTTCAAGTACTTGTGTTTTGTCAAAACGGAAATAATTCCAATTCACCGAGACACGCAACTCGGGATAAAGATCAGCATCGGCACCTACGCCAAACATAAGAATGCCCGGATTAATAAAATTAGACTGACCCTGTTCTTTACTCGGTCGCAAAGATGGCAGAATGCCGTTCCGCCCCATAAGTGCAACGCCCCCGCCGCCTATCAACGGAACATTCTGTCGAATAATAAAACTCGTGTCGGCACCCGCAAATTGAGGATTCTCAAACACCGCATCAAAACCGTTAGCAGTATCATCGAAAGGGTCGTCATCTCCTGAGGCCCACAGTGCAGAGACGCGCGGACGAAACCAGTCAAAATCCATAGATGCTTCTGCGGCTATAAAAAAAGCGCTAACTTTTTCATCGACATTGCGTAGGCGACTGCTGTCCTGCCGGCCAACCGCGTAGTACATTGAGGTCGTCAGGTTTACGCGATCGAAATGGCCATCACCGCTATAACCAAGATAGGTGACGTCATAATTGCGCGCAAAGCGCTCCTCAAACAAGGATGAGGGACGTTGGATGAAACCGTTTTTATCATACACAAACCGGCCTTTCTCGCGGTTACGATTATGCAGCACTGATACCTGAGAGAAGAATCCTACGTACGGAAAATCCTGCCAATACACGTTAGCTACGTAGACGTCATCATCACGGAGCCGCTCGGTAACATCATTCAACCCACTATTGATATCCTTCTCGACTCTTCGAAACCAAGCAAGATTGTACTGGAACTTATTGTTATCACGGTTACCGAACAGGCGAACGCCAAAAGGCGCGTCCTGAAACAAGAAACCACGAAAATCTGAGGAGAATGGCTGAATACCTACCCGAATACTGTCGAAATCAAATCGGTCGGAGACGTTGCGTAAATGCTTGTCAACAAACAGAGCCTGAACACCCATAAAGGTATCGCGACGCTTGCGGCCTGAACGCCCCCCCAAATCGGGGTCGACATTCAATATGCCTTTTTCGTCAGCATGCACCTGATTAATGTTGAAGGCAGGCGTGAAGCGAAATTCCCAGTCTGGGGGACGAAACACCGTGTCTCCCTTATAGAAGACATTTTCAATAATTAGGTTCTGCGCAAAAATAGTCGTTTCACCCTCGCCGATGGTATCCAGACTGCCGGCGCGCGATGTCGTCGCGTTACCGACGGGTATAGGAAAACGGCGCGGCTCAATGACGGTGTCGCTGATCGCTATAACACTATAAAACCAGTCGTCACCCCAGACAGGCATGTCCCCCTTGATAGGGTTATGCCCAAGGTAAGGGTTGAGATAGTTTGTCTTAATGCCAATTTCTTCAACGATGCGCCAGCGATCAGGTACCGACGGCCCTAAATCAAGCGGATCTACCCAAGCAACGATCGCATCCGAATCAGCATCTGTCTCGTCGCACACCGGCATCTCATAGTGATCGACAGGTCTACCAGGGCGTCGACTGGGCCGTTGGTCAGCCATCATTTCAGCTTCACTTTGAGAAACGCACAACGATGCCCCGGCGGGTAGCGGAGTCGCCGCTACGGCATTACCTAACGATGCAACGCAAAAACAAGTCAGTAGTGGCGGAATTAACCTAGATGCCATTACACACCTCAGTTGTATCGTTGCCAATGAACGGCGACTGCGGGCAATTTACGTAACGCAAGCGCGAGGGTTGTCCTGGTATGACAATTTGATCCGCGCGAATTGCAGCGGGTGCATTCTGCAGACCGGTGTTGAGTCGCAGGCCGGCTCGATGCAGGCCTAAAAATGAAATCATGTCGTCCTGATCAACACCATCACCAGAAACACCAATACCGCCTACTAGCACATCGCCGCGATAAATAGGCACGCTACCCGGAAAAATCTGAATGCCGTTGGCAAGATTCGGAACACTCCCTACTTGAGTAAATGGCGCAGTTTCTGCCAAACCAGTATCACCCGTACAGTTCTGCGGTACATCGGGGACAAGACCGAAAATGAACGCAACATGATGAATTACCGCGTTATAAATCAGGTCAGACTGCAACCCGACGCTGAATACACTCCACTCTCCGGGCGGCTTACTGAACGGTCCAGGAGGGCCTGATGATGGTCCATCCGGGAACGTAGGTCTAGAAAGGTTGCCACCGGAGCGATCCGAAAACGCAACGGCAGTGGCACTTGCTTCAAGGGCATCAGCATTGCCGAGAAAAATTTTCGCATCTAACAAATAATCGGAAATCTGCGGGGCGGGCATCATCAACGTCGTCAAACCCGCGCTTAAATCAACTGGCTCTGCAACTGGCGCAAGGTAGCGCGGTGCAGCCAGCGCACCCAAAATGTCTGCTGGTGCGGCGCCGTCCTGTCGACCACTGCCTGAAAAGAAGGTCGCGGTTCTCGCCTTTTGCAACGAAACATCGGCGCCGAAAATAGGGCCATCTCGCGTTCTCGCCATACCCAAAATCGTACCATTTGTATCAACAACCGACACAGTTACTCTGGCCTGACTACCAACCGGCACGCGAATCTGCGCCCGCGCTTGGTTAGCCACACCTAGGGCTTCATTGATAACCATCTGCACTTCTAGCGCCGTCAATCGGTTTTGCACATCCGCATTGGGCAGGTCAGAGGCTGCGGTTGCGGGATACCGGTTCACATTAGCGCTATTCGCAAATACAAAGGCGTCTAAACTGACGCCATTAGCGTCAACGAAGATTGTCGAATCGGCTGGCCTTATTCCCGACGCCGGCTCTCCAAAGGCGGTGCCAGCACGCGCGGCGACACCGGCGAAATAACCAGGCACGGCAACATAGCGACCATCATTTGCTGCCTCAATAGCACTCAACAACCTAACCGATGCAACATCGCTCACTAGATCGCTTACTTGAGCATCACTGAAGCGCGCTGTTTTACCAACAATAGTGATTTTATCTGCACGAATGTCTAGAGGTGCGGCATAACCTCGAGTAGCTGCCGTTGACAGCAACTCATCTAAATCTAGATCAAAGTCACCGATGAATTTGTCCAAGCCATAGACACCGTCTACCATCACACCGACACCGCCAACAGCTATTCCGTTGATATACAACGGCAGACCGCCTGGATCAGCAGCTAGACCGATGGGCGATCGGTGTGGTCCAACACCCGCGGCTACCGCCCCATTATCGCGCTGAGAAAAATCACTGCAGGGCAATTGACTGAACTGCACTCCGAACAACGGTCCTGAAGCGACATCACGTTCCCCAGGGTTAAAGTTTTCCTGAATAATCTGGCTCGCGGTGCGCGTTGTGAAGGCATTGCCACCGGTTGACAAGTAAGCTCCCGTAATCGCCTTGGCAATGGCTGCGAGGCTGGCCGGAATAAAATTCAAACTTTCAAGCCCGCCAACAACGGGGCCACCAAGACTCGCTGTCGAGGTCACCGTGACAAATTCATCGGCGCCGGTCATCTGAAACACGCCTAGGACATTGCCGACTCTGTCGACCACGGCGATGGTTGCAGCCAAACCTCGCGCATCGGCCTCATTAACGGCCTGAGCAATCACCCGAGAAACATCTAGCGCGCTCAACGCACAGGTTCCGGTGCAGGTGTTCGGCGGCGGCGTGTTATTCACGGGCGTTGTCGCTGCGGTACCAACAGCGGCTTGCTCTTGGCTTATCGCGCTGCCACTACCCCCGCCGCCACAGGCGACTAATGAAACCACTAAGCTAAAGCCCGCAATATAGCGCGATAGGCTCATTAGCGGGCCTCCACGGGCGAGAACTGCGTGCTAGCCATAGGCGGTTGATCTTCAAGGTGAAAGTTATGACAGGTAATACAATTGCTAGCCAGCAAAGCTTCCGCGTCCTCACCGCCATGGCACTGCCGGCAACTGCCAATATCAGGCATCAATATGTCAGCTGCCACAGCTGAATCAGACGCTTGGTGGCAACCTTCACACTGCATGTTTTTATGACCTTTGTGAGAAAACTCCGACAATGGAAACCAGGTGTCAGCGAGTTTCACCGGCAGCACTTTCCAGGGCACAATTTCATCCGCCACAGCGGTTATTTCGTGACAGATCGTACAGGTTTGCTTCTCAAATAAATTTTCTGCGGCGGTATCGACTCGCGCGTCAATATACGCCCGAGCCTGCACGCTAAGGGAAGTGCCAGCGTCTACCTGCATCTGAGCCATCAGGTCGGTGATTAGTGTTGGCCGGGCAACCCGCCCTGGACGTCGGACTGCACGGCTCGGAGTGACAACGACGTCCGGCTCAATTTGTTCTGGATCACTGCCCGCCTGGCTCAGCTCTTTACTGAGGAACTGCAACGCGTAGTACTCTCTTAACGTGCGCATCAATTCTGGCGGCGAACCATGCGGTACAACGCGATCAGGCGAATCTGCATCAAACGTCAACTGATGGCAGCTAGCACAGTGATCTTCCATATTGACGGTCTTCATCCGCAGACCGCCTTTCTCCAATTCATGACAGTCAGCGCATATCATTTGGACCTCGCCGTCGGCTGAGGCTATGCCATCAGCGCTGACGTGTACATCGTGAGGAAATTTCAGATTAGAGACCTCTTGGAGCCCGTCCTCCCACATATCAGAGCGGCGGGTATGCCATTGATCATCGGCGCCATAGTTGAGCAAACTCACGCGAAAGTCTGGATGATTCGATGAGAAGTCAGTGACCGGACGTAGTACGCCATTTGAAAAACCTACACCCTGCAGGTCTGCGTGGCAGTTGGTGCAAACCGCCTGATCCGTACGGGTAATTGAACCCGTGGTACTGTGCTCTTGATGACAATCGGCGCACCGATCACCCACTAAATAATCAGTACCGTGCTTCTCGACATCAAAATGGTGGGTGACAGACTGATGGCAGCCCAGACAATCAACATTGCGAGTAGGCACAAAGGGGGCTACATGACAGAGGTTACAATCTTCTCCCAAGAACGCGTGGTTCTGATGCAGTTCACCAGTCAACCACTGTCCATCGTCAGGTAGTGGCAAAGAGCGCAGCGAATCCAACTCGTTAGAATACAAACCTGCCATCGGTATCAATAGAGTACCCACTAATATTACCAAAAATAATGACCACGCCATTAACCGTTCTGGAATTTTGACCTCTCGTAAACGAGTCTGAAACCGATCTCGCAATTTCTCGACGGATTCATTGATCAACTCAACTTCCAGCACGAAATCGTAGTCTGCTTCGGCGGCAGCTACGCGAAATTTGTGACCGACAATGCGCACTTCATCACCAATCTCTAACAGCGCACGACGAGACGATTGGTTGTTAACAGTAAACTTCAATTCGCCCTGAGCAACCAGGTTGAGCCGGTCATTAGCTAGGGTGAGTTTGGAATGCGCCAGTGGCAAACGCCGATCGGGGACCTGCACGGTCTGGTCGGTTCCTCGACCAATGGTCGCAGCATCGCCGTAGAATTCCGATTGATGGATCTGCTTACCATTACCCCGGGACTCAATGTATTTGATCAGTAACCGCACGTAAGTTTCCTGCTCTGATACCGCTGCATGACATTAAATGACTGATAATTCTTCACAATCAGACCCTAACAAATACCTGGCTTTTCTTGCCGTGTTATCACGGTCACTCTTCTCAAAACCACCCAACCCACCAAATAGTCTTGTCTGTCTTGATTAGCATTGTTGCCAATAGGTGTCACCAGTAGGTGTCACCAATAAATAAAAACTGACACAATATGTGCAATCAATGCCGCCAGTAAACCAAACGACAACGGCACATGCAGATACAACCAGACTTCCTGAATACCAGACATTTTAATATCAGTTCTGATAGTTCGTAATATCTTTTGCCGTGCACCATAGTCGCGAACGATGGCCGCAAGTCTTCGTGACTCATCGCCTTCAGATTTCGTTAAGCGTTGCACCAGCCAGCTGACCACTTGCCCCTGATCCGTATTCTTTGCAACATTACCGTCAATGATAACCTTAGAATTGTCAGTGCCACGCAACTGAGCGAACAGACCGCCTCCGACTTCAGTGCGCTCTATCGCGCTGGTGATAACCCCGCGAACATCCTCGGCCATCGTGCTAATTTCACGCTTAATTTGGCTGTCAACTTCCTCCAACTGTAAAAAAATATCATCCAACGTTTGGCTGCGCTTAAGATCGTTACGGGCTTCTGGATAGTAGCGATAAGCCCATATCCCAAAGAATCCGCTAAAGATAACCAGACACATCAAGCCGTAAGCTAGGGTGTGAACATTCACGCCGAACTGAAAGCCTGTGTGTAACGTCGCAATAACCAGCAACGACGCGCCCAGATAAACATGCGCTGAGACCCAGCCGCGCACGGTTCCCCAGCCCGCGGTAAAATTACGCTTACGTCGACCCAAATACAGCAACCAAACAATCAGCAGCGCCCCCACCGTCCCTAGGGTGTAACCCAACCAAGTTCCCCCATTCGGTACCTGATGAGGGTCATCCAACAGATAAGCGACAATGCATAGCAGCATGAGCCCTATAGCGACCCAAAAGTAACGACCACCAGCATGAGATAAAAAGGAAGAATGCATGCGCTAGCGACTCACATCGACAAGATCAACAAACTCTTCTGGACTCAGGCGCATGGCAGCACCCGTCGGACATGCCCGCACGCAAGCGGGGCCACCGTGCTGGTCTTTACACATATCGCACTTCACTGCTTGTTTGAAAGAGTCTTCTCCACCCACGCCAACCTTACCCTTGCCCGGTTTCTGACCTAGGCCGAACAACATCCAACTCCAGAAGCTATCAGGCGCTTCGGTTTTATAAGCCATTTGAATCACGCCATAGGGGCAGTTGCGCTCACAGTTTCCGCAGCCGATACAGTTATCGCCAATAAAAACTTCACCGCCAATACCACCACGCTGAATAGCATCCGGTGGACAATCTTTCATACAGCTTGGATCTTCGCAGTGCCGACAAGACGTTGGCACGTGGATGTGCGCAAATGTCGGGCCGGCTTTGCGATTAAGCCTCGAAGTACCATTGTGTGTAGCGGCGCAGGCCGACTCACAGAAATCGCAGCCAACGCACAATTCCTCATCAATCAACAGAACATCTGTCGCCTCACCAAGCCCTTGCCCCATCAAGAATGACAATAGGTCGCCGCCTTCAGAATTCGACTGCAGGGCAACATTTTGCTGGTGACGTTCCTGCACCATTTTTTGCATACGCTCTTTCAAGCCTGCCGAGCGTTCCAGCAACAGGTTGAATGATTCTTTATCTATGGCAATGGTTTCAGTCTTAACCGCAGCCGCGACCGTTGCCGAACGGGTGGTATTACCCAGTAACGCCATCTCGCCAATGGGGGTATTGGCAGGCACATAGCTCATCACAACATCCCGACCATCGATTTGCGTGGATACAGTGACCGAGCCGTTGCGAATAAAGTGCAAGGCATCTGCCTCATCGCCCTCTTTGAAAATGATTTCTTTGGGCTGGTACTGATGGATCTTCGCCTTCGCTGCTATCGGCTGGAGCTCAGCGATCGGTGTGTCAGGGGCAAACTTCTGCTGAATGGTGCGAACAATAAAGGTCTCATCCAACACCCGCTTAACCGCTTCGATAGACGAAATCAGCTTTATCATAGAGCGTCGCGGGGTCTCGACCAGCACGCACTCTCCACCGGCATAGACCGTCGCGGAACGCCGCCGGCCAGACATGAGACTCATTTCGCCGAAGAAACTACCAACGCCGGACTCAATCTTCAGCTGCGAATTGATCTCAATATCAACAGCGCCTTCGAGAATTGTAAAAAAGGTGTTGGTATAATCATTTTTATTAAACACCACATCGCCTTTTTTCGGCACCCAAACAGTGCTGTCGAGCATCAACTCTCGAAATTGCAGCGCGTTGACACCCGCAAATACCGGAATACGCTCCTGCATCAACGCTAACACGCCGTCCACGTCGAGATCGTAAGGCAGATCATTGAATTTGGCAGCCAGTAACTCATGATCCGCAGGTTTAACATCGTGACCAAGTATATACTCGACCACCTCATAGCCTTGATTCATCGCCTGCTTGATCAACGGATAGCCACCCAGTGCGCCGATCACATACATACCGGTAACGTTCGATTCGTACTGGCTGGTCAAGGCGGGAATGGCATTCGGGTCATCATTAGGGAACTCGATACCGAAAGATTCCACCAGACGCCGAGGTGGAATGGCGCCTAGCCGAGCAATAATGCGATGCAAAGGCAAGCTGGCGTCGCCCGTATTAGTCTTTAGCAAAAAATTAGCGGGGAATTCGCCATCACTGAGCATTTGTAATTCAGCCGGCGAACTGTTGTAGAAACACTCCACACGACCGGCGTCAATGGCCGCCATAATGAGATTTAAGTTACCCTCTTTGGCGCGGGCAAACTCATCCTTTCGGTTAACAATATACACCTTGTTATGGGCAGCCAAGGCGATCGCATTTTCTATCGCCGCATCGCCAGCCCCGATGACCGCAATGGTTTCGTCTTTGTACTCACCCGGATCGTCAAGGGTGTATTGCACCAGATCGCACTCTTCACCGGGAATACCCATCTGCCGCGGATTGCCTTGCAATCCTATGCCGAGAATAATGTGACGCGCTTGAACCTCGGTGCCATCAACAAGGCTAATGACAAAATTGCCCTGCTCACCGGCGATGCCTTTGACTTCAGCGCCGTATTGGATGTTGACGCCGACGGCGGCAATACCGGACTCCCAGTTATTAAGTATGGCTTCCCGCTTGCCTGCATCAAACTCGATAGGACTGCGCAAGGGCAATATGGCTGGCTCAGCCATAACATGCTTGCCTTTCTGATACTTTTGAATGGTATTGGCAATTTTTGGCGAGCTTTCCAGCAAGACATGTGCAACGTCAAGCTCTGCGCATCGTGAGGCAGCGCTCAGGCCCCCCGGCCCAGCACCAATTACGGCTATCTCAAACACCCATCATCCCCCCAGATTTCGCGTCAAATTCCATTTAGCCGGACTGTATGGACGCATCTTTACTGCGCCTTCTTTATTTCAAGTACTTCAATGAAACTTTTACTGGACGAAACAATCTAGCACAGTTGTGTCACCCGAAACACCTCAACGGCCTATCCAGGTGACCTATATCGCCTATTGGACGGGCCTATTGGTCTACTCGGAACATCAACCGCGACACTACTGCACTCGCTGGTTCGTTAAAGTCTAGTTCAATTCAGCGCAAACACGACGCCTGCTAGGACTATCTTCGCCGCCAACAAAATAGTCGAGCATCAATGAAAAAATTCAGGCTGTGACGGGCATCACTTTACCAAGCCCCTCAAAGGCGTTTAATACGTCTGACGACAATCAGATAACAGCTCGCGCCGGTTTGTTAGACGCCAGCCACTCGACTTATGTAGGAGGCTCCTGTGATAAATCGCCTAAAACTCAAAGCGCCAGATATTGTTAACGGCATGTTTCTGCTTCTCTTTCTGATCATCACTCTAAGCAGCATGACCTGACGGCTAGCGCCACGAAACGCCTATCACTGAACATCGTTATCTCAGTCGTTCAATCGGATGATTTCCATCAGACCTGTCAAAATCAAGTCTGGTACCACATGATCAAACAACTTCTCGCGATTAAACAACTGCGAGAAACCTCCTGTGCCTATTACCAGGGGTGTTTCATCGGCAAAAACTTCGGCGGTAATCCGCGCGACTAATTCCCGCACCATTCCCACGTTGGACCAGTACAAACCAGCTTGAATACTTTCGATTGTTGATCGGCCCAGCGCCGAGGCGGGCGGGATGATCTCCACTGAAGGTAACTGGGCAGTCTTGGTTTCCAGCGCCTCCATTGCCAGACGCACCCCGGGAATAATGTTTCCGCCCAAAAACTCTTTATCCTTGGTAATGGCACACATCGTGGTGGCTGTACCAAAATCGGCAACAATAAGATTGCGCCGGGGAAAAAGCTTAACCGCGCCAACCGCATCAGCGATCCGATCAGCGCCGACTTCTTTCGGGTCCCTGTAGCTAATCTTCAAACCGGTTTTAACACCGGGCCGCAACACCAGAGGTTCAACATTGAAATACTTTTGGCAACAAGCGCGCAGGGAATACAACATGTCGGGAACGACACAACAGATCGCCACGACACGGATCTGGTCAGGGTCGATCTGGTTTTCTCGCAGAACAGACCGAAAAAACACCCCTAACTCATCGGAGGAACTCTTCGAATGCGATGTTCGACGAAACTGCGCTCGAAGTTGATCATTCTCGAAAAGGCCGCCGAAGACCTGAGAATTGCCCACATCTAAACATAAAATCATAAACTCACCCGCTTACTAACAGTTTGGTCTATCGATACTCTCTCGACGTTGTCTATTAAACGCACCTGATTTGCGCCTTCACCAAGCCTTGCGGCCGCAAAACGCCGACCGCGCTGGGTCACCACATAATCTACAACGAAGCCCAGTTCTGTGAGTCGACGCACCACCTCGGCATCACTGAACGCTGAGGTAATCAACTCATGCAGACGCGGCGCCAAAGACCGACCCTTCGCGTCCAAATTCAGGTTGCGCGAACTCAAGGCCAGCCCTGATGACTCCCTAACAGTAGGGCGCGCTATAATTTGCGCCTCGATAAAAAAGGCGCGGGCCATACCCCGGATTAATTCGAACTGCTGGTAGTCTTTTTCGCCAAAGTAGGCCGCCGCCGGGCGCACAATATTTAGCAACTTCATAACGACGGTTAGCACCCCCGTGAAATGTCCATCGCGGTGCGCACCACACAATGTCTTACTAATTTGTCGCTCATCAACTGCGTAAGTAAACTCGTCTACATAGATTTCCGCATAGCTGGGCAAGAACACAACGTCAACGCCTGCTGCACGTGCGATCGAGAGATCTGCTTCAAGCAAGTCGGGATATTTAAGCAAGTCATCTGCATTATCGAACTGCGTAGGATTGACATAGATACTTAAGACCGTCAGGTCTTGCTCACTCACACTATGCTCAATAAGAGACTGATGACCAACATGCAACGCACCCATGGTCGGTACAAAGCCAATACGAGATGACGGCGCAGCCTGCCGCCATGCCTGAAAATCAGCAACAGATTCCAGCACGATCATCGATATGACTCTGCCGCCGTAGGAAACTCGCCAGCCACAACATCTCCATGAAAATGATTCACGGCGGTATTCACGAGACTATGACCACTGGCATACTGACGCAGAAATTTCGGTTTGAAGTCAGGATTCACACCTAACAAGTCATGCAACACTAATACCTGCCCGTCAGTGTGAGGGCCTGCACCTATGCCTATCGTCGGAATCTTAACCGCTTGACTAACGCAACCGCCCAGCTTGATAGGCACGCACTCCAATACTATCGAGAAGCACCCAGCGAGTTCCAGACGTCGAGCGCTGTCGACAATCTTTGCAGCATCAGCCTCCACCTTGCCCTGCACACGGTGACCACCGAGATTATGTATCGATTGCGGCATCAGCCCTAGGTGTCCCATCACGGGTACGCCCGCATCAACAATATGGCGAATAATATCGACCTGATGCGTGTCACCTTCAATCTTGACTGCATGAGCACCGGCCTGCATGAGACGCTCTACGGCATCCATGGCTGGCGCCAAACCCTTACTACAGGTTAGAAACGGCATGTCGGCGATAATAAACTTGTCAGGCGCACCGCGGGCCACGGCACCGACATGCAGGACCATCATATCCAACGTGGCGTGAACGGTGGAGTCATAGCCATACATAACGACAGCCAGAGAATCACCCACTAAAAGACAATCAATGTCGGTTTTATTAAGGATCTGAGCGGACCAATGATCATAACAAGTGACCATGGAAATTTTTTGTTTCTGCTGCTTACGCTGAGCGAACGTTTGAATGTTCATCAAATTTCTCCTGCGAAACTTAATAGCATTCAATCGGGAGTTTCCAGGCGCCAGGCTTGCGAATACATCGCAGCGCGGCTCGACTAGCCTCAACACGGTAGGTCGTCGGTACCTGTCCTGATTGATCGGATCAAGTCCCACATTCTGACTTGCAAAACGGATGTGGTTGTCCCCGTTCATAGTGCACCAAAATAAAACACGCTGGTACGAATCGGAGCAGGCGCAGATTATGACATCTTTCGCTGCATGTCTAGAGATCAGACTCGACTGAGTTAACCACAGAAAATTAAGTAACTGGCCCAATTGACTAGGCCCAATAAACATGCTGTTGTAGGGCATTTACTCGGATCAATCCTCATGCCGCAAACCAAACCACCCACCTGCCGGCTAATGACAGTCGCCATGGGGCTTCTCCTACAGGCTTTGGCCTTAACTGTGATCGCTGACGAGTTTGCCGATCAGGCGCCAAACCGCTTACAAGGCTATCTCCAGGTCAACACGATTAACCCACCAGGCAACGAGGTACGCGGCGTCGCTTATCTCGGTAAGTTTCTGGAAGCTGCAGGTATTCGCTATGAGACCGCCGAGTCAGCCCCAGGACGCGGTAACCTGTGGGCTCGCCTACCGGGTGGTGACGAGCCAGCGTTAGTGCTCCTGCACCATATCGACGTGGTGCCTGCCAATGCTAGCTACTGGGACGTTGACCCGCTCTCCGGCGTTGAAAAAGACGGGTATTTATGGGGCCGGGGTGCCATCGACACCAAGGGCTTAGGCATTACACAATTACAGGCGTTCCTCGCCCTCAAAGCCTCCGGCAAAAAGCTGAATCGGGATGTGATTTTCATGGCTACGGCAGATGAGGAAGCCGGCGGCTTATTCGGCGCTGGCTGGCTGATCGAGCACCGCCCCGAGATTTTCGATAACGTTGGTTATCTCGTGAATGAAGGCGGGTCGGGACGCATAACTAACGGTAAACCCGTTTATCAGGTCGAGGTGACCCAAAAGGTACCTTTGTGGCTGCGCCTGACGGCAACAGATATTCCAGGTCATGGCTCCCGCCCACGGCCCACCAGCGCAATGACGCGGATTTTACGCGCAGGTCACCGCATCGCCGACACACAATTTGCCTACCGCGTTATTCCTGAGGTGAAGACCCTGCTTGGCGGGATGGCGGAGTTTGAGGCAGACGAACTGCGACCGAGGTTCCAGCGTATCGACGATAGCATCACTGACGCTGTCTTTATGGCCAGATTGCACATGCAGCAGCCCGGTACCGTGGCCCTGCTACACAACACCTGCTCTGTCACGAGCATGACAGGCAGCAGCAAGATCAACGTAGTATCGCCCACCGCCAGCATCGAACTTGACTGTCGAATGCTCCCGGACCAAGACCCGGCTGCATTTCTAACAGAGCTCAAACAGATCATCAGCGACCCTAATATTGCCATCGAGCAAATCATGGGGTTCACACCCGCCCTCAGCAGCACTGCAACACCACTATACGAATCCATTACACGCACATTAACGCTGCACTACGAAAACATGAAGTTAGTCCCTAGCGTGTCAACAGGCTTTACTGACAGTCATTTTTTTCGCGACATGGGGATCGTCAGCTATGGTTTTAGTCCGTTTCTTTTCCAGCCAAACGAGCACACAGGCGTGCACGGAAACAACGAACGAATTAGTGTTGCAAACATGGTGCAAGGAACTAAGGTAATGACCGATTTTCTGTTTGATTTTACGACGATCGGCGGCCACTAGCGGTGTACAGGGGTAGGTTGTGATTAATGTGCCACAAAAGTTTATTTTATTTTAATTAAATTGACGCAACCAAAGCAGCAACTAACGGTGACCGACCGATAGCTGCTGTTTGCTTTACTGATTATGCCTTTTGATCTGCTGCAATTTTCTTCGCAGACTCGCGCCCGCCAATCAACGTCATGAGTTCTTTCATCTGCGGAAAGTTCTCCAGCAGATTCATACCGAGTACGCGTTTGCTCGCAGCACCCGCAAGATTGACAGAATACATGAACATAATGTCTGCGTACGTGAAGCTGTCACCAGCGACATAAGGAGTGAATTTACCATTGCGCTGCAAGGCCTCAATACCCTTGACCAGATTCGCTTTGGCTTTTTCCTTTACTTCATCACTAACCGTGCCGCCAAAGAATGCCTCGGCGAAGCACGTTCGAGCGGGCAACTCGATATACAATTCAATCTCTTTAACCAACTCCCGAACTTTAGCTTTCTCGTAAGCACTGGCGGGCAAAAGAGCCACGCCCTGCCCTAGATCCTCAAGGTATTCAAAGATCACATTGGTTTCACTGATAAAGCCGTCATCCGTTTCCAAGCACGGCACTTTGCCCATGGGGCTCTTAGCCAGAAAGTTACCTTCCTGATTGGGGCGTACGTCAACGAATTCAAAATCAATGCCTTTTTCGATGAGCGCCATCTTGACCATATTGAAGTAGTTGCTGACGGTAAAACCATGGAGTTTGAGCACAATAAAGTCCTGCGGTGGTGTATTTGGGGTGGTAATCATACCGAGAGATGGGGGACATACAAGGGTGTGGGGTGCGATGGTTTTAACAAAAGCGTATCGAGACTAGGCGGTCTTGAACGTGGCTACCGGTTCTTGGGATTTTCAGCAGAGCTGCTGGTCATACTGAGAGTTACTAATCGCCGAACGCGATCAATGATTTTATATGGTGGGCCCGGAAGGACTCGAACCTTCGACCAATGGATTATGAGTCCAGTGCTCTAACCAACTGAGCTACAGGCCCGTTCTCGGAAAGTGCTAATGTTATCTGCCTTAAGATTAATCTATTGGCAACATCTACACCGGCCGCTAGCGAGAGCAGTGATTCTAACAGAACACGGCCTTAAATCTAGCGCTTCACGCGTGATCAACGGACAGAAAGAGGCGTCGAAGTGCATTAATTTCGTACAATAGCACCCACGGTGCGAAATTAATGTACCCCCGCCCCTGAACTTTCATCTAGCAGCGTAACATTTATTCACCAACTACTTTAGCAGTCAGGACTGGTCATCCAAAAAGCTCCGTAAATGATCGGAACGTGTCGGATGGCGAAGCTTGCGTAACGCCTTAGCCTCTATCTGGCGAATGCGCTCGCGGGTAACGTCGAACTGCTTACCAACTTCTTCGAGCGTATGATCCGTATTCATATCGATACCAAAACGCATCCGCAGCACCTTAGCTTCGCGGGCAGTCAGACCGGATAATATACCGCGAGTCGCTTCTCTCAAACCCTCGGCGTTAGCTGTCTCGACCGGGGAGCCGACAGAGGCCCCTTCGCCCAGATTACTATCTGAGTCTAGGAAGTCTCCCAAGCTAGAATCTTCGTCATCGCCGATAGGCGTCTCCATAGAAATGGGTTCCTTGGCGATCTTCAACACACGACGAACTTTGTCTTCAGTCATTTCCATGCGCACACCCAATTCTTCAGGCGTAGGCTCTCGACCCATCTCCTGCAGCATTTGACGAGAAATGCGTGACAATTTGTTGATCGTTTCAATCATGTGCACAGGAATGCGGATCGTGCGCGCCTGGTCGGCGATTGAACGGGTTATGGCCTGACGGATCCACCAGGTAGCGTAGGTAGAAAACTTGTAGCCGCGCCGATACTCAAACTTGTCAACGGCTTTCATTAACCCAATGTTGCCTTCCTGAATAAGATCAAGAAACTGTAACCCACGATTGGTGTACTTCTTAGCAATGGATATCACCAAACGCAGGTTCGCTTCGACCATGTCTTTCTTGGCTCGCCGAGCCTTGGCTTCACCAATAGACATGCGGCGGTTTATGTCCTTAATCTCAGTAATCGCAAGTCCCGTCGATTCACTCACCTGACGGATACGCTTCTGCGCCCGAACCACGTCCTCTCTAAAGTCCACGAGCCCCTTGTGACCGGCCTTGATCTGCTTGTCTACCCACGTCAAGTCACCTTCACCGCTGCTGAAATTCTCAAGGAAGACCTTACGTGGCATTTTGCCTCGACGCACGCAGGTCGTCATAATTTGACGCTCCTGCCGTCGCACTTGAAGGTGTGCAACACGGGCCATTTCCACAATTTCATCATAATGTTTCGGCACTAGCTTGAAATATTCAAAGCATTCGCCCAGCAGAACCAGTTCTTTTGCCACTTGCTTGCTGTCCCTACCGTCTTTCTTTATAGCGCGTTCGGTCTTTTTCCACTGCTTACGCAATGCCTCAAACCGCTCAGCGGCTTTCAGGGGATCCGGGCCCTTGTTTTCTTCCTCTTCGTCGTCTTTCACTTCACCCGGTACAACCTGCGCTGCAGGTTTGACAAATTCCGTTGGATCAAGAAAACCCACTAGCATATCTGCCAGCTTGCCTTCCTCGGTTTGAGATTGATCGTAGGCTGCAAGGATTCTGTCTACCGTCCCAGGGAAACCGGCCAATGCATGCAGCACATCACGAATGCCTTCCTCAATGCGCTTGGCGATAACAATCTCGCCTTCACGGGTCAGCAATTCAACCGTCCCCATCTCGCGCATGTACATGCGTACCGGATCGGTGGTTCTACCTGCTTCGTTTTCAACAGCTACCAGCACTGCTGCTGCTTCTTCAGCTGCCAGTTCATCCGTTGAATCGCCTTCTGACATCAGATCATCTTTCTCGGGTGCCGTTTCATGCACGGCAATACCCATATCATTGATCATGCTGATAATATCTTCTATTTGCTCGGGGTCAGATATATCGTCAGGGAGATGGTCGTTTACGTCAGAATAGGTTAAGTAACCCTGCTCGCGACCGCGACTGATCAGGTCTTTGAGCCGAGACTGCTGTTGCTGAAGTCCACTAGTCATATGCCGCCTGCGATGTCAGATTCGAAAAATCGGGGCCGACGAGTATACCCAGTGGCTAATAATCATGCCACATCAAGTTGCCATGGAATGCATCATGTTAGCGCCAAGAATGCGATATGTTGAGGCATATAGTATTTTATGCACCAATATGCTGCAATATTCTACTATCTTGCGGCTAGCAAGGCGGCCTAGCGTTGTGGACCGATCTTCACCAGCTTACGCAGCATATCGCGCTCAGCTGGCGACATCTCCTCAAATGGTTTACCCAGAAGATCTGCCCGCAACCGTTGCTCGGACTGGATTTCCACCAGCCGCAGCAATGTATTGATGACGCCGCTAAACTCATCGGGCAACTCGCTCACATCGAGCAGTTGCTCTTGCTCGATCAATTCTCGCAGCAGGTCGAACTCTGGCTTATCTTGCCAGCTAGCGAGTAGCATGACGGGTGAATTCACCTCCCCCGCCACGATAAAATGTAGTATCGCCAGCAATAATTCACATTCAGATGCCGTCTCTAGCCTGCTATAGGCGGACTCATCGAATTGTTGCGCCAACTCCGGCTGCCGTAACAACATCGCCACTGCAGATTCCACCAGACGCACAAATTCAGACTTTTGGCGTCGAGGCGCCGACGACGCAGCCCTTGACGGCGCTGCCGACTGCGCAATCGCTCCGGGGGCTCGCGCAGGGCCTTTAGGCGGCGCAGCGGCCGACGCCGCGATTAGCTTGTCTACGGCAAGCCCCGTTACGGTCGATAACTGCCCTATCATGAGTTGTTTAAAGACCCCTTCCGGGATCTCCTGAATCATGGGCATGGCCAGATTGCTAAACTCCGCCTTGCCATCCATGGACGTCATGTCGATGTCCATTTGAAGCTTTTTAAAGAAGAATTCAGACAGGGCCTGAGCCCCCTCCAAGCGCAACTCAAACTTCTCTTTACCTTCCTCGCGTACAAGTGAATCGGGGTCTTCACCGTCAGGCAGAAACAGGAATCTGGCGCTACGGCCGTCGCGCATCAGCGGCAGCGTTACCGTCAGCGCTTTCCAAGCTGCGTTACGGCCGGCTTTATCGCCGTCAAAACAAAAAACTAGCCGCGACACTAGGCGATACATACGCTCTAGATGCTCGCTACTCGTTGCCGTACCTAAGGTCGCCACCGCATAGTTGATCTCAAACTGGGCCAACGCCACCACATCCATGTAGCCTTCAACCACCAGCAGCTGAGTCAGCTTTTTAGTGCGTTTACGTGCTTCATAAAGCCCATAAAGCTCCCTGCCTTTATGAAATACTGGCGTTTCTGGCGAGTTTAGGTATTTAGGCTGGCCGTCACCAAGCATCCGGCCGCCAAAGGCAATGACTCGACCGCGGATATCGCGAATGGGAAACATAATGCGGTCGCGAAATCGGTCGTAGGTTTTGTCTTCATCCTCGTTGCGAATGACCATGCCGGACTCGATTAGCAGATCATGTTCAAGATTCGTCTTAGCCTGATCGCGGTATAGATTATCCCAACCAGGTGGTGCATAGCCTAGGCCAAAATCTCGGGCGATGGCCCCAGACAACCCACGACCCTTGAGATAATCAATTGCCTGAGGCTTTTGAACGTGCTCTTTAAGCTGACGCTGGAAAAACTCTGCTGCTTGATCGAGGATCTGATAGATCGACTTGCGGTGCTCGCTACGCTCAGGCGTCTCTCTTGATGCGGTTTGAGGCACCGTAAGACCAGACATACCGGCCAGCAGCTCAACCGCCGCAACAAAGTCTAGGCGGTCATATTCCATGATAAACTTGAGGGCACTGCCGGACGCCTGACAACCGAAACAGTAATAAAACTGCTTGTCTTGACTCACACTGAATGAGGGGGACTTTTCTTGGTGAAAAGGGCAGAGGCCTGAGAAATTCTGACCCGTTTTCTTCAACACTACGCGCGGTTGTATCACCTCGACAATGTCAGTCCGAGCGAGCAACTCATCAATAAATTCCTGAGCGATCACTACGCGACGAGGTCCAAGGGTTGTATAGGGAGCATTACAGTAGCAGGAAGTCGCTGACTGCGCACTTGAGAATTATAGGCGGTACACTCAGAGGAGCTGTTTTTTGACTAACGCACTTACCTTACCCATGTCTGCCCGCCCCTGCATCTGGGGCCGCAGTATAGCCATCACCTGACCCATCGCCTGCATGGAGTCGGCACCTGAAGATTGGATCGCAGCACTCACCAACGATTCAATTTCACTATCGGCTAACGCCTCAGGCAAGAACTCTTTGATGAGGGCGATCTCAAATGCTTCTTGGGCGGCAAGATCATCACGCTCGGCATTTTGATATTGAGTTAAAGAATCGTGACGTTGTTTGAGCATCTTGTCGAGGATAGCGAGTACTCGCTCATCGTCCAGCTCAATCCGCTCATCAATTTCTATCCGCTTTATCTCCGCCATGATCAAACGTAGCGCACCCAATCGCTGTTTTTCTCTGGCGCGCATGGCGTCTTTAACGGCCGTGTCTACGCGCTGTTTGATTTCTGAGGTTGGCATATCAATGATCTCGGCAATGACCTACAAAATACTGATGGGTAAGACGCTATAGAATACATGTCGAGTCGCCGACTGCTACCAATGACAATTGGCAATTATCAAGACTAGCAAGGCGGGCACGTCTGGGCGCCTGCCGGGAAGAACACTTAATGGGCATAGCTCGGAGGTGCATGGCGGGGTGGAGGCCTATTGATGCCCGACACAATTAAACCGGCCTTTCTATCGCCAAGGTGACAATTATCAGGACCGCGTTTAAATCAGGTTCCCGCCAGAGAAACCTAGTAGAGACGTTCCATTCTTCTTGATTCACGCTGCACTTTCTTAGCGTGGCGCTTTACTGCCGCGGCAGCTTTGCGCTTGCGCACAGCTGTTGGCTTTTCATAAAATTCGCGACGTCTTACTTCAGCCAAAACACCGGCTTTTTCGCATGATCGCTTGAAACGACGCAGCGCGACATCAAATGGTTCGTTTTCTTTTACTTTAACGTTTGGCATGCAGAAACTTTCACTCCTCTTCGCAGGGTGCGCATTCTATCCGCAACATTAGCCAAAAGCAAAACACAAAACAGGTATTACAGGTATTTAGCTAATCTTTCATGACGCAGCTACGCCGTACTAACCGCTACCGTCAGCCTAATATCACCAGCGCACGGTGGCTGGTAATCTGTATATTTGCCATGATTTTCGGGCCGGAAGTCAGTAACATACGCATCCCGCTGATGACTGTGACAACCTTTTATGCGTGTTCTTGGTATCGAAACCTCCTGCGATGAGACCGGTGTAGCTGTCTACGATGATTCGCGCGGGTTACTCGCTGATTTATTGTACAGTCAGGTCGACTTACACGCTGAATACGGTGGCGTTGTCCCTGAACTCGCCTCCCGGGACCATATTCGTAAAACTTTACCGATGATCCATGAGGCCATGACCCAGAGTCATTCAAAGCCCGACGATATTGACGGCATTGCTTATACCGCTGGCCCAGGATTAGTCGGCGCTCTTATGGTGGGTGCCAGCATCGCGAAGTCATTAGCTTTTGCATGGCAAGTGCCCGCAATTGGCATCCACCATATGGAAGGTCATTTGCTGGCACCTATGTTAGACACAGGATTAACGGCTGAACGCCCAGAGTACCCATTTCTAGCCTTACTGATCTCCGGCGGCCACACACAGCTAATGAGTTGCCAGAGCCTTGGGCAATACCAACTCCTTGGTGAATCTCTCGACGATGCAGCGGGAGAAGCGTTTGACAAGGTGGCCAAGATGCTTGGCTTACCTTATCCCGGCGGGCCTGCGATCGAGCGACTTGCACACCAAGGTACTCCCAAGCGCTTTCGATTCCCCCGCCCCATGACTGACCGGCCGGGCCTCGATTTCAGCTTCAGCGGACTCAAGACCTTTACCATGAATACGCTCAAAGCTCTGCCAAACCCTACGGCTCAGGATAAAGCAGATGTTGCGTTGGCATTTCAGACTGCGGTGGCCGACACCTTGCGTATCAAATGTAAACGCGCCGCTGAACAAACGGGCCTAAAACAAATGATTATTGCGGGGGGAGTCAGCGCCAATCAAGCCCTGCGTGCTGCTTTGCAGTCTGTCACGCAAAGCACTGGCTGTAAGATTTACTACCCCGCATTAAAGTTGTGTACTGATAATGGGGCGATGATCGCCTACGCGGGCATGCAACATCTTAATAAAGGTCATTCGGAGCCGCTCGATATTATCGTTCGACCCCGCTGGCCCATGACAGAGATGAGCTAAATTAATGAATACTGTTTATATCAGCGGGTTACGAATCAGCACGGTTATCGGCGTGTATGACTGGGAACGTAATATCCAGCAAATCGTCGTGGTCGACCTACAGATGAGCGCCGACAACCAGCGCGCAGCTGACGAAGACAACTTAAACTACACCTTAGATTACGGTGCTATTGCCGCAGCTGTTACTGCGTTCGTTGAGGCCAGCAGTTACCAATTACTAGAGTCTCTGGCAGAAGCAATTGCAGAGCGCGTTATGGCTGATTTCAATGTTCAACAATTAACATTAAAACTTGGTAAACCAGGCGCGGTGAAGAATGCAGACGACGTAGGGGTGATCATCCATCGAACGAACGCTTCATCGACCTTTCAGTCAGGAGACGATTGATGGCAGGCCACTTGGTCTATCTGGGTCTTGGTAGCAATATTCAACCGGCACATTTTGTCGACCAGGGCCTCACTGAACTTACCCATCAATTTGGGCAACTGGATATCTCACAAGTCTATCAAGGCGCCGCTATCGGCTTCGAAGGACCTGCGTTTTACAATCTCGTTGTAGGTCTAACGACGGAATTGACGCTCATTCAACTCGCCAGACTATTGCGCGATATTGAGTATCGACATGGACGCCCGATGGATTGCAGTAAGTTCTCATCGAGATCTCTCGATATAGACATTCTCACGTACGATGATTGCGTCACGGGCAAAGGAAATATTGAACTCCCGAGAGCAGAAATCACACAGCGCGCATTTGTACTGCGTCCATTCGCTGAAATCGCGCCTAACTTATGCATCCCTCGCCAGACAATGAGTCTAGCGCAGCTGTGGCAACAATTTGACCGGACGAGCGAGCCGCTGCAAACAGTCTCCTTCCGATGGCAAGGGTCCGATCTACCGCAGCAGAGGTTTAATGAAATAAAACGCACAGCTGCTAATCGCCATCGTGATGCGCAGTAGTGATAAATATCATGATATTCGTTTGAAACTCATGATTTACAGTGGGTGCAGGTATTAATCATTATTTCGCCGTTGATCTTTGATATTGTTGAGGCGTACTAAGCGAATTTTTTCTCACCACGGAAACAGGTATTAGCATCAGAGTCGTACAAGGTAGAGCACTATAGTTGAGATTCTAGGGGCTACGTAGTCACTGCCTGTTGCCTGAAAGTTTAGTTGTGATCAAGACCACAGGAATTCGGTTTGAAATTTATAAAACAGCACCCAATTGTTATTATCGGCATACTGGCAATGACTGGCCTAATTGTCGTGACTGCCAATACTTGGCTTAGTAACCAGCAACTCAATACGCGCAGCCGCACGATTGGCGGGGCAACGTTGGTCGAAACCGTAGCTGCATTCAAAACTGAGCTAATAGAAGAGCTAGAAGCTATCGGTACTGCTCAAGCTAACGAGTCTGTCATGCTAACGTCAAAGGTAACTGATACCGTCCGTAAGATTAACTTTGATGATGGCGACTTGGTAGATCAGGGCGATATTCTTGTCGAACTCACCAATTCTGAAGAAACCGCCCAACTAGCAGAAGCGCAAGCCACGTTCGATGAAGCAAGCCGACAGTACAACCGACTGAAAAATCTCATCAACCAGAGGCTGGCATCAGAAACTCAACTCGATACCGAAAAAGTTCGGATGCAAACCGCACAAGCTAGACTCGAGGGCATTGTCGCTCGACTCAATGATCGCCTCATTCGCGCTCCGTTTAGCGGCACGCTGGGATTTCGCAATATCAGCGCTGGTAGCCTGGTAACGCCTTCGACTACGGTCACCACGCTTGACGATATCAGCGTCATTAAACTAGATTTCTCGATTCCCGAGAACTTTCTCGCGGCATTACGTCCGGGCCAGAAAATTTTCGCCAGCAGCGCAGCCTACCCATCGACATCATTCTCAGGCGTTGTGACGACGATCAACTCTCGTGTTAACCCAGTGACTCGTGCAGTGACCGTCAGAGCCCTGCTCAAGAATGAAACAAAATTACTTCGGCCCGGCATGCTACTGACAGTCAAGCTAGAACTGAGCCGCGGCGATGCGCTGGTAATTCCAGAGCAAGCTGTTGTACCGATTCAGGATCGCCAATATGCTTACACGATCGATGACAAAGGTCTTGCAAAGCGTGTCGAAATTACAATCGGGCGCCGGCGTCCGGGCATCGTTGAAATACTCAGCGGTGTCTCACAAGGCGACACAATCATTACGACCGGTGTCATTAAAATAAATACTGGCAGTAAAGTAATCGACAAGAACGCGACATCTAGCACTGCAACTGACACTAAAGACACCTAGCATAGCGAACCATTTCACCGCAGGGTCACGCTCAAAGCGGAATTCAGGAGAAACCAATGATTATCTCTGACATCTCCGTCAAACGACCGGTGTTTGCCACCGTGATCAGCTTATTAATCCTAGCGTTCGGCATCCTCTGCTTCAATGAACTACCGCTACGAGAATATCCCGACACTAGTCCGCCTAAGGTCTCTGTATCGACAACTTACCCTGGCGCCTCTGCCCAAGTGGTCGAAACCAAAATAACCCAGCAGATAGAGGATCAAATCAGTGGAATTGAAGGCGTCGAATCGATCAGTAGTTCCAGCCAAGATGGCAGATCACGCATCTCCGTCGAGTTCAGCCTTGACCGTAACATCGATGAAGCAGCTAACGATGTAAGAGATAGAGTCGCCAGGGTACTCGATCGCCTGCCTGACGATACCGACCCGCCCGAGATCGCCAAGGCAGACAGTGATGCACGACCCATTCAGTGGTTTTCTCTAACCAGTCCTAACATGGATAGTATGGCGCTGACGGATTACGCCGAGCGCTACCTTGTAGACCAGTTTACGGTGATCGACGGTGTCGCCAATGTAAGCATCAGTGGCGCTGGCCGTTATTCTATGCGTATTTGGCTTGACAGAATTGCGCTGGCGGCGCGGAATCTAACCGTTATTGATGTAGAGAGCGCACTTCGGCGACAGAATATTGAGCTACCAGCGGGCCGCATCGACTCACTTGAGCGCGAATTTACTGTGCGCGTTAAGCGTGCTTACGAAAGTGTGAAAGACTTTCAACAGCTCACTATTGCCTATGGTGAAGACAATCAGCTTATCAAACTCGGTGACGTGGCCCGAGTCGAACTTGGCCCCACAACTCTCCGCAACGAATTTCGAGGTAATGGCGTACCCACGATTGGCCTAGGTATTGTTAAGCAGTCTACCGCGAACACCCTTGAAGTATTGCGTGCAACAAACCTCAAAGCAGCTGCGATTAACGCCTCACTCCCTGTTGGCATGACCTTCATTGCCAGTTCTGACGACTCTGTGTTTATCGAGACCGCCATTCAATCTGTGTACGCCACGCTAGCCATCACCATGGTGTTGGTAAGTCTTGTGATCTATATGTTTCTCGGTACTGTGCGAGCAATGATCATTCCCGCGGTTACGATTCCGGTTTGCCTAATCGCAGCCTTTATCGGCCTTTCTCTGTTCGACTACTCCGTCAACCTAATCACGTTGCTAGGCCTGGTACTTGCCATTGGCCTCGTGGTGGACGATTCCATTGTGGTGCTGGAGAATATCCAACGCCGCATTGAGGAGGGTGAGGCACCCTTGCTCGCAGCCTTCCACGGATCTAGACAAGTGGCTTTTGCGGTCATAGCAACAACAGCTGTACTGATAGCCGTGTTTGTACCTATTGCATTTCTTGACGGCAATCTCGGTGTCATTTTTGCCGAGCTGGCAGTCACAATTGGTACCGCTGTAATTTTTTCCAGCGTCCTGGCCCTGTCACTCACCACCATGATGTGTTCCAAACTGCTGACCAAGAATGCCCATCAGAGCTGGTTAACAAAAAAAGTTGACGACTATTTCCATTGGACACAGCGTGCATACCATCAAGGGCTTGCCTGGTGCATGCCACGTCCGGTGCCTATCGTCGCTATTGTTGCGCTGTTATCTACGGGTACCTGGTTACTACTCAAGGTCGTCCCTACCGCCTTTGCCCCACCGGAAGACCAAGGCGTATTCTTTACGCGTATCAGTGGCCCCGAGGGTGCCAGCTTTGAATTTATGCAAGGTCAATTGCGGCAGATGGAAGGAACCATGCAACCTTACGTCGATTCCGGTGACGTGCTGAAATATATGGTTTTTCTACCCGGCTGGGGCAGTGCCGAGTCGGTGAATAGCGCCGTGAGTCTCGTCACCATGGCACCCTGGGAGGATAGAAGCCTGTCAACTCAGGCAGTGATGACTCAACTTAATAAAAAGTGGGAGGAAATTCCCGGCATTCGCGCATTTCCTTTTATGCGTTCTGGCTTGCAACGTGGCGGTGGCGGACAACCGGTGCAGTTTGTACTGGGGGGCAGCACCTACGAAGAGCTGGCACGCTGGCGCGATATCATCGTTGAGCGTGCCCAAGAGAACTCAGGCCTCAGCCGTATTCAGGCAGACTATAAAGAAACAAAACCACAGTTGCTGATTGAGGTTGATAAGACCCGTGCCGCTGACCTAGGCGTCTCGGTTAGAGCTATTGGCGAAACTTTACAGGCGATGATGAGCGAACGACGGGTGACTACTTATCTCGATAACGGTGAAGAATACGACGTTATTTTGCAGGCCATTGATGAGCAACGATCGTCTAGCAGCGACCTTACTAATTTGTATGTTCGCTCAGACCAAACTGGCGAGCTGATACCCCTATCAAACCTGACAAAGATCACTAATATTGCAGACGCCGGTAGCCTCAATCGCTACAACAGACTGCGGGCCATTACCATATCGGCAAACCTCAATCCGGGTTACAGTTTGGATCAAGCCCTTGACTATCTTGAAGGGATCGTAAGCGACGACCTACCCGCGTCGGCACAGGTGGACTTTAAGGGTGAGTCTCTAGAACTACGAGAGTCAGAGGGCGGACTAATGTTCACTTTCGTGCTCGCGCTGCTGGTGGTTTTTCTAGTGCTTGCAGCTCAGTTTGAGAGCTTCATCCACCCCATCATCATTATGGTAACCGTACCGCTCGCAACCTTCGGCGCACTTTTAGGACTGTATCTGACGAGTGACACACTAAACATCTATTCCGATATCGGCATTATTATTTTAGTGGGTATATCGACTAAAAATGGCATTCTCATCGTCGAGTTTGCCAATCAACTTAGAGACCAGGGAGTGGAGTTTTCGCAAGCCATTTTACAAGCTGCAGAAATACGCCTACGTCCGGTACTAATGACTGCTCTGTCAACAATTATGGGTTCACTGCCGCTGATCATGGCCAGTGGCGCAGGTGCCGAAAGTCGAACTACTTTGGGCATCGTTATCTTCTCAGGCGTTTTAACCGCAACGATTCTCACGTTATTTGTGGTACCGGTGTTCTACAACCTGCTCGCCAGAGCCACTAAATCTCCCGGCGCCGTTGGCGCCCAGTTGGCCAAACTTGAAGATGCAGCTATACACGTGACGCCGACGGCCGGCAAAGACGCTTGATTCAGGTGGTTCAACTCAGCGCCTGTAATCGTCGCATGCTACTCACCGCCCGCAAGGCTGTTATGTTGTACCGCACCGAATTGAACCAAGGACGGTGAGTAATCAGTTGTCCCGTAAAAGGCTGCGCTGACTAATGGAGGCGTATCCAGACTCAGGTTTACCCGATACAGCGGTACCCGTTTGTCGGTACCGTATGGGTAATCACCACGCAAAGTCACCATAAAGTAGATATTACCTTGAGGATCATAAGTGAATTGCTGATCTTCTGGCAGCATCATACCCTGCGGATTCTCGTCGTAGCTTTTCAAGTCTTGGAACGCGACCTCGTTAACTTCTGCCAGCTCATCTTCATCATCTCGCTGTGCCGCGGCCGTTGAGCGAGAATTTGAAGCCACAGGTGTTTCGCCCGCGCCACTCGATCCTGCCAGAACGGTATTAGTAATCCCTAGATCAATCGAATTGACATTAAACACGGTACCCGGAGCAGCCGCGCCAGACAAACCAGCAGGGCTACTAAAAAGATTTATAAAATCGCTTTCGATAGTCGTGTTAACTAGGCTCGACAACTGCTCGCTAACACCGACGTCCACCGAGAAAAACTGCCCAGACTGCAGGCCGTAGAAAATGCCTTTGGTGGCGCGCTGAGAAAAGCTATCCTCTGCGGTGCCAACATCGGCTCCTGTCAATGCAAGATACGCAATAGTGCCACCGCTAACCACATCACGCCGTGCGCTAGCATCAGTGGATAACGTGCGCAACTCATCTACTCGTGAGAACGCCGGCGCATTACCATTGCCATCCAAGCTCCCTAGCAACGCTAAGGTGATGTTGTCACCAGCATTCATTGAGGCAATAGCCATTCCTGTTTGAGCTGACACACTCAACTTACCGTCTGCTGTTATGGTATGACGCGCATTTTGATTGACTCGCCCCTCAATGGAAGCAATAGCCACATCACCTGCAGTCGTTCTAAAGATCGTATCATCACTATTAACAGTAACATTTTCGAAAGTAATATCGTCCGTCGCCACTAGTACAGCAGTGCCAGCGGTTACACTACCGCCCAGAAGCATAGAAGTTCCTGCTCCTAGCGAGAGGCGCTGCTCAACAGTGATGTTCTTGCTTGCCACAGCACCACCTGCTGTGACATCTACATTTTCTCCCGCCATGACATCTCCATTGAACGTGACGTCACCCCGAATAGTATCGACACCTAAGGACTCTGCTGCTTCGACGCTTTTGTCGAAGCGAATACCATCACCCGCGCTAAAGAAGACACTACCGACTCTATCTTTGAGAGCGCCAGTCACCACGATTTCTCCGGATGCCACAATGTTCACAGTATTACCAGCGACGAAGACATCACCAAGATCAATATCATTGGCCCCGCTGATAATCAGAGCGTTAATTTCTTGACCTTCTACAAAATTACCCAGCGTCGTGTTCGCACTACCCGAATTAAGCGCTAGGGTAACAACTGCATTAGGGTTTTCGGATTGAATCAACCCTCGACCACGAACGCCGGAGTCAGCATTCGCTGCCGCTGCAATGAAGGACCCAGCGGATACCGCATCATTAGTTGTATCGATTGTCACATCACCATTGATCAATAACTCACCAGCCTCAATAGCGAGACTGCCGTCAGCTAGCACACCACCAAGCGTAACAGAACCATTGCCCCCATCAGCACCTTGGGTGACGATAGCTACCGTTCCGCCCTCCGCACCGAGAATTATCCGCGGTGACTTGATAAGTATGTTGCCATCGGATTTTGTGGGGTTGCCATTGAAAGTACTCTGCTCAATATTTGCACGTATTTCAACAAAACCCGTTTCGATATTTGTATCCGTAATCGTAAGATCCAAACCACCAAATTTGTTGTTCGAACCCACATCAAACAAGACACTACCGGCATTAATATTTGCCTGCTGATCAACAATAATTTCACCCGAT
>JBLHVI010000008.1:0-98620 GCA_047630175.1 Candidatus Azotimanducaceae bacterium
CGACGACGCACGCACAGGATTACTTACATGAGTGTTTGGCGCTGTCTCCGTCTATATCCATCGTTTTAGTATTGGCGAGCAGTATTAGGGCGTCACAAGGTGATGAGGCTATGGCGAAATTTATCGCAAATCACCTAAAAGAAAACCCAACTATTCGTGGGTTGTCGCAGCTTATTGACCTGCATATCGACAATACGAGCGGTGTCGCTCGACAGAACCTGGCAATCTTACGCAGCTTTACGCAGGCGTTAGTAGCCGATAAGCCTGCTTATCGCTGCCATGAATGCGGTTTCGAGGGTAAAAACCTGCATTGGCACTGTCCTGTCTGTAAGCGATGGGGCACCATCGCTGCCATCTTTGGGCTTGAGGGCGAGTAGCAGAGACGCGTTCCGTTGCACCAATGTGTTCTTGTCGTGTTATCAATAGTATTGCGGCTAGTTGTTACCGGCTTACAAATGACAGTTATTGCCACCGTCTGCTAACAGTAATATCCCGTGAGGGTGATGAAGTTTGTCTGTCAGGGCGGCGTGTTCTAAATGAATAAGGTTACATTGCTTTACTGAGGCAAACATATCTAATTCAAAGGAGAACACTATGCAGACCAAAATCTGGTTGAGGAATGCTTCCCGTACTAAATTATTGCAGATCAAATCCGGTGTTATGCTGGTTTTTGCCTGTATCTGGCTAATAGCGGGCGCGCCGGCTTGGGCAGAGGCGCAGTCTAGTGAAGTCAACGGCGCCGAGACAGCCATGACCGTCAACATTAATGAGGCGGATGCTGAAACGCTTGCCGCCATGCTTGACGGGGTTGGGTTGAAAAAAGCGATGGCAATTATTGCGTATCGTGATGAACATGGGCCCTTTTACTTGGCAGAAGAGCTTACCGCGGTTAAAGGTATTGGTGCAGGCACAGTAGTTAAAAACACTGCGCGTATCATTACTGCTCAATAAGACAGTTCAGCAGGGTCGAACAGGCCTGCAGGTAAACGATAGGTGAGCCGGCAGGTCTGGTTGGCTGGTTATCGGAGGTTTGGGGTATCATAGTACCTTCACAATTTGGATCTCGTGATGGATGCATTGACACCACGACAGATTGGCGCTGCTTTTAGTAGTACAGAACGCAAGCCGAGTGTGCCGAATCTGGCGCAAGTTGACTGGAGCGTACTGGATTACTTTGGCTGGATTCATCCAGCCGGTCATCAGGGCTACCTTGTTATACCGCTGGCTACCGGTCAGTTGCGCGGTATTACCTTGCGACGTACGCAGGCGACCAGTGGCCGCCGCCGCTATGAGATGTGCGCATGGTGTCATCACGTGCATCGTACTAACGGCACGGCTATGTTCAGTGTGACGGTCGAGGACACGGATGAGCGGGTCACCATCGGTAATCTGATGTGTCGCAACCTCGATTGCAGCTTGCGCATACGTAACCTATGTTCAGATCCGCCGAGCTATATGAATGAGACGCTGGATCTTGAGCGCAAAGTCGAGCGTTTGCGGGATGCTATATACCAGTTTCTTTATCGTGCTAATGCACTGCATGATATATAGTAAAAGAGTGCCGATAGGCGAGAAGCCCTTACGAGGTGCGAATAGGTGGTGTGTGGAGTAGGTGGTGTGTGGCGTCGCGCCGGGTAGAATAGATTCACGTCAATGAGGAAATCTAATCATGGCCAGTTTTGATCCCGCCATAACACCTTACATTAGCCTTGAAACCTATCGAAAAACAGGTGCTGGGGTTAGCACGCCCGTTTGGGTAGCGACTTTTGAAGACCGCCACTATGTGTTTTCTGAGTCACGGGCAGGGAAGGTCAAAAGGATTCGCAATGACCCGCAGATTAAAATCGCGGCGTGCAACTATAGTGGCACCGTCAGTAGTGAATGGTTGTCAGGCCAAGTCTGCATCGTCACGGAACCCGCACTAATTCGTCGTGTCTACGCAGAGTTCACCACAAAATATGGTTGGCAGTTTCGGTTGACCAATGTTTTGTCACGCTTGTCGGGTCGCTACCATCAGCGCGCCATGCTGGAAATATCGCTAGATCTCAGCTAGCACGTTAGGCGTTGCGCTGTTCATAATCGGTTGTCTATCTCCATGAGTAAGCCTGCCAGTCGCTGCTGCCAGGCGTGCTCAAAGCTTTGCGTCCATGCACCGCCTAGCGCATTTTCAACCGTCTCCTTAATGGCAGCGAGCAAGTTGCCATACATATGTGCTTCGACACTGTAGGCGAGACGGTGGTTTTTCATCTCAAAATTAAGGTAGTTAGCTTCACTGCTATAGTCTTCAATCATTAGCAGGCGAAAGACTTCATCAAGCATTTTGCCCCTAACGAGCTCGTCGATATGGGACATCAGTGCTTCCGAGCCTGGGCAGCGCGCGAAGTAGTTTTGATAGATGGCCGGTGAAATATCACCGGCCATCTCCGCAGCTATTTCTAGACTAAGACAGACTGGATCTTCGAGTTCAACCTGTTCCATAAGCGCTCAACCTCCTGTCTATAGACCTGTCGTTTCTGTAGCGCTAGCGTCAGTACTTACTGCTTCATGACCTTTCGTCTCGTTGCACAGGCTCAATGAGCTGCTTGTGCCCTTGCCAGATCACCTGGTAGATGCTTGCCCGCCAGATAGTAGTTAATGAATGAGATTAGATAAACAAAGCTGCAGATCAACAAGGCGGTACGCAGCGACTCCACATCATTCATTTGCCAAATTGACTGGAATAGGTCGCTGAGAATACCGACCGTGGTGGGACCAAACACCAGGCCAATGATATTGATGATAAACAGCAACAGAGCTGAGGCTGCCGCGCGCATCGCTAGCGGTGCCAGAGACTGGGTCATACCGAAAGTTGGGCCCGTGTAAAGGTTGCTGAGAAGGGCTGGTACTGAGTACAGCGCAAGAATTACGTAGAGGTTATCTATTGTGAAAACACCGATGCTAAAGGGCACCGCGATTAGAAAACCGAAAGCCGGAATCCACATGTACCAGCTAAGATTCTTGGCGCCGAGTTTATCGGCCAAAAAACCGCCGCTCAACGTTCCGATGCCACCGGCTATACCGATAATGAGCCCCAGAGCGGTGCCGACTTGACCTGTCGTCATGTCATGGGCGCGTATCAAGTAAGATGGCATCCAGGCGATGGTGCCATAGCCTACAAAGGCCTGGGTGCCTGCACCTAGAGAGATCTGCCGAAAAGATTTAAACGCCCACATAGTGCTCAGCACTTCTTTGAATGGTATCGGCTTCGCGTCGAAAACGCGGCCTTCTGAATGACCGCGTGGTGGCTCTTTAACGGTCATTTTAAGGACAATAGCGAGGATGACGCCAGGAATTCCGACCAGCAAAAACGCGTTTCTCCAACCAAAGAATTGGTCGATCCAGCCTCCCGCGAGGTTACCGAATAAGATACCCACGGGAATACCTAGTGCATAAATACCGAGTGCACTGGCGCGTTCATTCGGCGGGAAATAGTCGGCGAGTAGTGAGTGCGAGGGCGGGCTGCCGCCTGCCTCGCCAATGCCGACACCGATGCGAGCCGCCAATAGATGCCAGAAGTTGCCTGCCATGCCTGACAAGGCCGTCATTACGCTCCAGATGCCGAGTGATGCGGTGATGATGTTGACCCGTGAATACTTGTCAGCGAGACGGGCGATAGGGATGCCCAACGTGGCATAAAAAATACCGAATGCAATGCCGCTTAGTGCGCCAATTTGCGTATCAGACAAGTTCAAGTCGACCTTAATAGACTGTGCCAGGATCGCAAGGATTTGTCGGTCAACGAAATTGAAGATGTAAACCACCATTAATACGCCAAGTACGTAGTGGGTATAAGGCTTGGAGTAAAGCGTTCTGTTACTGGCTGCAGCTGGCTCGGTAGTCTCAGGTGCATTGTCTGGAGTGGGCGTATCGGTCATAAATTTGTAGCTCCTGCGAGACTGCTTTATCAGCATGTTGTTGTACTTGTTTGGGTCGCGGGTGAACTGCACCGTGAAAACCTTGGCGCCGCCAGATTAAAACATATTGATGCAGGTAGTGGCACTGCCAATCTGGCTGTATTGATGGCTAACTAGTCGTTGTTCAACCGCTAATTATTCATGAATCACTCTCTAATCGCAGGTTAGTCAAGGAAAGTTGCAAAGCTAGTCAGTGATTCCCTGTCAGACACCAAGCTATTAACGGCTGCGTGCTTATCGGGGTAGCCGATTGCAACGCCACAAAATAGCATCTGCTCAGCAGGTGCCTGAACAAAGCTGGCCACGGTATCTGCTTTGGTCGCCCAAGCTTCTTGGGCACAGGTACCGAGGCCGGCGTCGGTCGCAAGTAGCATGAAAGACTGCAGGAACATACCGAGATCAGACCACTGTGGCGGGCCCATTTGCCGATCAACAAAGCAGAAAATAGCGGCAGGTGCGCCAAAGAATTTGTAGTTTTCCATCAGTCGGCGAATGCGCGCAGGCCTGTCTTCACGCGGAATGCCCAGTAACCGATACATATCCTCGCCAACCTTGAAACGTGACGATCGATAAGGCTCAGTGAGTCCTTGAGGGTAGATCTCATACGCGGGAGTCTCATTGCTAACGGGCTGCTTGAGATGCTCTTGAAAGCGGCTCATCGCAGGACCGTTAACGACATAAATACGCCAGGGCTGTACATTGCCACCGGAGGGCGCGCGCGCGGCTCCCTGCAGAAGTTGTTCAAGCAGTGCGGTAGTAACGGGTGTTTCTAGAAACCCTCTGATGGATTTTCGTGCCGTAATGGCTTCTCTGACATTCATAGTGAGACCTTCCTAGAGTGATTTGCACAGGGTGATTTGCATAGTTTGATCTGCATAATGTGACGAACTCCAAAATAACCGGAAGATAAGGCTACTTAGCAGCTGGCCAGTTTTACTGATGTTAAGTCATGGGACGTTAAGTGTCGTTATCGCGGAGATCGCCGTCGATATAGACCCAATAGCCTGCCACGCGCCCAAAGCGACTGATCTCATGCAGTCTATGGGCTCGCCCGTCGATCTTATAGCGAGCGACAAATTCCACTGTTCCTGTGGCGTCTAGACGTGCGCCCTGTTCGCGTGCGAGAATTTTTAACCCTAGCCAGCGCTGGCTCTCATCAAAAACAATTTCCGGTGGCCGGGTATCGGGATGCCAGGAAGCGAGCAGGTAGGACGCGTGCGCTAACGTGAACGCGGTGTATCGCGCGCGCATAAGTGCCTCAGCGGTGTCTGCCGGTTGCCGACCGTCAAGGCGCGGGCCACAGCACTGCGCTAAAGGTGTCGGTGTGCCGCAGGGACAGGTAGGTCCAATGTCTGCATTATTTTTGCGAGATCGGGAGCTCAATGATCGAAAGCTCCATCATCGGCGCTACCGCTATCGGACGGCTCGTGATCAAGGATTTCACGATCGGCTTTTTGAGTCATTGCGTCCACTTTATCGGTAATGCTATTGGGATCAGCAAGGTCAGGTTGTATTGATTAACCATCCAGCTGGTCTTTTCGCGTCCGACAATGCCGGTACCGCGGTAGCGGTCAAGGGTATCATTGCTAAGAATTTCGTCAAACCAGCTAATCAGACTCGTCGTGTCCTGGATCATATGTCGCTTCAGCCCGCGGTAAGTCCAGCCGCGCTCCCGAGCAAAGCTGGGGCGTGTTTAGTCTTTAAATTCAGCGACCGTCCAGCGCTCAGAAATATCTGTTCCCATAAACGTGTCGCCGGCCGCGAAGCGACTAAAATAGTCGGCGCCATCAGCGATAGCTGCGGCATGGCCAAAGCTGTCGAGCAAATCGTTGATTTATGCCTTATACGCCGCTGTGTTGTCGAAGCTATTAGCGATCGCATCATGAGTACCCATTAGTCCAAGCGACGTGAATCCCAGCATTACGTCCGGCGATAGTAACGCTAATCTGTCGGTAAGTCGGCAAATCCCCTACCATCGCTGTTGCATTCCACCCGATACAATATGGGCACCTCGGGTCTGCCCGGCTTCAATAAGCAAGCATGCAGGGAGTCCTTGACCTAGAAAATGTTCACGATAGACGCCGATCATGCCGTGGGCGCCGGCAGTGCAGAAGAACCCGTCAGGCGCTGGACCATCATAAGGCTGTTCACGAATTTAAGGCGTTTGTATTGAGCGTGTGTTGTCGACGCCTATTTTGCGCGCTTTTTAAGGAACGAGGGTATTTTGCCGATCAAAGGCAAACGCCAAAATAACGCTGGTGATTTAAAGCACCGATAAGGTTGGTTGGGGAGATCTATGACGCTGTTCAATAAGCAAAGCGTGCGTTGCGGACGATTTGCAGGACAAATCGAAGTTTAGCGATGGCGGGCTTGGAGAGCACAAAAGGATACAGATCGCCATAACCGCTGCTGCGGTTGATGCTGTTAGCAGCATAGGTTAGTGGCAGCCATTGTTCGAGTAGTTCATCGAAAGTGGCTGCCCAGTAACTATCCACCGGTGTAAACAATTGGCGAGTGAGGTTGCCGGTGATGACCACGCCGAATTCGTTAGCCGTTTCCAATGAGTCGACAATGGTAATGAAGTGGGCCCAGGTTTCTGCCCAGTCCTCCATCGGATGAGCGCTTGCATAGGCGCTAATATAATGGTCCTCCCAGCCTAAAATGGGTCCACGGCGATAGTGCCGACTGATTGCGCCATCATAGTCTCGACGCTCGTCACCAAATAATTGGCGGAAGGCATCTAGCTCAGTGGCGTTAGCGATCAATAGCTGCCAGTAATGGTGGCCACTTTCGTGACGGAAATGGCCAAGTACTGTGCGGTAAACTTCGTTGAGATTAAGGCGCCGCTTTTCTCGCTCGGCATCATCGGCTTCTGCGAGGTTAACGGTAATAATCCCCTTAGAATGGCCCGTGAGGACGATGTTGTCTTCACGGAAGCTGGCATGGGTATCTTTCAAAAATCTAAATGCCATTCCTTGATTCGGATTTTCTTGCTTTGAAACAACGGGTAGGCCAAGTCGGAATAGACTGTAGAGTAGTCGCCGCTTTCCCGCCTCAAGCTTAATCCAGAGCGGTACATTGGCCTTTACTGATAGGTCTGGGACAATTTCATTCAGACAACAAGAGCGGCAATAGACGTCATGACTATCGCTTGGGACGAGCCAGTTACAACCTTGCCAGTCAATTCCGTTCTTACAAAGTCGATAGCTGCTCTGCCGTGGATTATTAGTAACGGGATGCAGATAGCCATCGGCCTCCTGAGTGAGCGTGACTAGATTGTGCTCGTCCGGGACATAGCCCAAACAAGAGCCACAGCTTAGGCACTGGCTGTTCTCAAAATAGGCGGGCTGGCTGCACAGTTGGCAGATAAAAGACTTCATAGAAGTTCGTATGGCGTAGGTTGTTGTATGGTAGCCGTTGGGCTGCCTCGGAGACAAGATCTACCGTGCTGTTCATTTTTTGATTGGGCTATGAGTATTATTTGTCAAGTAAATTAGCTAAGTTATTGTTTTTAATGAATGGCCCAATTAGAATCGAGCGATGAAGGGTCAAGTGTTGAAAGTATACCAGTCGCTAGCAGGGTCTCAATCCCTTGCGGCGCCGCAGACCCAGCAACATTTGCTCCGACTGGTTGTGAATGGCAACACAGACAAGGCGACAATGGTCGCGGCAGTTGAGAGCGACCCGGCTATTTTCGCCGCTGTGCTCAGTTATAAGCCCCCTCACCTCATTTCTCTTGCGCAATGGCACGTGAGAATTGACGTCTCGAGCTTACGCGCGCTCATAACTCTCATCGTTACGCAATCCATCTCTGACGTTGGAAGGGTGCCGAGCAAGCGTCAGGCTTTGCTGCCGGTAACCGCTAACGCCTCCGGTTTGATGCGCAGTTTGTTAGCCGAAAGGCTCGCTGCTTGTCCAAGCAAACAACCTCATAAACAGCTTGAAACTGATGCTGACATAGGCGTGAACGCGCGTCTCGTTGGCTTGTTAGCCGGACTGGCAGTTGCGCCAGAAATGCTAGCCGATATGGCGCGTGGTTGGGGTCTTGCGCCACACTTGGTGGACGCATTGCGGTTTTTTCGTCTATCAGTGCCTGAACTGGCTGATGTCAGTTTGCTTGTCAAAATTCTCGCTCTGAGCGAATACATGCTTGCCGACCTTGTGCAAGCTGCCGGGGGTAGGTTTCCTCGGGTGCTGACACAAGAGCCTGTCTTAGCAGAGCGTTCAGAAGTGCCTGATTCGGAACAGTCGCTTGCCGTCGACATTTTGTCAGAGAAAACTCTGGCAGCGTCAAAGTCTCTACTAGGTCTGTCAACAGCCTTAATGAATGTCGCTTTGCGCGAGGCAATAGCGGCTTATGAGCTGATCATGGCGCAGATCGAGTCTAGCCCAGGAATATCGCTTGCGACCCAATCGGCTTCTCAAGATAGCGAGCAATCAGATGATGTGGCTATTGTCAGTAATACTCAGCAACTCGTTAGCGAGGCAGCTATCGGCAACGCCCTATATCGGGCGCTTATACGCCAACCAGGACTGCTGGCGTTTCATGAACAGTTACAGGCCAACGCACAGTTTTTATTTGGTTTTTCAGGTGTGCTGCATTTTATTCCAGAAGACGATTGTCTTAGCGCTCGGGTGAGCGAGCAAGAAAATTTGGTGCTGTCGGTGGCGCAACTCGACAGCGTTATCGCGACGGGTTTCTCGCAGCAACGTATGTCTGTTGTGTCTACTGCGCGAGTCGTGATTGACCTGCAGGTTATGGACCGTCTTGCGGCGGTGGCTTTGATGATAGTGCCGTTGGGTGACACGGCAGGTGTGCTCGCCTGTGGCTTGCCAGCGGTAGAAGGATCGCAGCCGGCCATATCAACAACGCTGATGATGGCTTTTGCCTCAGCAGTGAGCGAGGCCCATGCGCAGCAATGTTTAGCGACGACTAACGGTGAGCAGATTCCCCTTGAGTATCTTCAGCAGCGAGTGAGGGAGGTGACTCATGAGGTGAATAACCCGCTAGCGATCGTCCAGAATTATTTACACGTTTTATCCCTGAAGCTTGATGAAGACGCGCCGGTACAGGCGGACATTGTCACCATCGGAGAGGAGCTCGCGCGAGTAGCAAGCATCGTTGGGAAGTATGGTGAGATTGGTCAAACCGCAGACCTTCTGTCTCAGTCGGTGGATGTCAACGAAATACTGACGCAACTGGTGAGTGTTGTCCAAGGTGGTCAAGTTGATATCACCATTGAGCTGCAGTTGGACCCGGGTATGCCTCAGATTACCGTGAGTCCAGATAGCCTCAAACAGGTAATCATCAACCTTGTCAAAAATGCCACTGAAGCACTCCGAGGCTTACCCACCGCAGATAAGTTGTTGCGTATTGAGACAACTGCAGCGGTGAATGTGGGAGGCGAGGAATACATCGAAATTGCCATTATTGATAACGGCCCTGGGATAGACCCGGTAATACGGCAACACTTGTTTTTGCCTGAAAACTCCACCAAGACAGGCGGTGAGGGTGGCCTTGGTTTGAGTATCGCCAAGCAATTAGTCGATGCTATGCAAGGCCTAATAAGCTGCCGCAGTAAGGTTTCAGCTGAAGGTAGTGCAGGTACATGCTTTCAAATATTGATTCCAAGACAGCGCGTGTTAGACGACTAAAAATAAGCTAGCGAATCGAGCGTTGAGCAATAAAAGACGAGGTTGATAGATATGAGTATAGCCAGAGCAGAAATCGGTAGCGGTAAGCGGGTCCTGATTGTGGATGACGAGCGCAGGCAGCGTGATAGTTTGCGGGAAATGATCTCACTCTACGGCTATGATGTAGAGACTGCCAGCAGCGGCTCGGAAGCCCTAGATAGTCTGGCGACCACGTCTTTCGATTTACTTTTGCTGGACCTGAATATGCCGGGCCTCAGTGGTTTGGATGTGATCGATTTTGTCACCCGCAACAAGGTTAACTGCAAAGTGGTTGTGGTCAGTGGTGATGCGAGTTTTGAGTCAGCAAAGGCAGCGTTACAGAAGGGCGCCTATGACTTCCTGAAGAAGCCCTACGTGCCAGCTGAACTCATGAACACCATGAAGAATGCTGCACATAAAAAAGATCTTGAAGCCGCCCACCTCATTATCAAACAAAAGCTTGAAGAGTCTGAGTACTTGCATCGGTTTATTGTTGACCATTCTCCCGATATTGTTTTCATGCTTGATCGAGAAGGGCGCTTTACGTTTCTCAACGATACGGTCTACCAAGCGCTAGGTTATGACCGCAGTGAATTGATCGGTCAGCATTACTCGATGCTGATCTCTAGTCAAAGTGCGGGTCAGGCTAAGAATGTGTTTGAAGAACGTCGAACCGGTGACCGCAAATCGCACAATGTTGAACTTAAGTTACGATCTCAAGACGATGCTGAAATTCGATTTTTTGATACTAGCTCCATGTCCGTCAGTCTTAAGCAGGCAGATAGCGGCCCCGACATATTTCATGGCACTTATGGCGTGGCACGGGATGTAACGGAAAAGAAGCGAGCCCAGGAGTTGATCAGTTATCAGGCCTATCACGATCTCTTGACACGACTACCAAACCGAACCTTGATGGAAGACCGCTTGAATATGGCGATCACTCAGGCTGCCCGCAACAAGCAGAACATCGCGGTTATGTTCCTCGACCTGGATCGTTTCAAGTGGGTTAATGATACCCTCGGCCATACAATGGGTGATCGCCTGTTACAGGCTGTTAGCCAGCGGTTGGAGCATAGCCTGCGCAAAGGCGATACTCTGGCCCGGTTTGGTGGCGATGAGTTCGCGCTTATCCTGCCGCTAGTACAACGCCGGGAGGATGCTGCGGTGATTGCCGAGAAGATCCTCAACGGATTTAAGTTACCTTTTATGATTGATGATCATGAGTTATTCGTCAGCGCCAGTATCGGCATAGCCATTTATCCCGAGGCAGGGGAGACCATGGATGCATTGGTGCGTAGTGCTGATATGGCTATGTACACTGTCAAGGATCGTGGCAAGAACGGTTTCGAGTTTTTTAACGAGACCATGAATGAGACGTCAACTGCGCGTATGACAATCGAGCGTGAACTTCGGCGCGCACTGGTCAATGACGAACTCAAGGTCTGCTACCAGCCGCAGGTTAATGCTATCTCGGAGCAGATCGTTGGGTTCGAAGCACTAATTCGTTGGGAGCATCCGGAAAAAGGTCTGATTTACCCTAATGACTTTATTCCTATCGCTGAGGAAACCGGATTGATTTTGGATGTGGGAAACTTTGTGCTGGAAACTGTTTGCTATGATATTTCGAATTGGCGTGAGGCCGGGATAGAGAACATTCGTGTGTCAGTCAACTTTTCGGCGCTTCAGGTTGAGCAATGTGACTTTATTGAGCGCATTGTTGAATCACTGCACCGCTACGACCTGCCAGGTTGCTGTCTTGAGGTTGAGATTACAGAAAATGTCATCATGAATGACATGTCGCAGGTCGTACAAAAACTTAGGCAGCTCACAAGTTTGGGTATCAAAATAGCGATTGACGACTTCGGAACAGGTTATTCGTCATTAAGTTACTTGCAACAATTTCCGATTAACACGCTCAAGATAGACAAATCGTTCGTGAGTTCGATCAACGTTAATGCCGGTGGAACGAGTATCGTTAATGCTATTGTTGCTATGGCGCAAGGTTTGAACTTGAACTTGATTGCGGAGGGTGTCGAAACTGACCCACAACTGGAGTACCTTCGCAGTCTGGGTTGTGCGGAGATACAGGGCTGGTTGTTTGGTAAAGCAGAGAGTGCGGAACAGACTCAGCGTCTACTGGAACATATTGGCAGTGGGCATGCTGTGAGAACCATGTCTGCAGCCTGATGCGACGCTGCAGTTTTCAGCGATAGTAGCCGATAATGAATGCTGTTTTGCTGCAGCTTCATCCAGTACAGGATAGGAAAAAGTAGGAGTAAAAACCGTACTAAGTGTCGTTCCGCGCCGATCTATGTGTACTACTTTGTTTGAAATCGCCCCAGTTATCATCCAACGAAGCGCGGGAGTATCAATGCTAGGAGTGACGATCCGCCGCTAGCATGGTTTTTTTGAAGCGCCGGCCGTCTCCGACTGTCGCGCGCGTCTGGATTTGCTCGCTGGCAATCGAGATCGGTTGATTTGTCTGCGATGTCAGGCGACATTGTTCTCAGCAACACATTGCGTCGACGACGCAGGGCTAAGTAGCTGTGCTGTCTCATTAGAGTACCCATCCTAAAAATGTATCCGAGAGAGTGATAACGATGGCCGCAAGAAAAGTGGTGCCCATATCTTCAATTTCGAATTCTTCCAACAGTTGATCGGTCAGCCATAACAAGAATGTATTGATCAAGACGAGGAAGACCCCGACAGTAATAATAATAAAGGGTATCGCTAGGACTTTAAGCACCGTTCCCAGCGTGATATTGATCAGACCGTAGACGATGGCCACCAGCACCGCCGTACCATAGCTGGCGACGTGGATACCCGGTAGCGCCTCAGCCAAGGCAAAAATAACGACGGCTAACAACAAAAGGTGGAGTATCAGTTCTATCACAATGAAGATTCCTTACGATTCAACATATTTGGTATACATGATTCGTGCCAAATCTTTAAGTGTATGTTAAGTATAGAAATATATGTGTTCCCTAAGTAGTGATTGGCAAAAAGCACCAGTAAAAAGGCGGTTTTGACCACCTCAGAGCAATATCTTTCAGTTGTCTGGCGGTTGCAAGTCGGCGTATCAATGGTCCGTTAATAGTTCGTTACTGCAAAATCGCAGACAGATGCTACATGGCTACCCCCGTCATTCCATGTCAGTCTGCTAACTGCCTAGCCGAAGATCCTACGTATATCGCCGACGGCCGAATAATGCGGTTATCTTTGCGTGATTCAATTAAATGTGCGAGCCAGCCGACGCCGCGCGTTAGGGCGAAGACAGCTGTAAAATTTTCTACCGAGATGCCGAGAGCTTCGTAGACGACGCCCTTGTAGAACTCAAGGTTTGCTTTCACTAGCTTGCCTTTAAGTGTCATTCGGTCGCCAAAATCAGCTTCGAGGGTTGCCAATGTTTGATAGGTCGTGTCGCTATCTGTACCACAACACAATGCTGCCGCTATAGGTTTGAGAATTGTTGCGCGAGGGTCAACGGTACGATATTCGCGGTGTCCCATACCCATTAGTTTGCCGCCATCAGCTAGCAGTTTATCCAGAGCTGCCGGGACCGCCTCGGGTCGGCCCACCGATCTGGCATAACGCAGTGCTGCCTCGTCGGCGCCTCCATGCAGAACCCCTGAGAGAGTGCCAATGGCGGCGCCGAAGACTGCGTCAGCTGAAGCTAGGGTGCTGGCAGCGACGCGTGCGGCAAACGTGCCAGCATTAAAGCTGTGTTCCATCTGTAGAATTTGCACAACGGTGAGTAAGTGTTCGTGCGCAGGGTTGATGGGCCGACCGGTTAACTGCGATAGGAATCGCCCAAGATAGCTGCCCCCAGTGCCAACGGCTACCAACGGGTGATTGTGCCGTAGCCGGTGAAAGCTGGCGATAAGTGTGGGCATCTTGGCGAGGATTTGCAGGCCGTGGCGGGTTTCAATGGTCGCGTGACCGCGCGTATCATTGGCTGTTTCAGCACGCGTGACAAAAAAATGCGAGTCTGCGTCAATGTCTAGCAATGGCACCATGCCCTGCAGCATCTTCATTGGGTGAAGCGCGGGGTTAATACCCTGTAAGAGCCTCATCTCACGAGGCGATAAGGGGGCATGAGTACTGAGATATTCATCGAGCCTAGCCATCTCTTCGTTTGTTGGCCATTCGCCGAATAGCACGAGCCACATCACTGCGCTATAGGACTGATCGACCAACGTTTCAATCGAATAACCGCGATAGCTTAGTCTGCCGATGTTGCCTTCAACCAAGCTGATGGCGGTTTCGCCGACGATAATACCTTCGAGTCCTTTACGGTAAGTCATTGTCTTGCTCCATTGGTGATGTTTGCCTGTAGTTTCATTTACTGTAGGAGCTTTTGGCGTTGAAAAATAATTATAAATTGCGATGGGGCTATTAGCGGAGCTAATAGGTAAATATCAATTATAAGCACTGCTGATGTTGTGATTAGAATTTCTAATCGGCAGTTAGGGCTGGTTACGGTAGAATCACGTCATGCCAATTCATATCGAGACACAAGAAATTCGAGTATTTAAGGCTATTTGCGACCATCAGGGTTTTCAGAGAGCTGCCGACAAGCTATTTATTAGTCAGTCTGCTGTCAGCCAGACGATCTTGGGGTTGGAGAAGAAGCTCGATTCACGCTTGTTGCAGCGTAACCCGCTAAAGTTGACTGAGGCGGGCGCTCGCCTGCTTGATTACGCCCATATGGTGTTGTCAGAAGAGGATCACGTTCTGACCGATATCAACAATATCAAACATGGTATCTCGTCAACGCTCTCTCTGGCGATCAGTGGTACGGCGAAAGAGTTGTATGCTGATCAGTTACTGGCTGCTTTTCTCGAGGCTAGTCCGTTGACGCGCATTAAGCTCAGCGTGATGCCGAGCCGGCAGATTATTTCAGCCGTAAGTAGCGACCTTTGGGAGTTGGGATTTGGGCCATTTCAGCAGGTCATGCCTGCCACCATTGAGATTATGCCGCTGTTTGAAGACCAGCGAACCCTTATGGTGAGTCGAGAAAATGCGGCGAGACTGAAAGCGGGCGATAAAATCGGGGTGTCTAAATTACCCTTGATCGTGTCGCATCTTGATGAGCCTGATATGCGCCCGGCGATCGACAAATTGCGTAACCATTTTGGCAATATCTGGGAAATCAGCGATACAAGTCTGAGGATCAAATTGGTCGCCCGAGGACTAGGAATGGCCTACCTAGATGAGGCGTTGGTGGCTCGCCACGAAAATAGTGGCGAATTGCAGGCTGTAGAGTTTGCGCGGGTTTCACGCATACCGCTGCAATTTGGTCTGTTCTATCCGCGTGGCCAGATGCTGTCGAGTGGTGCATTGAGGTTTATTGAACTCTGCAAACAATTCAATTTTGATAGGACGCAAGGAAGTTAGCTGCTGCGTAAATTTGATGCCGTGCGACAGTGTCTATTAAGGGACGATAACCAAAACATGATGGTATATTTGCGATATTGAACGTTAGGAAGACAGCGTGAAAAAATATTCTCTCACGCTATCGCCATGACAATTACGCTGGCCTGTACTGGCAAGCTATTCCTGCTCCATTGACCAAGTTTTGCTGGTCATGCGGGCTAATTCCCATTCTGACAGTGAGTCGTCTAGCTCAACTCGTGGTAATCGATGCTTTACCTCAGTAATGTCGCCGAGAAAGCGGTTGTTTGCAGTGGCTTCAATTTGCTGAATGGACATGATGCTGTGCCTTTAAATAATTAAGTATTAACTGCTACCTCCGCAGTACGAAAGCAAATGTAGCGCCCGGGTAATTAATTGTATATGGAATAAATGGCAACTAATGTATTCCGATACGGAATCTATTGGCCGCTCAGTAAATTGGGTGACCACTGAAGGGCGTCTTGACGTCGGAGCGAGGCGAGAATGGAGAATTCAAAATCAACTTTTGGTGTTTTCGATATAGGCATTGCTGTGCTAAGTGACTAACGACAGATCTATGCGGCGATTTCGATGAGTAATTTTTGTTCAAAGACCGTCGCGTCTTTTTCTCGCTTGATCGCATGAAACAATACCTCGGCCTGTGGATATGTTAATCGAAGGTAGGCCAACCACTGCTTGATTCGATTACCCAAAAATCTAGGCGGGTAAAGATGTTGAGTGCTGATATGGTAGTCAAATAAAAGCCCCGAGACATGTTGCCAGGACATTGGAATGTAGGATCTGTTTTCGATTTCAGCCCTGATAGCTAACGCAAGATCAGGGCGAGCAAGAATACCGCGACCCAGCATAAAAGCTGAACAGCCCGTTTCTTTATGACAGCGGCGCCAGTCATCGACCGACCAAATTTCGCCGTTGGCGACGACCGGTATAGTCACCGCCTCGCGAATTCTTTGGATATAGTCCCAATAAGCGGGTGGTTGATAGCCGTCAACCTTTGAGCGAGCATGAACAGTGAGTTCTGTGGCGCCAGCGGCGGCCACCGCGTGCGCGTTGTCCAGATAGGCACTACGATCATGGAAACCAAGTCTGATTTTGGCGCTGACGGCTATATCTGCAGGCACCTGCCGACGCACGGCGGCGACGATATCAAAAACGCGCTCAGGATATTGCAGCAGGCTGGCGCCGCCGTTGCTGTTGTTAACGGTCTTTGCCGGGCAGCCGAAGTTTAAATCTATGGCATAGGCTCCAAGGCTGGCGGCATAAGCGGCATTATCCGCCAGAGTTTGTGGGTCTCCGCCAAGCAGTTGCAGTTTAACAGGTACGCCATGGCGGGTGAGGCCTTGATGGTCAAGCTCTGGACAAAGCTTTTGAAAAGCCCTGCGGGGTAGAACCCGCGAATCACTTACGCGAACAAACTCCGTGACACAGCCATCGAGCCCTCCTAGGCCCGTTAGCAGGTCTCGCATATGATGATCTATGACGCCTTCCATTGGGGCCATGACTAGTTGCATACAATCTCTAGGGTGCTGGTCAGTTAACGTCATTGTAACTGACAGCAAGGGCTTTCGGTTACTTGTTGAGCGCTATCATAATTGGCCTGTGGCAGCGATCAGCTGCAAAAAATGGTTCAACCGAGGTGATCGTGCTGTACCTGAAGTAAGCACTAACATCGTTTGGGCGTTACGCAATATAAAAATCAAGCCTATGGAATCCAAAGGTCTGTGGTTAATGACCCGGGGTAGTAGTTTGCTGTAGTGCGGTAGACTCAACCCTTGGCAATCGCCGGCCGTTATTGCTCAGGTTTTACAACGTTAAGGTAAGGTCTCCAACTATCTTGCTACGTCTCCTGCGATTGAGATAGGTCATGCCGAAAATCCAAAAAGCAACCGCATCAACATTTAATAGCTCGAGTCAGTGTATTCATTTCGATCAGGGTATCAGCAATAGCGAGGGTTGCGGGGCCGGCATGGTCGCCATCGGGGATGATGAGATTCACTGTTAGGTGGTGTTCGGCTTGAAAGCGCAAGGGTAACTGCACTAGCGCGCCAGTTACCAATTCCTCCTCTATCTTGTCTTGTGGCACAAAAGCAAATCCCAAGCCTGCGCGTATGGCATCAATGCAACTGGAGAAATGACTAACGGTCCAGCGTTGCTCGGAACCTAGCCAGCCAGCATTTTGTTCGCGTTTAGTGCCTGTGTCGCGGATGACAATCTGCCGATGTTGTTGCAGTAGGGTTTCCGATATTTCACCGGTAGTCGTTGCCAGTGTGTGACTGGCAGCGACTACCGGGATCATACGGACCTGCCACAGTGGTCGTCCTAGAAAGCCAGTTGGGATATGGGGTGACAAGACTATGTTTGCGACGCGTGCAAAAATCGCCTCGTCTGTGCCAGATAAGGTGGTTTCCAGAATACGCACCCTAGTGGACTGGTGCGTCAATGAGAATGCCTGCAAAGAACAGAACAGGGTGTTCATGGGTACCAGCGCATCAGCGGCGATTACGACCTCTTGTTCCCAGCCACTGGCCACATATTCTGCAGCCTTGTCGATGGCTATGGCTTGCGCCAGCAACACGTTTGCCTGACGGTACAATACCTTACCCAGATTCGTCAGCTCGGCCTTGCGGCCGTTGAGTCTCAGGGCGGGCGCTGGTAAACGCGATTGCATGCGGGCCAGTATGTAACTGACACTGGATTGACTCTTGTTAAGCAGTTCAGCGGCTGCGGCAAAGGAGCCTGCATCCACAACGGCTTTAAACGTTGACCATTGCTCAAGGGTGACTTTAGGTTGTTGCATTGGCTTTCCTGAGGCGGTGGGCGCGACAATTTTTACGGGCGGCTCACTGCGTTCGCTCGAGGGATCGTCATTAATGATCAAATATTTAGATATATTATAGGGAAAAAGACGATCAATACATCTATATGATTGCCCTATGATGTGCGTCAGCAACATTCATGCAACGATTCTCGATGGAGACCATAGATGAGCAAGCATATATTACAAATAGACTCGAGTGTGTTTGGCGCCCGCGGCCAGTCAAGCCAACTGGCAGCTGGGTTGGTGGAGAAGTTACGGGGACAGTGCAGCGATGCAACGCTGACTCATCGGGACGTGACTGCCGAGCAGATCCCGCATTTCACGCTGGATACAATTCAAGCGATTGCTAAAGGCGAAGCTGAACTGGCGGATGCCCTGATTAGTGAGGTACAGAGGGCTGATATTCTAGTGATCAGTGCGCCGATGTATAACTTCAGTATACCTACTGCGCTAAAAGCCTGGCTGGACCATATCACCCGTGCGCAGACGACGTTCACGTATGTACAGAGCGGCCCTGTGGGTTTGTTGACGGGTAAGAAGGTTTTCGTAGTTGCAACGCGCGGTGGGTTCCATAAAGACAAGCCTGAGGACGCGGTGGTGCCTTACCTAAAAACCATTCTAAGTTTTATCGGCCTCAGTGATGTCGAGTTTATCTACGCCGAAGGACTTGCCATGACCGATCATAAAGATCAAGGGTTGGTAAACGCCCGTGCAGATATTTCTGCACTGGTCGGCTAGCCTGCGTTTTTTGCCTATCGCTGGGAATATGAATCGATGCATGGTACCAAGCGCAGCAGCAAAAATTACCTGCGAGGCGCAATCGGCAAGCATTGGTCATTATTACGACAAGTATTACGACAATCATTAAGACAAGGAACGGAGGTATAACCGTATGTCAGATTTGCAATCAACCTCGAATACATCAGCACAGACTAACGCACAGGTTCAGCGAACCGTGGTTGAGCAGTTGCTTGCGCGCCCTACGACTGACGGTGATGGCGTGCAACTGCTGCGCGTCTTCGGCGGTCAAGCCCCTGAACGCTTCGACCCGTTTTTAATGCTCGATGAGTTCGGCTCAGATACGCCGTCGGCGTATATTGGCGGCTTTCCCTCTCACCCTCATAGGGGTTTTGAGACGGTGACTTACATGCTGCAGGGAAAGATGGAGCATCGCGATCATATGGGTAACGTTGGTTTAGTCGATGATGGCGATGTTCAGTGGATGACAGCAGGCAGGGGCGTTATTCATTCTGAAATGCCGCGCCAGACCGAAGGTAAAATGCGTGGTTTTCAGTTGTGGGTGAATCTACCCGCCAACAAGAAAATGCAGCCCGCAAGTTACAGTGAGATTAAATCATCTGAAATTCCTATGTATGATCTGCAGGATAGTGAGGGGCGGTTGATTCGTGTCAGGGCGATCAGTGGCAATGCTGAAGCGAACGGCGAGATGCTGCAAGGGCATACTCAGGTACCAGATACCGAGGTGTTGTATCTTGATGTCTGCTTGTCAGTGGGGGCAATATTTAACGTCTCGGTGCCTGCTGGGCACGGGGCTGCGGTGTATGTTTATGACGGTAGTGTCAGGGTAGCCGGTCAACAGACCGTGGCGCAAGTGCTCAGCCGCCTAACAACGGACGGTGACATCACACTTGTCAATAGCGCAGACATTGAAGCGCGACTGCTGGTTATCGCTGGTAAGCCAATTGGTGAATCGATAGTGCAATACGGGCCATTTGTTATGAACTCAATGGCTGAGATAGAGCAGGCCGTTAAAGATTTCCGCGATGGGTCTTTGACAGGTAGTTAGGCCAGTTAAAGTAGGTTTTTCTGGGTGGCAGCATCGGCTTTCACCCAGTATTCCTTGGCTGGCAGTACCTGTTACACGTGCCTGACTTTCGAACGCTAAGTATTAAGCGCCAGTTACGAAACATTAACTACTAAATTCTAGTCATCGAGCTTCATAAGTAAGCAGATCAGCTCTTCTATTCTTGAGCTGTAGCCCCATTCGTTATCATACCAACTCACTACTTTCACCAGCCGTTTGCCAATCACCTGCGTCAGAGCAGCGTCAAATATGCTTGAGTGGTTGTTGCCGACAATATCACTTGAGACGATGGGGTCATCACAGTACTCAAGAATTCCGAGTAAAGGCCCCTGCGCAGCAGCCAGCATGGCCGCATTAATTTCTTCGACGGTAACATCGCAATCTAGCTCAACAGTTAGGTCGACGACACTGCCGTCAGCTACTGGTACGCGCATGGCAAGCCCGTCGAGCTTTCCATCAAGTTCAGGGATAACAACACCGATAGCCTTGGCGGCGCCGGTGGAGGTTGGAACGATGTTAGTGGCGGCATTTCTTGATCGTCGTAGATCCCCGGTGTGAGGTGCGTCGATCAGGCGCTGGTCTGAGGTATAGGCATGCACTGTGGTCATCAAGCCGTGCACAATACCGAAGTTGTCTTGCAGTACTTTGGCAATCGGTGCCAGGCAATTAGTCGTGCAACTGGCGTTGCTGATAATGCGCGCATTGCGGCTTAACACATGCTCGTTGACACCCATGACTAGCGTTTCTTTCAAAGGCTCTTTAGTCGGTACTGTGACAATCACGCGTTTTGCACCGGCATCAAGATGCTGCTGTAGCTCCGCCAACTTGCGGAATTTGCCGCTACTTTCAATGACGATATCGATGTTCATAGCATCCCAAGGAAGCTTTGACGGATCCTTTTCGCACAAGACTTTAAAGTCGTCTCCATCGACTGTCATGATATCGCCATTAAGTGTGACTTCCCCCGGATACTTACCGTGAATACTGTCGTACTTAAAGGCGTAAGCCAGCTGTTCAGGCGTGGCAATATCATTGATGGCCACTACGTCATAGTGATCACGTAATTTCGCAATGCGGGTAACGCACCGACCGATACGGCCAAATCCGTTGATGGCAATCCTAGGTTTAGTCATGGGGTAAAGCCTCCTTCTAAGAGATCTTTGTTAACGAGCTTTAAGTCGGTAGTCAGTCGTCTATCGACAGCTTGATGATTGACTTGGGTTATTCGAATTCACGGGGCTCCCACCAAGGAAAGAACTCGGGCATGTCTTGGCTGACTTTGCCGGGGAAGTCTGCGGGTCGCTTCTCGAGGAAGGACTGCACACCTTCTTGGGCATCGGCCGAACGACCGGTAAAGTAAACCCCTCGAGAGTCGATCTTGTGGGCTTCCATAGGATGATCGGCGCCGAGCATTTTCCACATCATGTTACGGGTCATGGCAATGGATATGCTGGAGGTTTGTTCGGCAAATTCCTGCGCTAGATCGCGGGCTGCGGGTAGTAAGTCAGCGGGCTTGTGAATACTGCGCACCAATCCACCTTTTTGCGCTTCTTCGGCACCGAAGACGCGCCCCGTGTATGTCCACTCCAGCGCCTGGCTAATACCTACCAGACGGGGTAGAAACCAGCTCGAGCAAGCCTCAGGAACGATGCCGCGTTTAGCAAAGACAAAACCGTAGCGAGCGTTGTCAGAAGCGAGGCGGATGTCCATAGCGCATTGCATGGTGGCTCCGATTCCTACAGCGGGGCCATTACAGGCGGAAATAATGGGTTTCTTGCAGTCGAATAAACGCAACGTTAACCGTCCGCCTCCGTCGCGCTGCAGGCCTCCCCCGTCGCTGTCGGCGTTGAAAGTATCGCCGCCACTGGCAAGGTCGGCACCCGCGCAGAAGCCGCGTCCGGCACCGGTAATAATAATAGCCTTAACGTTGTCGTCAGCATCAGCACGGTCCAATGCGTCAATCATTTCGGACATCATGGTACCGGTGAAAGCATTGAGTTTCTCTGGTCGGTTGAGTGTTATTGTTAGTATATTGTCGTCCACGTCATACAGAATTTGTTCATAACTCATCAGGTGTTCTCCGGTTCATGCTGTCGCATAATAATGTTGAATCTGGGTAAACAAGTCACGTTGGGCGTGGCTGCCGCCGATCAGGTAAATTTTGTCCTGAATGGCATTTAATTGGTTGGCGGCCTGTTTGACGTCACCGCGGCCGATGCTGATTAGGGCATTGGCGACAGGTAAGCCGACATCTCTGCAAATCTCGCCCTGAGTTGTTCTGGCTCGGCTCCATTGCTGTAAATGTGCCATGGCACGATTTATCGCTGGTTGGTCATGTAGGCGCGCCGGTGCCATGAGATAATGCAGGGTTGAGAAAATCAATTCGTCGTCAGTGACTCTGGCTGCTGATAGCGATTGTAAGGCTTGCCAGCGCCGTCCGACATTGACTCCGCGCATTTCCAAGCGCCACAACAGTGAGGCAGCGTTGCAGATATCGAGATAAAAATCGTCACTGAGAACGTCGACCAAGTGCTGGTCATACAAGGCTAGTGCGGCGTCAAGCTCACCGGTTCCAATATAAACGAGTCCCTTATGCCAGTACAGATGGTAGGAAAAATTGTTGGTGGCATCCCAGTGTGGCGCCAGTGACTCAATCCAGGGTATACCCTCACGATATCGCTGCTGCATCTGCAGTACATGGGTAACAGCATGGCCGGCCCAGATATCGCTTGGATTAATGTCTATGGCCTGTCTACCGAGTGTCTCGGCACTCGCATAATCTCCTGACTCTTCCAGGCCAAAGCTCTGCATACCCAGTAAATATCCGTAATAAGTGTCTGTGTCTCGCCAGACAGCGGCTGAGCGGGCTACTGAGTCGCGCATATTTACGGCGTTACCTGCATAAAAATGTAAATAGTGCGCAATGCGCAATGCCAGCATGTCTTTTGGGTAGCTTTCAAGCAGCAATTCAAGGGTTTCAATCGTATCGAGAAGCTGGTTAGCGACCCAACTTGTCAATGCCCGTAGATGGAGCTGTTCGCGAGAATTCATGGCGTCGCTCTGTTCAATGAGTACTGTCAGGTCAGCCTTTATGGGGTCATGCAATCGGGGGTCACTAGCAAGCTTTAGTAGGTAAGCACGCAGGCACCGAGCCATCGGCATTTCTGGGTCTGCCGCAATAAGGCTATCGAGTAACGGCATTACAGTCTGTTTCGAGCCCAAATAGGCTTCTAGTACCGCATCCATAGATGCGACACTGGCCTGCCTACTGGCGGTATATTGATTTTCTAACGTGTCGCTGAATTGATTCATGGGCCTGGCCTTTTTTGTCTGTTGTCACTGCCTGTGATTGTGCGCACTCGTAGTATGTGACTGGCCGAAAGTTGGGCCTTTTATCAGGTAGTCGCTTTCTGCGGCAGTACTTTGGCGTTCTAGCACACTATTGCGATGAGGAAAGCGCCCGTAAGTTGCAATGATATTATGATGGATAATGGCAAAATCGAGAAAACGCTGAAGTTGCTGGTGCCAGTCTGCAGTTGCCCGGCTGAGAAGTTCGGTAAACAATTGCACTGAACGTTGCTGCGCCGCGAGGCTCTCGGCGTGTTCGAATGGATGAAACAGGAAGACTTGCTCAATGTTGGTCAACTGCAGGTGCTCACCGGCATCGACCATCTGACTAGCCAAGTCTAGGGCGTGAGCGTCGTTGGCATAGGCTTGTGCCGTACCACGGTAAATATTCCGCGACATTTGATCTAGTAATATCACCAGTGCCAGTCGACCCTGAGGGGTTTTCTGCCAGTCAGCTAGCGCGCCTCGCTCTGCCTGTTTCAACGTCGCTCCAAATTGCACGCTCATGGCCTCATCGTCATCAGCGCTGCTGGTATACCAGCGTTTTGACCGGTTCTTGGCTGCTTCACTGTCCAGTGCCGCTGTGCCGATCCAAAATTTGAGTATTGCCTCGGAGTTCATATAGACATCTCTTAACTAGCAAGTCGCTAATAGCAGAAACAAAATGTTAGGTGTGTGCGGCTAACTCCTCATCAGTAAATTCGAGGTAGCGTTGAAGATAACGCACAGCGGCATAAAATGGCAGGGTGTCGGCTAATGCCACGCACATTTTGAAGAGATAGTTGCTGCCCATCAGTACCAGCAGAGCACCGGCACTCATTGCACCGGCAAGCAACTGGGCGCCAAAGGTAACAATGATCACCATAAATGAGTCAACGCCTTGACTGATCAAAGTACTGCCGTTGTTGCGCAGCCACAGGTGTTTGCCCTTGGTGAGTCGCTTCCAAAAATGGAACATGTAGACGTCGCAATACTGAGCCGCAATATAGGCCAGCATCGACGCCAAGACTGCGCCAGAAGTGGTGGCATAAAGTAAGGAAAATAACTCTATAGAGTCGCTGACGGTATCGCCGTTAGGTAACATAATATCTTCCGCCAGATGAATCAGCTGCCAGGGTGCTTGGGGCTCCGAGGCAGGTAGTTGGTTACCAACCCACATGAAAGCGATGATAAAAACATTCAGCATAAGGCCCACTGTGACTAGGAAATTAGCACGCGCTCGGCCGTAGAGTTCACTGACTAGGTCGGTGCATAAAAAAGTAATAGGGTAGGGCAGAACCCCGACTGCCAACGCCATGGGTCCGATTTGGACAAATCGTGTGATGCCAAGGATGTTCAGCATGGTCATCGCGCACAGGAAAAATCCTGCTAGTACGAGAAAGACTCTTTCTCGTTTTTCCCTGACAGCATCGCTGATAGGTTGGCTGCTGATAGGTCCATTAATAGGTCCACTACTCATGGGCAAGGCTCTCTTTTATTGATATTTTGTTAAGTGATGCGGCCTCTTTTCCGCAGGCCGATTTAATCCGGGTACAGCCTGCCTTAACTTTCTTTCTGGCCAAGGTTGGCGTGGATTACTGACCCATTGATAACCGAGTTATCCATTGCAAATTTTACAGTGGCCGCTATCTCCGCAGGTGTCACGAGGCGATCGTAAGTGCTCATGCTGGCGATAGCCTTGAGAATTTCGGGGTCTTCACCAACATGGGCGCGGAGCATTTCAGTATCGGTGAAGCCAGGGCAGATACAGGCGGTGTGGATGCCACGTCCGGCGAGATCCTGGCAGGTTGCGCGCATCATACCGATCATGGCGTGCTTGCTAACGACATAGGTATACGCATTAGGAACTGCTTTTTCTGACAGGGTGGAGCCAACGTAAATGATGCTGGAACCGCTTCGCATTGAGGGAATAACGAGCTGGTTTACTAGATGAGGGCCCGTTAGATTAACCGCCATGACGTCACGAAAAGCGGCAGTTGACGTTTCATCAGTGCGGTCGTTGTTGAGACGTGCAGCATTGTGCACCAACATAATTTCGCCGGGTATTAGCCGTGTCTTGAGCAATTCAGCGAGTTCGATTTCAGCTTGTGGGGAGGCCAGGTCGATGGCCAAGTTGTCGATGCGGGCATCGGGTGCAGGAGAACGTGACAAGTTGATCACTCGGTAGCCCTCGTCTAGGCATAGGCCTGCGACGGCTAGGCCAATTCCTTTGCTAGCACCGGTAATTACAAGTGTCTTCATGCTTGTCTCCAATCGGCGATTCCATATTGTCCCGGACTGGATGATACCTTGACTGACAGGGCGACAATGGCGTTTTGCTGAATTAATTTGTCGTGTTTAAGTTTCTCCAAAAAGTAATGCGAGAACTCCTCTACGGTGGTGTTGGCGATGGGTAATATCGTTACGTCTCTGGGTAGAAACGGAATACGTTCACCATTGAAGTGCGCAATGGTGTAACCGTCTTCCTCTGTCAACTGCAGGTGCGGTGAGTGACCGGGTAGGATCACCTGCTCATCGATTTCGTCACAAAGGGCGCGAAGGAGTTTTTTAAGAATACCGTAATCGAACAACAGACCATCGTCAGCCAACGGAGCTGTGACCTTGCACTCGAGTTGAAAATTGTGACCATGCAAATCCTCGCGGTCTGTCTCTGAGAAGATAGTAAAATGCGCGATAGAGAAATTTAGCGCCTGCTTGGCAATTTCAACAGTGGTAAGACGCTTGATTTCGCTCATACTTTGCAAACTCTAGGCTAATGTATTGTATGTTCCATAGTACCCTATTTGCGTTGCTCGGGGGAGATGGGGCACACTCTTATACCCCTGCGGAATACCCGCACCAAACTCGCAGCATATTCCCTAACCAAACTATAACAGGCGGTTAAATCCATGAAGCTATCTACGTTGAGTCGATCCGTTGCAGGCAAGGTTGTTGTTGTCACCGGTGCTGCCAGTGGTATGGGGCGTGCTACTGCGAATCTGTTTGCTGACGAAGGTGCAAGGGTCGCTGCGCTAGATATCAATGCTGCAGCGCTGGATGAGGTTGTGGCGGAAATGCGGGCAGCGGGCTACGACGCTCAAGGCTGGGTGCTAGATTTGTCTGACGGCGCGGCTATTAAGCCCGTCTTCGACGCGATCGCCAAGCATTTCGGTGGCATTGACATACTCGTCAACAATGCGGGTGTTTCGATCTTCGTCGCTATTGACGCCGATGAGTATCTGGCCGCCTGGAACAAGACGCTATCAGTCTTGCTCACTGCGCAAACCTTGACCGTGCGCGCAGCGCTACCGTATCTGCGGCTGGCTGAGCACCCACGCATTATAAACATCGCGTCTACGGAAGCTTTGGGTGCGACTAAATTTGGTAGTCCTTACACGGCCGCAAAGTCAGGTGTGGTGGGATTAACGCGCTCTTTGGCGGTAGAGTTGGGACCAGAAGCGATAACAGTTAACTGCGTTTGTCCGGGGCCTGTTAACACGGGGATGACAGCGGCGATACCCGATGACCAGAAAGCCATCTTTGCGCGCCGTCGCGTCGCGTTGAAACGCTACGCCGAACCAGAAGAAGTAGCCCATGCCACGTTAAGCTTGGCGCTACCCGCTTCAAGCTACATCACGGGGGTGGTCCTGCCCGTAGATGGCGGGCTGACGATTAAGAACGCATAGCTTGTCCAAGCAATTTTAGCCTATCAGCAGGCTGGGATTGCTCACATTCTCAGCTAGCTGATTTCAGCACAACGGGTGGTTTGCCTTTGCCACCACCGCGTTTTTTGTAGAACGACTTGATGTTGTGTTCGTCATGATGATCAAGGATGTGCGCGAGGGTTCGGCCGATCTTGGTACAGATACGAATACGCTCAAGCTGCGTCCATGTGCCGCGTTCGCCCTCGAGAATCAGTTCCTCAATTTCTTTCGTTGTCAGGCGCGCCAACAATTTTTGCGGATCTACGTAGTTAAAACTCGGCACGATATTGATATCGCCTTGGTAGTCCTGAGCCATAACTGCATAAAACATGCTCATGGCTTGCCCGACACTAGGAATTTGACGCAAGTAACGGCGACTGAACCGTTCGCTGGCTCGGAGTACTTCCTTGGTGGTGTGGCGCATAATGGATTTACTCAACGCTGGCATGGGAAACAGCTTGTCGGTGCTCATCATGGCGAGTGCCAGTGGGTTAGCCTGACTAACAATATAATGATTAACCCCATACAGCCGCGCCAGACGTTTGGCGGGGAGGTCATCTGTTACTGCGCCATCCACCCAGCGCCGATTGGGCAAATAGGGTTGTGGCTCGCCGTAGACGTTCTTCGCCATCAGCATGACAGGCGGAAAAATTCCTGGAACAGCGCACGACGCCAAAACGGCGGTGCGAATATAAACATTAGGCGATGTGATCGCGTTCATCAAACGAGAAGATTGGTGTTCTTCAAGCGGTGCAATGGTGACGCTTATGGATCGGCCGGTCTTTTCGTAGGCTTCCTGAAATGTCATGTCGGGAATTGTCAATTCCAGCATCAGTCGCAGGGTTTCTGCGTCAACCTGGGTGCGCAAGATGCCTGAGGACTGTTGTTCCAGATCATCCTCAAACGGATTCATCATGCTGTCCTCACTCAGTACTGTCTTGAGTTCCTTGTTGGTATGCGTGCCTAATACGGCGGCAAACACTGAGCCGGCACTGGAGCCGGAGATAATATCAGGCAGCAGGTCGTGTTCGAGTAGGGTTTTCACCACCCCATGATGAAAATGGCCCAGCGATCCAGCACCAGACAGCATCAAAGCAGAACTACCGAAACATAGATGAGCACGGTGGAAGAAATCCAGCTTGTCCTCATGGGTTATCTCGTCAGATTCGGGCAACTGACTGATGTGGTTCAATGCATCGACGATTTCATCAACATATTCCTCGATGAGTTTTTTGGTGCCAACCTTGGATCGGTCATAAAGGGCGGCGTTACCCATACCGCCCTGGTTCCCATGAATTCCTTGGTTTAAGGAGTACAGCAGGCCTACGTCGTCTTGTCGGGCGCGAAACTTGCGCAATTCGTCAACGCGGCTTTGGATGTTTTGGAAGTCATAATCAGACGAGTTTTGTTCAAGTCGCCACTTGTTATTGCCCGAGGCAAGATCGTGTTCAGTCGCTGCTGCGAGCCATTCTGCATGGCTATTAGCGCGGCGCATTTTTCGTTCTAAACGTGAATTAGATGAACTCATTGACAGCATACGATCTACCTACTTCGTGACCCTATATGGGATTTCTTATGGTGCATTGCATGATAAGTAATTTAGACCATTTGGGCTAGGACGTCTTGCCTGACTCGACGATTAGCCCATCGAATGGTCGGGCGATTTTTGTTGCCCAGAATTTATACAGACGGGATTTACCGCCCGAAAAGCATATCAACCATGGTCTGCATGCGTTTCCTCGATGCCTCACTATTCATGTCGCGATTGACCACATATTTTGCGTGATCTGCTATCCCAGCCTGCTTGTTCAGACGTATCCCCCATAAAGCATTGATTTCGTTGGGAAGCACGGAATAACGAATGTCGATGATGTAGTCGCTATCATCTTTGTCGATGGCTAAATAATCCATGGAAAACCAGTTAAAACGGCGTAGATCGTCAGCCTGCTGGCTTAGAGGATCGAGCCACGGCAGGTCAGCGCCGACATTGAGTTTCCGAGTATGTTCACCCTCGAACCAAGTAGGTGTTAGGCCAGTGCGCACGGCATCAACGTAAAAATCAGAGTCTGTCTCGTAAACCACTTTCCACAAGAATAGATTGGCAAACCCTGGTTTAGCAGACAGACGCAGAGGTATATGGCCACGTTGTGCGGCGAGTGATTGACCAAGAGTTTCTGCACGGTCGCGCTGCAAAGCACCAAAAGCAAGATAGCTAAGCGCCCAAATCATCGCTGCCCGTGCATACCAAGGGTTCGATTTGATCAACGTCAGTCCCATCAATGCCAGCAGTGGCAGGGTAAACAATGGATCTATGATTGAGACGCTATTCCACGCCACGCGTTCATTGGAAAACGGCCAGAACAGCTGGGTGCCATAGGTCGTGCAGGCATCAAGTAGACCATGGGTGGCGTAGCCGAGAAAGCACGCCAGGTAAAGCTCTCGAAACCGCAGTCGATGACGGGCAAAACGATGGAAAACAAGGGCGCAGAGCAATGCGCCAACGGGTATAAACGCCAGCGCATGAGTGAACTGGCGGTGATACTCGAGAAACAATATTGGGTCAGTGGGTGATTGGATCAAGACATCCAGATCTGGTGCCATGCCCGCGAGAAAACCGACCCAGATAATGGTCTTGAGTTTGTCCTTATTGGCCAGCGCCGACGGTAGGGCGGCACCCAGAACCCCCTGACTAACGGGGTCCAAAGTGATCACTCGATGCGAAAAACATATAATTTCATCCTTAGGTTAACTGAGCGCTAGCATAGCCCGCATGAAGGTCTCGGGTCACCTGTTAGCCAGCTATGCGATTGATGGTTGTCTAACGATGAATATTTAGAACATGGGTATTAAGCGCGGACTAGATTGGGTATAAAGACCGCTCAGTCTATTCGGACGAGTATATGCCAGACGCGATTCTAGATCATGCTCGGTGCTTGCTAGAGGCGCACCGCAATCGTCAACCATATCCCTTGTTTCCGGGCATAGAGGTTCAATCGTTAGCGCATGGCTACAGCGTGCAGCGCGCCTTCCTCGACCTGCTCTCAGCAGATTCGGCATCATGTCATATTACTGGCTTTAAGGCTGCGCTCACTAATTTAGCGGCTCAGCAATCACTACAAATGACGGGTCCTGCCGGCGGAGTGCTGTTTTCGGGGCACGACTATGTTAGCGGCTGTCAGATCCCGGCGTCCGAATTTGTGCGGCCCATGATTGAGCTTGAAATAGGATATCGGTTAGCACGCGCTGTGACTTCACCTGTATCAATCGATACCATCGATGAATATATTGATGCCATGCTGCCGATGATCGAGATTGCCGATGCGGCTTATGTTGTGCCTAATGCCGCTGGTAGAACGATCACGGGCGCGGATCTGGTGGCGGCTAATGCCGCAGCCGGGGGTTATATTGTCGGTGAGCCGATGATTCAGCCAAAGGATGCAGATCAGCTACAGATAAAGTTGTCACGCAATGGTGATGTGCTCGGTGCGGCCAGGGGTCTGGATGCGCATGGTGGTCAGCGGACCATGCTGATGTGGCTGATCAATCACTCATTGGCACAGGGATACAAATTGCTAGCGGGGCATTATTTGATAACGGGTGCTTTGGGGCGCGTGGAGGTGGCTCGTCCCGGTCAATATATCGCCGAGTATCATGATGCTAACGCCGAAGGCGAAGCGCTGTTCGGTCGTGTTGAGTTTGAGGTCACATGATGGATATGATCGTTGAGCGTCGCAGCTAACGTCAGGGTGATTAAACAACGGCGAGTTGGTATCGAAGACACAGCGAGTTGATGTTGCAAGAACACGTGTTCAGCAAAACAACAATGAATAAAAGATCATTCAAAATACAAAAATGATAATAAAAAGAGGAATGAAATAATGGACTTTGACATACCCCAGGACCTGCAGAATTATCTAAAAGTACTCGATCAATTCATCCTTGATGAGATCAAGCCGTTGGAACAGCAGAACGACAATATTCGCTTTTTCGATCATCGTCGCGAGGATGCTCGAACAGATTGGGAACGGGGCGGTTTGCCTAATGAGGAATGGGAGGCGTTGCTGGGCGCAGCGCGACGTTTGGCGGATAAAGCAGGCCACTATCGCTACCCACTTGATAAGGTCTATGGCGGCCAGAATGGTACTAACTTGGGCATGGCTGTAATCCGCGAGCATTTTGCGGCGATGGGATTAGGGCTTCACAACGACCTGCAAAACGAGCATTCGATTGTTGGCAACAACGTTGGTCTGTTGCTCATGCTGGCGTACGGCACACCGACCCAGCAGGAAGAATGGGTGCCCCTTTTGCTTGAAGGTAAGCGTGGTTTTGCCTTTGGTATCACTGAGCCAGATCATGGGTCCGACGCCACGCATATGGAAACCAATGCCGTCCGAGATGGTGATGGTTGGCGTATCAACGGCGAGAAGACTTGGAACACGGGCATTCATAAAGCTCAGTTCGATATGATTATGGCGCGCACCAGCGGTAAGCCGGGTGATGGTGATGGCATCACAGCATTTTTAGTGCCCATGCAGGCGCAAGGAATGAAAGTAGAAGAGATGCTGTGGACATTTAATATGCCTACTGACCATGGTCGCGTGTCAATTACTGATGTTTACGTGGATGACACAGCGATCTTCGGTGGTGAAGGTCGCGGTCTGCATGTGGTGCAGCATTTCTTCAATGAAAACCGTATTCGTCAGGCAGCTTCCAGCCTCGGAGCTGCACAATACTGTATCGATGAATCCGTCGCTTATGCGATGCAGCGCAAGCCTTTCGGTAAACCGCTGTCGTCAAATCAAGGCATTCAGTTTCCATTGGTTGAGTTGCAGTCTCAGGCTGAAATGTTACGTGCACTGATTCATAAGACGGCTTGGCAAATGGACAAGTATGGCAACTTCATGGTGTCTGACAAGGTGTCTATGTGTAACTACCAGGCGAATAGGCTTTGTTGCGATGCCGCTGACAGAGCGATGCAGGTGCACGGTGGGCTGGGTTACTCCCGGCATAAGCCGTTTGAACATATCTATCGCCATCATCGTCGTTATCGCATCACCGAAGGTGCCGAGGAAATTCAGATGCGTCGAATCGCTGGATACATGTTTGGTTACATGAACCAGAAGGCACCTAAGGGTGTGAAGGTAGACTAGGCGTGAAAATCGAGGCGAATGACTTCGAGGCCCTGGTGGCCGCCGTGTTGGTCCAGCACATTCCTGACTGCCGCACTCTCTGCAGTGTCGATCGGTTGTCTGGTGGGGCGAGCCAAGAGACCTATCGGATTGTTGTCGAGACTGCTCGAGGCGAACAGCTGCTGGCCATGCGCCGCGGTCCGGGTGGCGTGAAGGTGGATCCGATGCCAGGTCACCCGGGACTGGACGTCGAGGCGATGTTGATGCGCAGTGCGCGTGCTGCGGGTGTGCCAGAACCCGAGATATATTATGTTTTACAAGATGCTGACGGTCTTGGCGAGGGCTTCATCATGGAGTGGCTGGAGGGCGAAGCGCTGGGTGCGCGCATCGTCCGCTCGGCTGATTTTGCCGAGCTGCGGCCGCGGCTGGCGTACGAATGCGGTAAGTTGATGGCGCGTGTTCATCAGATAGATTTGGATGCGACTGAGCTGCGGCAGCATTTGTTTGAAATTACGCCTGCGGAATTTGTTGAGCAGAGCTGGGATCGATATCAACTGTTAAAAACGCCTCAACCGATGATCGATTATACAGCGCGCTGGTTGATGGAAAACCTGCCCGTCGCGCCGTCCATGACGTTGGTCCACAATGACTTCCGGAATGGTAATTTCCTTGTCGATAAGACAGGCATTGTGGCACTCCTAGACTGGGAAATTGCGCATATCGGCGATCCAATGCGTGACCTTGGTTGGATTTGTGTGAACTCTTGGCGCTTCGGGAGTGATAAGCCGGTCGGTGGGTTTGGTGACTACGAAGACCTGTTTCGTGGCTATGAAGAGGCCTCAGGGCAAGCGGTAAATATTGAGCAAGTGAAGTTCTGGGAAGTCTTTGGCTCATTCTGGTGGGCGGTAGGCTGTCTGGGAATGGCTGAGCATTACCGTACCGGACCTGACCAATCAGTTGAGCGGCCAACTATTGGCCGGCGTAGTTCAGAGTGTCAGGTGGACTGCGTCAATTTGCTGATACCGGGTCAGGTGACGCCGCTACAACCTAATACTCAGATCTCCTCTGTAGATATGCCAAGAGCGGATGAACTGCTAATGGCAGTGCGGGATTTTTTGCGTGATGATGTCATGACCGCCACCAGTGGAAGGCTCAATTTTCTGGCGCGGGTGTCGGGCAACGCGTTGGATATTGTGCAGCGCGAATGGCAACTAGGTGCCGGCGCCCGCGCGCTTGAGCTGACCAAACTGAAGGCGTTGTTTGGTGATGCTGCGGCGCAGGCAAGTGATCTCGAATCGTTACGTTGGCGTCTGACTAATGCGTTGCGTGATGGCTCTCAGCCGCTGGCTGACGACAAGTTGCAGGACTATCTGCGGCATGCAGTAGTCAATCAGATAGCGATTGACCAGCCAAAATACTCGGGTTTTAAACGGGCGACTGCGGGCGCGGTTGAGCAAGTATCTTAAAACGGCCACAGGTCTTGTACATTGATACCCGACATGAGCTTTAGTTCCGACAAGGTATGAATGCTGAGGCCTGCAAGGCCACCGACGACGGTACCGTTGATGCGAATAAACTGCAGATCTTTGCCGATCTGAATTTCTATGCGCTCAGCCGTGGCTTCTGGATCCCAGCTTTCAATCGTACTGGCGATGAGTCGTGCGACTTCATGACCATAGGTGCGTATTAGGTAGCGTCCACCGTCTTGTGCCCAGCCATCTATTTTTGCTGCTAGTGCAGGATCGTCAAGGACAGATTCACCAAATCGAATGACGGCTCGCTGAATGGTTTGTTTGAGTTCGGCATTTGGATTTTCGCTTTGGTCCAGTAACGCCGCCTTGATATCGGTCCATAGCGAGCCGGTAAAGTCGCGTAAAGCAGGCTGGTTGAGCAGATCTTCCTTGATCGCAGCTTCTTTGTGAGCGATGTCTTCGGAGTATTTCAGGTCTTGCATAAACTGAGTGGTCATACGCACGATGCGAACGCGCATGGGATGGAAGATATCTACCTGCATCTCGTAAAGCGTCTTGCTGAAGCTGCGCACAAGCTTTTTATACACCGCTTTGTCTAACGTTGATGGAAACCACCAAGGCGTTTCGGCATTAACCGTTTCACGCAATTGGTCGTCGCTGTCTGCTAGCAGGCCCAAGGCAATGCGGACACCCACATCGATGGCTTCCTGTTGGCGCCGGCCCGAGGTGAGGAAAGTTAACAACTCACCAATTAATGGCGAAAAAGAGGTTTCGCGGATTCTATTGGCAACTTTCTCTTCGATAAGCGTTTGAATGTCGGCATCGTTCATCACACGCACGGCTCCGGCCAGGCCCGCAGTCATCTGCTCTGCTACGGCCTCGGCATTGCTGGGGGTGACAATCCATTGGGCTACTTGGTGACTTAAATTCATTGCGCGAATTTTTTCGGCGATCACGTCTTCTGACAGAAAATTTTGTTGTACAAAGGTACCGAACTGCGCCGCTATTTGATCTTTGCGGTTAGGAATTATCGCCGTATGCGGGATCTTTAGTCCCAGCGGGTGACGAAACAAAGCAGTGACGGCAAACCAATCGGCGATGGCGCCCACCATAGCCGCCTCCATCGTTGCTTCCAGATAGCCTAGCCACGGCAACGCACCATGAAAAATACGCGTTAAAATATAAATGCCGGTGACCACCAATAGTAGCCCCGTGGCGAAGCGCTTCATACGGGTCAGATCTTGGCGGCGCGCCAGATCTGGTTCGGTGGGGTCAAGGTCAGTCATGAGCGTGCAATCATTGCCTCGTTTGTGGTGGCCAATTTTTCAGCCGCTTTTCGATACGTGGGTCTCATAATAAAGCAATGCTAGCCCTGAATGTAGATCGTTCATATGTTGTCGAGCGTGCGTCGAGCTCTCTCCAGCGAAATTTGTTGCTCTTGGTGATTTTTCATCGTGTTGGTGTGCGGTAAATAGGCTGTCATTGTTGTCGCGCTTATAGCGCTAATAGCGCCAGAGCGGCCTTGTCAGGCTAGTCGGGGTTTTAGCTGGGGAGCAAAGTAAAACAATCACTTGCATTCTGACCTCAAATGATAATAATTCTCAATCACACTAACAAAGGCGAGGTTCGATATCTCACTAAGATGTCGACGAGCATTGATTATGACTCTGGCGGAAATGAAACAGGCAAGCCACTGCCGCGTTCTTACAGCGGCGGCGGGTAGTGGCGAGATTCAAAGTCGACTTTATGCCCTGGGCCTTTACCCAGGCGTTGTCGTCGATGTGCTGCGTTTTGCGCCAGCAGGTGACCCCATTCAGGTACGCGTTGGTACCACATTGCTCAGTATCCGTAAGCAAGAAGCGCGATTGATCGCGGTAGAGCCAGTTTTATGACAATGCTAAAACTCGCCCTGATCGGTAATCCCAACTGCGGCAAGACCACGCTTTTTAATCATTTGACCGGCGCGCATCAGAAGGTCGGTAACTGGCCAGGCGTTACTGTCGAGAAAAAGACAGGGGTTATGTTGCTCAACGGCGTTGAGGTTGAGGTCATTGACCTGCCGGGTATCTACTCCCTAGAGCAAGACTACATGGGTTTGGATGAACAGATTGCGCGGGAATTCCTCGAGCGTGAAGACTTCGACCTGGTCATCAATATCCTCGATGCGACCAATCTCGAGCGTAACTTAGTGTTGACCCAGCAGTTGCTGGAGATTAGCGCCGATCTCATCGTTGCCTTGAACATGCTCGATGTTGCGCAGCAAAACGGTGTAGATATAGATGTTGAGGCACTGTCGGCCGAACTGGGGCTATCTGTCGCTCCCATCGTGGCGTCGCGCGGCACCGGTGTCGACGCTCTCAAGTCTGAGGTCAGTGCGCGCCTGACCGGTGGCCGCCAGGCACCTGTGACGCCATTACCGGAGACTGACGAAGCCACCGGCGAGAAACTCATTCGGCGCTATCACAAAGCGCGTCAGATGGTTGACGGTGTCGTGCAGATGACGCCTGTCGAGCATACGTTGACCGAGCAAATCGATCGTTGGGTCTTGAATCGTTGGCTCGGCATTCCGTTCTTTTTGTTCATGATGTATGCGATGTTCACGGTGGCGATTAGTGTCGGCGCTGTATTTATCGATTTCTTTGATATTCTGTTCGGCGCGGTATTTGTCGATAGCAGCCGCTGGCTGTTGCAGACCCTCGGTAGCCCAAGCTGGTTAGTGGTATTGTTGGCGGAGGGTCTCGGCGGTGGCATTCAGCTTGTAGCAACCTTTATACCTGTGATCGGTTTTTTGTTTCTGTGTTTGTCGATGTTGGAAGATTCTGGCTACATGTCGCGTGCGGCGTTTGTGGTTGATCGCTTGATGAGCAAGCTGGGCCTACCGGGTAATGCCTTTGTGCCACTCATTGTCGGCTTCGGCTGTAACGTACCGTCGGTAATGGCATCACGCACCCTCGGCCGCGATAGCGACCGGCTACTAACAATCGCAATGGCGCCTTTTATGTCTTGCGGTGCGCGTCTTACCGTCTACGCTCTGTTTGCTGCGGCATTCTTTCCCAGCAATGGTCAGAATATTGTGTTTTTGCTTTATCTCATGGGCATTGGCATGGCCGTGCTGACGGGTTGGGTATTTCGCAAGCAAATTTTTGCCACAGAGATGACGCCGTCATTTCAAGAGATGCCGGCGTATCACCTGCCCGTTGCGCGTAATATTTTACTCACCACCTGGTTTCGACTCCGGGCCTTCGTGTTCCGTGCAGGAAAGACGATAGTGTTGGTGGTCATCGGGTTGAGTTTTTTGAATTCCATCAGCACCGATGGCAGTTTCGGGCATTCTGACACGGACAAGTCCGCCTTGTCGGTGATCGGCAAGGCCATTACGCCGATCTTTACACCTATTGGTTTGACCCAAGATAATTGGCCGGCCACGGTAGGTCTGTTCACCGGGTTGTTTGCCAAGGAGGCTGTAGTGGGTACGCTAGATGCGCTTTATAGCGGCGCCGATCCAGCCGCGGTTGAGGGTGCGCCAGATCTGATAGCGTTAGCCACCGAGGCGTTAATGTCTATCGTTTATAATGGCGCGGACTTGCTGGCTAACCTCGGAGATCCCCTAGGCTTAGATATGGGTGACCTCAGTGATCAGGCAGTGGCTGCGGAAGGTCAGGGCGTTACCACGAGTACCTTATCGAACATGGCGAGTCTGTTTGGCAGTCCGCTGGCGGCATTTTCCTACCTGGTGTTTATTCTGCTCTATGCACCTTGCGTCGCCGTGCTTGGCGCTATCGCCAAAGAGGCCGGCTGGCGCTGGATGCTGCTGGTGTTCTCTTGGAGTACTGGTCTTGCGTATGTCACTGCCAGTGTCATCTACCAAGTTGGCAGCATGGCAGAGCATCCGGTATTTTCGCTGGCATGGTTGTTAGGCTGTTGTATTACGATGGCACTCGCCATAGCGTCATTAAAGCAGTTGGGTACTCGGGCGCTGCCAAAGAATTTAATTCCTGTTGTTCAGGTGAATTAGTGCGTGTAGCGAGATGCATAGCGCATCTGCGATGATCAACTGACAGGCTTACGCAAACAGGCGAGCATTACGGCGGACAGCAGGTTAGCACTGCCGACAACCAAAATGGCGCCATCATAGTTGCCGATGACGTCGAAGTAGTAAGACGTTGCTAGTGGCGCGCCGGCGGTTAGCAGTATCGAAAATGGTAGCGCTGCACTGCGAACGGCGCCGAGATAGCGGCGGCCGAAGAACGATGCCCAAATAACTTCTTGCAAGGGAATCATGCCGCCCCAGCCAAGGCCTAAAACGGCAAATCCCACGTACGCCCAGGTAAGAGACCCCGCCTGCACGGCAAAAACAATGATAAATAGTGACAGGCCCGTCAATCCAGCGCTGATTGAGGCGAGTGGCCGTGCATCGAGGCCATCGATCAACCAGCCCCAGACTGGCTTTGATAATAATGCCGGAATTGACGCGATGGTAATCATCAAGGCAGCGGTAGTCCTTGAATACCCGGCGTCCGTCATCATCGGTACCGTTTGCAGTAACATAACTTGAATAGTGATGCCGAACAGGCCAAACGCCAGTACCAACAAATAAAACGTTGGGTTGGTCATGGCTTGGCGTCGGGTCATCGAGTTATCGAAGTCCAGTAGTGCCCGGGCGTTCTTACCCAAGGCAACGTCTTGTAGAGAATGGCCATCGGGGCGCAGACCATAATCCTCAGGTGTCCTGCGCATCACAAGCGCTGCGGGGGTGATCAGAACGACGGTGCCTAGGGCTAGAATTTGCCAAGTAGTCCGCCAGCCGTGAACGTCGATCAACCAGGACGCCAGGGGTGTGAGCAGTACACCAGCGAACGACACCCCCATTGCTGCCAGCGCGATGGCCCGGCCACGAAAATTAACAAACCACTTGGCCAGAGTAACATTGACAACGAGGTTGCCGATCATTGCAGCGCCGAGTGTCAGAACGATACCGTTGAGAATCACCCAATGCCACAAGGTTTGAACCTGTGATAACAGGCCCAAGGCCAGTCCGAGAATTGCGGTGCCGGCTAGCATAAAGCGCCGGGCGCCAAGACGATCGACGTAGCTACCGATAAAGAAGCCCGTCATGGCCATCATGATCTGGCCCAGACTGCGCGGCAGCGTAAACTCGGTTCGGGTCCAGCCGAGACTCTCGGTCATGGGTATCATGAAGGGGCCGATGACATAGTTCTGCATGCCGATAGCCACAAACTGAGCGATAAACGCCGCAACAATCAGCCAGTAGCCGTAAAAAATAGGGGTGTTGGCTGGGGTGCCTGTAACTTGATGCATAAGCGTTGGACTGGTTGACGACGGCGTCGATGGTAGCAGTTTGTAAGGGACACGCGGTAGATTTGCAGTTTCTTAAGATAATGTCTGCGATTAGCCGATCCTTTGGGTTAGTATGCGCGGAAATTTTCCTTGGAAGTCGCATCACATGCTGAATATATTTTGCTCATCCCGGTTGGCGAGTATCGCTGACACCCGTGTGATGGCATTCTGCGTAACAGTTGTCTGCCTTTGCATGACTACGATGCCGGCATTGGCGGCAGACAACACAAATGACTATTGGGTTGTGGGTAGCTATAAAACGCTGGCCAGTGCTGAGTTGGAACGCGAGCGCATCGCGCGCTTGACGTCTGAGCATGTTGAAATGGCGGCTTTCGATCTTGATGGTCGAGCGGCTGAGTTAACAACAGGTCAGTCAGTCGCTTACCGCGATGGCGCGGCTAATATTCGGTTGCTGATACGTCAGAGGATGGAACGCTTAGTGCAGCGTGAAGAACTGGTGTCAAATGGCCTAGCGGTTTGGCGTCTAAGCGTTGACGACCACCAGATAAGTCAGTTCAAGGCGTCTGTTGCCGCCCGCGGGGAGACGCTCACGCGTGAATACTGGCTCGTACTGGGGAGTTTTCATGGACCAGACCGTGCCCGTAATCAACGTGACAGCCTGCTAAAAGCTGGGATAGATTCCGTGACACTGCATCGGCTTGAGGCCGATGGTCGTTACTATTTCCGGGTTGATCATGGTCCCTTTGACCGGATTATTGCCGCGCAACGACAGCGTTTTATCGATCAGGGTATTACCGGCGCCTTCTGGACGCGGGTACGTGGCACAGCGTTAGTGGACGTTGAGTAACGCAATTTATTAATACCTATGCGATTGTGACTCGCACGTTTACGCGGCCTCAGCAGACATAAGCTGGTATAAGAAACCGGCTGGAATTGCCTAGGTAAAAATGCAAAGATAGGCGCTTCTTCGAAATCAGTGGTACTTGTGGATATACGAACCAAACTAGCGCTCGCCCTCGTTTTTGTGTCTCTTTTGAGCATGGCGTTGCTAGGCACGTTCGCCTATCAAACCTCTGCTGGATTGTTGCAGGAAATTTCCGTCCGCCAACTGGACGCCCTCGCTGAGAGTAAGAAACGCGACCTAGTCAAAGTCCAAGAAGGCTGGCGCGACCAGTTGCGCCTGATTCGCAGTCGCACAGATTTGCGCGATAACCTGCAGCGCTATTTTGTCAGCCAAGATATTACAGCGCTTGACCGCGTCAGAGAGATCATCGAGAACGCGGTCACGGCGACAGACAATCTGGATCGTATCGATATCCTTGATTTGGCTGGCAATGAGATTGTTGGATTCGGGCAAGTCGAGCGGCCTCATGAGCATGATATGCCCCTCGATAGCCAAGCGATCACGTATGGCGGCTCTTATGTCACCGAGTCAGGTAGCCTGCGCGTGATGTTTACAAGTCTACTTAATATCGATGGCCAAGGCATTGGCGCTATCGAAGTGATCTTTGATGGCTTAGATCTGTATTCGGTGACGGGCAACTACACCGGCTTAGGTGAAACTGGCGAGTCAGTGGTCGTCAAGCAAGACGGTAATTCAGTGTTAGTTTTGAATCCTGTACGGCATGATGACGAGGGCAAGTTCCGCCGCCTGTCGAACGAGCAAGTGTCTGTGCCCATTAGGCGCGTACTCAGTGGCGAAGATTTTGTTTTCGACGAGAGCGTTAAAGACTATCGAGATGTTGATGTCTGGGCGGCAACCCGTTACCTAGAAGATTTGCAGTGGGGGTTGATCGTTAAGGTTGATGCGGCCGAAGAAGCAAAGCGGGCGAATCAACTACGTGAAGCGATGATTGATATCGCGCTCGCGTTATCGGCCTTCGCTATTATCGGTGGGACATTGCTCGGCTTGTACCTGGCGCGGCCGATACATGACCTTGCGTTGTTGGTTGAGCGTGTGCGTGAAGGTGAACTGACACTGCGCGCCGACGCCTCGGGTGATGACGAGATCGCTTATCTGGCTGAGTCCGTCAACGAGTTGTTAGATCACTTGCAAAAAGAAAATCCGAAAATGCTTGGCGCGCAATCGAAATCAGGTGCGCAAACACAGCCGGGTACTGCTGACTAATGCCCGAGACACTAGATTTCCTAAAGCTCTTTGGTGGTTTTGTCTATCTCTTGATGGGTGGTGACTTGTTGGTGCGTGGTGCCCTAGGGCTGGCGCGCGAGAGCAAAATCCCGCCGATGGTCGTGGGACTGACAGTAGTCGCTATGGGGACCTCGGCGCCAGAGCTGATGGTGTCGTCAGTTTCCGCTCTAACGGGTTTTCCAGGGATTGCTGTGGGCAATATCATAGGCAGTAATATCGCTAACGTACTGTTGGTTATTGGTGTCCCCGTGTTAATCCACCCTATAGTCTGCGATCAAGCTGGTCTCGGTAAACAGACGGGTTTGATGGTGGCGGTCTGTGTATTGTTTATTGTCCTTTGCGTGTTCCAACCGGTTACTTTCTGGGAAGGCGTCTTGCTGGTGTCGCTACTCGGCGGTTTTTTGTTTCTGGCAACTCGTGGCTCAGACTTGGTGCCGAGTCTCGATGATGCGGAAGAGGAACTTGAGCGAGTGTTGGGATTACCGGGTAAGTCCATCACCATCGTCGTGTTTATCATTCTCGGTATTATTGCGCTGCCTTTAGGGGCTGATTTAGTGGTTGAGGGTGCCGCGGGCCTGGCGGCTAATTGGGGTGTCTCAGAAGCCGTGATCGGCTTAAGTTTGATTGCGCTGGGCACTTCACTGCCGGAGTTAAGCACCACCGTTATCGCCGCATTCCACAAAAGCTCTGATGTTGCTATAGGCAATGTGGTCGGCAGTAACGTGTTTAATATTCTCGCCATCTTCGGTATCACTGCTTTACTCACAGATATCCCGGTAGACCCGGCTTTTCTGACCCTCGATGTCTGGATAATGCTGGGTAGTTCAGTGCTGTTGCTGCTGTTTGTATTGTTCAAGGCCACCATCGGAAAAGCATGGGGCGTCGCGTTGCTCGCGGCTTACTTGGGCTATATGGTATCGATCTACTGATTGGGGTGGAGGGCCTTGGCGGTAAACTTAATTGTTCGGGCTGCCACTCGTTGGGCTACTTAACGCGAGGTTTGGTTGTCGTCACTGCGCCCGAAAAACACCTCGCCGAGTCGGTCTGCATTGACAGGTAAAGTAACGGCGTTTGTAGCACGATTGACGCTCAAATAGGAGGCAGCTGTCATGCAGCAAAGCAGGCAGGTCAGAGCTTGTTAATGCGCTGGTTAAACCGGGCACTACCATTGATGGCGTGGTGGCCTCAATACCGACTGGATGACTTCAGGGAAGACCTAGTCGCGGGTGTTGTCGTGTTGTTTATAACCGTGCCACAGGTCATTGCTTATGCATTTTTGGCGGGGCTGCCGCCTGAAACTGGCTTGTACGCGGCAATCATGGCTTTGCTGTGCTATGCGGCGTTTGGCAGTTGTCGTACGTTGGCCGTCGGACCGACGGCTATTCTTGCCATGATGACGTTGGAATCGACCTCTGCGTTTGCGCAACCCGGCACAGCTGAATACGCGCTGTTGGCGGCAAAACTGGCGATGCTGACGGGTGGCATCTTGATCTTGCTACGTATCGTAAACTTTGGTGCGGTGATTAGTTTTCTTAGCCATGCGGTCGTAACGGGATTCATTACGGCGGCCGCGATCCTGATCATTGTTAATCAGATACCGCCCATACTGGGGTTAGTGCCAGCCAGCGATACAGGCATTTGGGCAGTGATCGTTTATACGTTTACGCACGCTGGTGCACTCAATCTTGCTGCTTTGCTGATCGCCTTGGGTGCGATGTTACTGCTCTGGTTTTGCCGCTATCATCTTGCGAGTCTGTTGCATAAAACGCCTGTAAATCTGCGTTTAATCAACAGTCTGGTGCGATCAGCGCCCATGTATGCGGTGATGATGTCAATATTGATTGTATGGTCTATGAGTCTTGCCGGCGCTGATGGTGTGGCGGTAGTTGGTGTAATACCCAGTCAGATGCCGGCCTTGGCCGAGGTCACATTGAGCCTGCATGACATTGAAACGCTAGCGCCCTCAGCGTGCCTGATGGCGATGGTTATTTTTATGGAAAGTACCTCCATCGGCGCGGCGGTTGCTAGCAAACGCCGCGAGAAAATCGAACCAAATCAGGAGTTGATTGGTTTGGGCTTGGCGAACCTAGGTTCATCTATTGTGGGTGGGTTCCCTGTCGCTGGAAGCTTTGCACGCACCATTGTCAATTTCAGCGCGGGCGCTGTCACGCCCATGGCGTCAGTGGTCACGTGTGTTCTGGTGATTATCACGCTTATTTGGTTTGCGCCGTTGTTTTACTATTTGCCGAAAGCGGTGCTAGCGGCGATTATTGTCATGTCTGCGGTGCAGTTGATTGATTTGCCGGGGATCAAAAAAACCTTCAGCTTTAATCGTATTGATTCGGTGACGTTTACACTGACGTTCCTGGCTGTGCTAGGGCTGGGCGTCGAGGCGGGTATTCTTGCGGGTATCGCCGTGTCTTTTGTCCTGCTGATTCGCAGTAGCAGTAAACCCCACATTGCGGTGGTGGGTCGCGTCGGCAAGACTGAGCACTTCCGCAATGTTCTGCGCCATGACGTGCTGACATCTCCGCGGGTTTTGGCCTTACGCATTGATGAAAGTCTGTATTTTGTGAATACCCGTTATATCGAAACATTTTTGTTTAATGAGGTTGCAGCGCGCAAAGAGATTAAACATGTGGTGCTGATCTGTACCGCTACCAATTTCATCGACACGAGCGGTCTTGAGATGCTCGAGTTGCTGCAAGACAATCTGGCTGAGGTTGGAGTCACTTTGCATTTGGCGGAAGTCAAAGGTGTGGTGATGGACAAGCTTAAAGAGACAGATTTTTATGCCAATATGCAAGGTCAGGTATACTTCACGACGGACATCGCCATGAAGGACATCGCCATGAAGGACATTGCCATGAAGGATTTGGCGGACAGGGTTTTATAACGAATCTTCGGGAGAGGAAAATGTACACACAAACAATCGATTACAAAGACGGTGATACGCTGCTTGAAGGCTACGTCGCTTACGACGATAGCATCAAGGGGCCACGTCCAGCTGTGCTGATAGCCCACGACTGGAGCGGGCGTCGTGACTATGCAACAAGTAAAGCCGATGAAGTTGCCCGCCTGGGGTATGTTGGTTTTGCGCTTGATATGTATGGTAAAGGCGTTTTCGGCAACGACGGCGATGTCGAGCTCAATGGTTCGCTGATGAGCCCTTTCGCGACGGACAGAGCCATGCTGCGTACCCGGATGACAGCTGCATTGACAACAGTTCGCGGTTTGGATGTTGTCGACCCAAGTAACGTTAGCGCCATGGGCTATTGCTTCGGCGGCATGTGTGTACTGGAGCTGGCTCGGGGCGGTGCAGACGTCGGCGGTGTAATCAGTGTGCACGGAATTTTCTCGCCGGGAGACGTGGCTAACGAGGCGATTAGCGCTAAGGTACTGTGCCTGCATGGTCACGATGACCCGATGGTCCCACCTGAGCAGGTTTTGGCATTCGAGCAGGAAATGTCAGCTGCTAATGCTGATTGGCAGATGCATACCTACGGCGGCACCATGCACGCGTTCACCAACCCGGGTGCTAATAATCCAGACTTTGGTGCGCAGTATAATCCTGATGCCGATCGTCGGGCATCGCGTTCGATAGAGAACTTTTTGTCGGAAATGTTTGGCCAATAGGCTTGTTTATTAATCTGCGACGGCAGTTACTGATTGCAGCTGGCGTGGTGGTTTTGTGCCTAGTTGTGGTGGGTCTCAACATATTGCGCCTGACTCACCAGCAGATTAATGATCTCCAACCTGCTTTACCGAGCAGGACTGAGATCCACGCTTCTGCCAGAGTGCCGAACCTGCCTGTCTCCATTGGTTGGCTTGAAACATCGTGGCTACCCTCACAGCGAGCGTTAGTACTCGACACACAAGTTGATCCGGCGCCAGGTCTAGCTTACGAGATGACCTTTCCGGCTTTTGTCGTCACTTGGGCCGATGGGCGCCGATTTGTAATTGATGCGGGTTTGTCTCCGGCTGCGGCAGAGGACTTGAGTCGGTCCCTGACATGGTTCACGCAGAGCGGCCCCATGACCTATGTTGGGTCGCTTTCAACGTTGATAAAGCCGCAGACAATTGACGGGCTGGGTTTTACGCATCTGCATGTTGACCATACCAGTGGCGCCGACGATTTGTGTGCAGCAGGGGCTAGTTACACCCTGTATCAATCGGTTGAGCAGTTTAACGTTTTGAATTATCTGACTTTTCGGCAGGCTGATCAGCTAACGGAAATGGCTTGTAGTAGGCGTTTGTTGCTGGCCTCACAGGATAATCTTTTGCGTGAAATTCAGGGTTTTCCTGGTTTGTATGTGACCCATGTGGCGGGGCATACGCCGGGTAGCCAAGTGTTTGTTGTGCATGTGCGGGAGGGGCTTAAACGCATGACTTATGTCATTGCTGGCGATTTAGCGAATCACCGAGACGGTGTGCGTCACAATATCTCCAAGCCTAGCTGGTACAGTCGTTGGATTGTCCCCGAAAGTCTGTTGCAACTGGATATGGCGCGCCGCTGGCTCGGCCACCTAGATAGTCAGGCACGCATTACTGTGTTGCTATCTCATGATAGGCAAGCTTTGTTAGACAGTGGTGTGGTTCAAATAACGCGCGATTAAGCGCCGCCTAAAAAGAATCTTTCAGGCGGCGAGTCTGGGCGAACACCGTCACAGGATCGCTGTGGACCAGGCCTAGTGTCTCTTGCAGAGCAACACTGTCAGGGCGAAGGAATGGGTTAGTCTGTTTTTCGAGCCCCAACAGAGACGGCACAGTGGGTTTGCCCGCTGCTCGAAGTTGATCGATTTCTTTGGCGCGGGCTTGCAGTCTCATATTTTGTGGCTCGACGCTCAGAGCGAAACGCGCATTGGCCTGTGTATATTCATGAGCACAGTACACGTTGGTGTCGTCAGGCAAAGCGCGCAGTTTTTGCAGGCTGGTCCACATTTGTTCTGGCGAGCCCTCAAAAAGTCGTCCGCAGCCTAGGGCGAACAGTGCATCGCCGCTGAATAATAGCTTGTCGTCTGGCAGATAGAACGCGATGTGCCCAATGGTGTGGCCTGAGACATCGAGCACGTCGACCCGGTGGTCGCCGAAAGTGAATGTATCACCGTCACCCATTTTGCTGTCAATACCGGGAATGCGCTCGGCGTCGTCTCTGGCGCCAATAATTGTGCACTGCCATTGTTGTTTGAGCGCGAGATTACCGCCCGCGTGATCATAATGATGATGGGTGTTGAAAATATGGGTTAGGGTCCACCCACGACTAGCCAACGCAGCATTGAGCGGTGCCACTTCCGGGGTGTCTATGGCAGCGGTGAGATTATGTGCGCTATCGTGTAGAAGATAACCGTAGTTGTCGTTCAGACAAGGAAATTGGTGGACCTCAAGATTGGCCATGGTGGTGCCTTCTAGTCTAAATAACGTCACCATAACCACTCACCAGATGATCGGCAAGTGAGTTGAGTCAGCCTGCATTCGCGTATATGACCAGGTCACGGTTAAAGATGAACTTGGTACCTTGACGGTATACCGCCTGAAACTGACAAGGGTCGTTCAAAAGTTCCGATACGCGTGTATGCGTCTGCTCTGTGGGATAGATTACACCGAACAAAGTATGCCCATGGGTAAAGTGGAAAACCAGCGATTGGGGCTCATGAGGTGTCAGACTACTGATTTCTTGATCGGTCTGCTGGGTTTCGACGAAGATAATATGACGTTTGCTGATAAGCCGAAATGCACCAACGTCACTCTGCAAAGGCATAAATAGATCGCGTTTGTTATTGAGAATATCTTCGATAGCAGGATTGCCGCTAAGCCTTCTTCTGTCAGCCGCGACATAAAATGCTCCAAGGATACGCTCGTCATTGGTCAGGGTCGCGGGACAGCGATGGCGGGGATTTCAAACATCACGCTTGCCCTTGTCAAGGCGCTCAATGGAATAGTCCAGCATGCGCTCTCCAACAAATGTAAACCAGCCGTTAATATGCTCGCCACGGAGAACGCCAGGCAACCACAATCGATCGTCGTCCCACATCTCATCGAACGGTATCTGGTTCGTGCTGGTCCACAGGGGAATAGCCTCGTCAGTTTCGGTGGGTGTGCCCTCATAATCTGTCGCGATAAAAATATAGCCATGGATGCGCGGCATATCTTCGGCGTGGAAAAACAACTGGCCCCGGGCCTGAACATTTAGTGGCGTAATCAAGAGCTCTTCTTGGGTTTCACGAATGGCACAAGCCATGGGCGTTTCACCCACGTCAATTTTCCCGCCCGGGCCGTTGACTTTGCCGGCGCCAAGGCCACGTTTTTTTCGAATCAGCAGCACCTGATCTTTTTTTACGATGAACAGCAGGGTCGCGAACATTTCGGCTTGCCAGTTGTCCCAATCAATATCAGCAACTTTCATGGTGGTTTTCCACAGGTTTTATAACAATCCATAACAAAGTAAGTGCCGTATTCTTGATCAGTGGCAGTCGGCGTAGTTGTGTAAGATTAATAGGTTCGCAGAAGAGCGGCAAGTTGCGCGGCAGCGGCTGTATTAGCTGGCTTCGTGCGAGTGGACAGGGGTGGCAATCAGCTGTCGGTTAAGACATGATTGCGGCCGGGAAAAAACAAATACATTCAATCAATGGGTCAAATAAATGAATTATATCGACGGTGAAGACAGTAAAACAGTTAAGATTTTGATGCTGACATTTGTGGGCTTTATGGGCCTAACAATCGGATTGATTGTGCTGGCGAACCTGATGACGGGCTAGGCGGCCGTAAAGCATTTTATTGAGATAGTGTGGTGTTACCCCTTGAAAAGTAAAATTTTAGCCTAAGATAAGGGTGTATAGGGCGATTCTTGTCCAAGGCGGTTGGCCAAGTTTTTAACTCAAGTCCGTTTTACTTATGGACTCGTCCGTTAAATCAATAATAGGTAAGTGGAATTTTTAGGTGAGACGGACCTAGGTCAACGAGTCAATAGCTAATATTTGTTAAGATAATCAAGCAGCAAGCGTAAGTTTCAGCAATGTTAACGTACAAAAAGAATATGTGAGCGCGACGAAGGTTCAGCATATTACTTCAGAAGTTACTCTAGGAGATTCACATGAGCGCAGCGACATCACATAGCCAACAACTACCGACATTAAGTTCAGGTAGTTTGCAGGGTTATCTGGACTCGGTGCAGCAGATACCCATTCTCAGCCGTGAGGAAGAGCGCGCGCTTTTTACGCGGTTTCAGGACGAGGAAGATTTGCAGGCGGCGCGTACGCTTGTGCTCTCTCATTTGCGCTATGTCGCTTTTATCGCTAGGTCTTATATGGGTTATGGGCTGCCGCTGGAAGATCTTATCCAGCAGGGCAACGTAGGCCTGATGAAGTCAGTCAAGAAATTTAGTCTAGCCCATGATGTACGGCTGGTCTCATTCGCGGTGCACTGGATCAAGGCTGAAATTCACGAATACATTCTTAAGAACTGGAAGATCGTCAAGGTCGCCACCACGAAGGCGCAACGTAAATTGTTTTTCAATTTACGTAAGGCCAAACAACGCTTGGGCTGGTTTAGTCACGCTGAGGTGCAACAGGTTGCTGACGATCTTGGCGTTAAGCCTGAAGAAGTGCGAGAGATGGAGAATCGACTCGGCAGCTTTGACGAGAGTTTCGAGAGCACAGCCAGTGACGATGATGATTCGCCGATGGGGCCTGTTACATACTTGAGCCAAGGTCTGAGCGCAGATCCCGCCCGGTTGGTCGAAGACGAGGAAGACAACGATCGAAATTTGTCGGGTCTTGCTCAGGCGTTGCATGCACTAGATCCACGGTCGCGGGATATTGTCGAGAGTCGATGGTTGGCTGATAAAAAGACGGGGCTGAAGGCGTTAGCAGAGAAGTATGGTGTATCGATGGAGCGGATTCGGCAGATAGAGGTCCGTGCGATGCAGAAGATGCAAGGGTCTTTGGAAGCGGCTTAACGTTTTTGGGGGTTCTAAGTATTGAGAGAAAAGCAGCCAATTGGCTGCTTTTTTATGGACGCTAGTTTTGTCATGCCGGCGTCGGTGTTGTTAGTATAGATGGTGATGTTATTGGATTGGGGCGGTGGGATCGGTGTGGAGACGACAGTGCCAGCAGTAACAAGGCCCTCTTTGCGGCTATCGTGTTGACCCGCATGGGGTTACGTGCGGGCAGAACGTTTGTTGTAGTCTGGTGGGGGTTGAGCGTTTAATGCTTTGGGTCGGGAGGTGTTTCCGGCTGTCTTGGAGATAGTGCCAAAGGGGATAGAGATGACTGATGGGATGATTGTGACGGACCAGTCGAATGTGGATCTGGCAGTGGTGGTGGATGATCTGAATCGGCTGCTGCGGCTGCGGACGACGCCGATTGGAATGAAAATGTTTAAGACTCAACAGGAGATGGAAGCTGTACCGCGTATTCGGCGCCCTAAAGACATACACACCACGGACCAGATTGTTGGCCAGGCGAGTCGTAATGGCTGGACAGTGGGGATTACGATGGCTGATCTTGTGGGTGCTCAGTGTGGCACAGTGTTGGGGCTTCATCCGCGGGATGACGAGTGGTTGTCAGGTGATCGAATGAATGGTGTCTGGTATGGTTCCCAGGAGGATGCAGCAGCGCACCAGGATGCTATGAGTGTGGTGGACTTTGGTCGTTATGAGGCGATGGCAGTGAGCCCGCTGGCAGCGGGCCGGCTGAATCCACCGGATATTTGTCTGATCTACGCGACGCCGGCACAGATGATTTTGTTTATTAATGGGTTGCAGTGGTTGGGCTACAAAAAACTGGATTGGGGCTGTGTGGGCGAATCATCCTGTGCGGATTCCTGGGGTCGGGCACTGAAAACCGGGGAGCCGAGTTTATCGATTCCTTGTTTCGCTGAGCGTCGTTATGGCGGTGTGTTAGAGGATGAGTTGCTGATGGCTATCCCACCGTCGTTTTTACCGAAGGTCATCGTGGGACTCGAGGCCTTGTCGAAAAACGGTTTGCGCTACCCGATTCCGCAGTACGGAATCAATAACGATGTGCGCGCTGGGATGGGTGCGAGCTATTAGTGCTCGCCTAAAAAGCCGCATAGCCGCCGTCCACAAGAAATGTGTCCGCTGAGTGATAGCTGCTCGCCTGGCTCATCAGGTAGACGGCAACGCCGGCAAAATCTTCAGGCTGGCCCCATCGCCGTGAGGGAATACGCTGCTTCACATTCGCGACAAAACGTTCATTGCTCATGGCGCCCTGGGTCATATCGGTCTCTATCCAGCCGGGCAAAATGCTGTTAGCGGTGACGCCATAGCGAGCATACTCAACAGCCAAAGCTTTCATCATAGAAACCAAGCCGCCTTTGGTCGCGGCATAGTGTTCGCCGCGGGCTTGGCCTGAGATAGCGGCTAGGCTGGCGGTACCGATCAGTCGACCGTAAGCATCGCCTTTTTCAGCCCGCTCTCGCATATGCCGGGCGGCGGCGCGGAAGGTATAGAACACACCATTGAGGTTAACGTCGAGGATGCTCATCCATTCTTCGTCGGTCATGGCGTCAAACGCGGTGCCTCGGGTGCCAATACCCGCGTTGGCAAAGCAGCCATCAACACGGCCATGGGTTGCCAGTGTCTGAGCAAAGCTCGCCTCGACGGCCTCAGCGTCACTCACGTCGCATTGCAGTGCAGAGATTTTTGGGCCGTAGGCTTCGAGTGTTGTTAGGGCGGTGGCGTTCTTGTCAATATTGGTGCCCCAGATACAGACCTCACAGCCCATAGCCGCCAGACCTTCTGCCATGCCCAGACCGATTCCGCCATTGCCTCCGGTTATCAGTGCGACTTTGCCTTTTAAATCAAACATGTGTGGGATCATTGGTCAGTCCTTCTTATTAGGGTCAAGCGTAGCAGCGGTAAAATGGCAAGTATGCTTTCATCGTATAAGGTTGATGTGACAGTAGCCTCTAATAGCAAACGAAGCATAGCAGGTATGCTATGTTCAGCGTCAATGGGGTAGGTTGGTTGGCTTGAACAGATATATGGCTTAACCTAGAAGCCTTTCTTGTGAATGACAGGACGTTGGCATGGAAAACCAGGTCGGCCTCGGAATCGCGGCTATCGGCGGCGTATTGCTGGGGTATGTGTTAGCGCGTTTGACGCGACAAAAACCTGCCAAGGTTAGCCAATCGGTCACAACTGTGCGAGACCCTGATTGGTGGGAGATCCGTAAGGTTCTGACAGGAAGCCAATTACAGATTTTACAATTTTTAGAGGCCAAGAAGCACGCGACCATCGCTGATTTGCAGGCGAAGTTCGAGTCTATTCCTGACCGTGAATTGTATTATCGGCTGGAGCAAATTGTCCTGCTTCAGTTCGCTTCTCGCGGTCGAGAACAAGCCGAGGTCGTTTACACGCTGAGCCCAGCGTACGCTGCTACAATTGAAGCGGACAAGACAGTCACGTTGTCATCGTCAAGCTAGCCGATCTGCAGTCGGATCATTCTGTCGCGCTAGACTGAAAACGCCGCTACAAAACATCGTTGAGCAGTCTTGACTAAAAAATGATGACCTATGCAGAGGTCAATCTGTGATTTTCTGCTGAAAAGGCTGGCCAAAAACGGCATCTAGTGGCTCAAGCGCAGCAAGGATAGAATCCCATTATTCCGTGTCAGTCGCGAACCGGGTCGGGGTCGCACAGGGTCACGGTATCACTAAGCCTAGGGTAATAGCTGCAAGATGGGAGACAGAGCTTTTTTGCCGCAGGGCGCCTTTGGATTAACGCGGTGGATTGGTCGTATCAGGCATGGTGGCCTTAGGTGCGCGATAACTTGGTGAGAAACGCGTTGATCTCCCGTTCTGTCTGCTTATCTCCCTGAGCTTGCGCGACGGGTAGACCTCGCTCGAATATCTGTTGGGCCAGTTCTGGCTGTTGGGTTTTCATTAAAGCCCTCCCTAGCAACTTGTACGCCGCTGTATAGTTTGAATCTTGCTCGATGCAGGCGCGCAGGTGCTCGGTCGCCTCAACGAACTGGCGCTGATTAAAATAGGCGCTGCCGAGCCCGAAGCGCAACATGGCGCTGTCGCGCCCTGCGGCTAGCATTTTTTCAAGGTTGTCAGTTATTGCCATAACACGATGATAGCTCAGTGTTTGATTTAGTGCTTTGAATTGTACGCAGGTTTATTGCGCGTAGGTAGAGCCACCGTCACAGGTAATGACCTCGCCCACGGTATAAGCACCGGCGCGAGAGCTCAGAAAAATTGCCAAGCCAGCAATATCTTCTAACGTACCCACTCTGCCGCGAGGATTGTTTTTACCGACGGCGCTCCAGTCGATATCCGTATCGCCACCACCGCCGACGCCTGTACTTAACATCCATGTAGGAAAGGGGCCAGGTGCAATGGCATTGCAGATAATGTGTTCGCGAGTAAGGTGTGCGGCAAGCACCCGTGTGAGGTGATGTACAGCAGCTTTCGATGGTCCATAAGAGAACGTGTCGAAGGCTGGCATTTTGATACCGTCAACAGAGCCGATATTAATCACTCGCGCTGGGTCCTCGGCATTTGCTGATTGACGTAGCAGCGGCAGCAGCTTCTGAGTCAGAAAAAACACGCCTTTGACGTTAGTATCCATCACCTTGTCCCAGCCATTTTCTGGAAAATCATCAAGGCTGGCGCCCCATGAGACGCCGGCATTGTTAACGAGGATATCCAGCTGTGATTCTCTACTGGCCAAGTCTGCTGCAAAGGCGGTGATGCTGGGCACTTCAGCGAGGTTAGCTGGCATAGAGATACATTCACCCCCGTAAGTCTTCATCAAGCGGGCGGCGGTAGCATCGCACACATCTTTTTTGCGAGAGCTGATATAGACCTTGGCGCCGTGGGCTAAAAAGCCTGCGGCAATCATTTCTCCGATGCCTCTTGAGCCGCCGGTCACTAAGGCTATTTTACCTTTGATTGAGAACAGGTCTTGCATAAGCTCATACTCGTTGATGGGAAGGCCCCATTAAATCAAACGAGCCAAGCAGTTGCACGCCTAGCAGGTTATTCCTGTTAGCTAATCTGTCAGTACAGCATGTTGCTGGTGATACCGCTGTTGCCAACGATACCAGCCGAAGAAAATGATGATGATGTAAACCGCGAACAGCAGTGAAGTAAAGTACAGTGCCCGGTCTAGGTAGAGATAGATAGACAGGCTGTCTATCAATAGCCAGTAGGCCCAGTTTTCCAGCACCTTGCGGGTCACCATATAGGTGGTAACAACACTGGCCCAGGTAGTAAATGCATCCAGATAAGGTGACTGTGCGTCTGTATAACGTTCCAGCAGAAAGCCAGACAGTGCGCTGAGGCCGGCTACGGCGAGTATGACCAAGGCATGCCTTGACCAAGGCCATGTTTGTATAGACGTTGGCGCCTGACCGTCATTCGGTTGGCGCCACTGGTACCAGCCATACACGGCCATACCCAGATAGTACACTTGCAACACTGACTCCATGTAGAGCTTCACCTGCCAGAACAACACCAAAAATATCATTGTTGAAGCGAACGCTGCATACCAGCAGCGAGGGTCTTCCCGCACTGCCAGTAACAGGTAGGCGACCGCAAGCAATACAGCGACTAACTCTAGGCCGCTGCTTTGTGCTAACTGGTCAAGAAAGATCTGTAACATCTATAGATCCTTTATAGATCCTTGAGGCCTTGCAAATCACCCGCGAGGAACTTAATCACAAAAACGCCCTTGCCAAAGGTTTCCCAGCTGGCACGAATCTCAATCTTAAGGAGATCCATAAGTGTATCAAAATCGCCGATTAACTGGGTGCTCAGGTCATTACGTAACACAGTGACTCCCGGATAGGCGCTGATGCGTGTGATAAAATCCGCCACCGCGGGCATGTAGTCATCGCTTAGAGGATACAGGCTGATATCGATAGAGGACTGCATGGCTTCATCCAACTTGTTGTCGCTTGTTTGCGTCTCTTCAGCGTTGGTCACAACGTGTATTCAGCACTGAGGCCAATCATGCGGGGCTCACCAAATTGCACATAAGGCTCTGTGGTGTACCCATTTGCGGGATTGTTCCCAAAGCTGCCAAAACCACGAATCGTATAATCCTTATTGGTTAAATTACGGCCCCATAAGCGTAGTTGCCAGTCTGGCTGGACGTAGCTGATATTGGCGTTCAACAGTGCCAAGCTGGTACTTCTGAGTTCGTGCCGGTCAGAAAAGAAGAAATCGTCTTTGCCATCGACAGACAGGTCAGATTGCCAATTGCCTAGTCGCCACTGCCCTCCATAGCTGTAGGTGTATCGTGGGGCTTGAGCCTGGTCACGGCCGGCAAGATCGACACCCGCCTCGTTGATGAACTCATCAAAGCGGGCTCGCAATAAACCGACATTGGCATAAAGGGTCAGCGTGTCTAGGGCCAACCATTGGGTTTCAAGCTCGATGCCCCGATTAGTACCCTCGGCGGCATTACCTAAGTATTCAATAAACTCCGTACTACCGTTAGGTCGAGCCCTTAACAGGGAACTTTTAACCTGCTGGTCGCGACGTTGGTCATAGAAAACGGCACCGCGCAATGTTAATCGATCGTCCATCAGGTTGAGTTTAGCGCCGAGTTCAAGCTCTAGCAGAGATTCTGAAGAAAATTCTCTCAGGTCAGCGTCCAACGAGCCGTCCGTATTAAAACCGCCGGCTTTGTAACCTCGTGACAATGACACGTAATACATCTGCCCAGCTTGCGGGGTGTATTGGAGTGCCAGACGGCCGCCCCAAAGTGTCTCGTCAGGGTCGAATTGCACGTCTCGTGAATCGCTGTAGTTAGCTGTACGCCGCTCTATTCGTAAGCCTGTACTCCAGTTCCACTGTGACGTTAGTGCTGTGTCTAGTTGGGTAAACAACGCCAGGTTCGTGAAATCAAAGTCGCTGCGGAAATCACTGTCAAAGGTATAAGTACGCTGCAACTCTTCATCTGTTTTTAAGCTGTAGATGCCGACAATCCAGTCAGTCTCTAGGCCAGCTACCAGTAAAGGTTCATTGGAAATCAGGCGCGCTTCGAGGCTTGCGGTATCGCGTTGTCTCTCATAGTTGTCAAAAGACGAGTACTCGTCAGGATGAAAGCCTAAAAAGCTCCAGTCTTCATCGAAACCATATTCGCTGTCAGTATTGGCGACGCTGGCGATAACCTGCAGGTCCATTGTCTTGCCATACCAAGTGGTGTCAGAGGCGATGGATGTAGATTCCTGACGATCAAAGCCGGGTTGGTCTGACTGGGTGACCCGTGTGTTGTCAAACGTAAAGGCATCGTAACCGTTATCAACGTCCGTGTTGGCTAGCGTTAACACGGTCTGCCATGCGGTGTCGGCGTCTGCATCCGACACCATTTTCAGTTTGCCGCGCAGGCTGGTCTCATCGCGGCGATTAACATCATCACGGTTTAGAAAACGGTTGCTGTAAAAACCATCACTCTCGTGCTTTTCTGCCGCCAGACGAAAGCTCGTGTTGTCGGTCAATGGACCTGTTGTGGTAAAGCCCAGCGTGCTGTGACCATAGTCGCCGACTGTTGCTCTGATGTTGGCGCCGAAGTCTGGCTCGGGGTCGTTGGTTGTAATGTTTATCAGACCAGCCAATGCGTTGGCGCCATAGCGGGTGCCCTGTGGTCCCCTAAGTACGTCAATTTGTTTGACGTCCATGAGCGTTGCTACAGAGCCGATGCCACTGAAATCAACGTTGTCTATCAGCAGTCCTACGGACGGATTGATCGGATCGACAAACTGACTGCGTTCACCAATTCCGCGTATCTGAAAGAAGCGGCTACGCCCAGTACCCCCCGCAAAATTAAAGTTGGGAATGCGCGCGATCACTTCTTCAAAGTGTTGGGCGCCACGGGCCGCGATGACATCGGCGGAAATAATGCTGATGCTAGAGGGCGCTACGGCCTCATTGATGTCGCGAAAGTCAGCAACCACGATAACTTCTTCAAGGCTGGCGGCGTTAACCATTGCCGAGCCCATGCCGAGCATTAACGTCATCGCGATCAATAAAGAGAATAGACGGGTTACAGGCGAGGTTCGGATCAGCTTGGTTGCTTGTCGACCATATCTAGCGGGACGACCGATCAGGAGGTTTGGCGAATTAAAAATTGCAGTATTAGTGAGCATGAGTCTCTCCAAATTGATTAAAAGAGACCCGGTATCAGGACGTGGCAAAGAGCTATTTCTCCTTTTCCTACGCCGGTATTAACCGGATCAGGTTCTAGGGTTTTCCGCGGTGCACGGACTCTCAGGCAATTAGCCACCCCTAAGGAACAATTAACAGTATACGTGATATTGATTCTGTTGTGTGAAATATAAAAAGGCTTTGCAGTGGTGATCGTTAGTTTTAGGCGGTGTCTAGCAAGTGATGCTTTGTGCCGATTAGCATCACCTAACGAGGTCGTTGTAGTTGATTGGTTGGGTGCAATCTAGGCGATTATTTATATGTGGCATCGGATACTTTAGGCCGGTCGCGCAATTGAATAACAGCACCCGCTCGTGCTTGTCGATTCTGCCGCTTTGGATTTCCTGTGCGAGTGCTGCCGCGGTAGCCGCACCTTCGGGGCACAACAGAAAGCCTTCTTGCTGGGCAATACGTGCTTGCATGTCGAGAATGGCATCATCATCAACGGCGCAGGCGAAGCCCTTACTGTCGCGCACAGCCTTGAGTATCAAAAAATCGCCGATTGCCGCTGGTACACGAATTCCCGCAGCTTGAGTGTGGGCATCTGGCCAGAGCGTAGCGTGGCTTAGGCCTTCATCAAAAGCTTTAACAATGGGTGCGCAGCCGCTGGCTTGAACCGCAACCATACGTGGTCGCTGGCTACCGATCCAGCCGATAGCCTCTAATTCATCGAAGGCTTTCCACATACCAATTAAACCCGTGCCACCACCGGTGGGGTAAAGAATGACATCGGGCAATTGCCAGCCGAGTTGCTCGGCCAACTCCAGGCCCATAGTTTTTTTGCCCTCGATACGATAGGGCTCTTTCAGCGTTGAGACATCAAACCACGCCATGCTGGCTTTGCCCTCGCCGACGATCTTGCCGCAATCATTGATCAGGCCGTTGACCTGCCAGACCCGCGCGCCCTGAAAAGCAATTTCGTTGACGTTCACTTCAGGCGTATCGTCTGGACAAAAGACAAAGGTGTCAATGCCCGCGCGGCTGCAGTAAGCCGCCAGTGCCGCGCCGGCATTGCCGTTAGTCGGCATTGCCATGCGTTTCACGCCTAGCTCTTTAGCCATCGATACTGCCAGCGCGACCCCTCGCGCCTTAAACGACCCCGTCGGAAGACGACCCTCGTCTTTAACGAGTACCGACGGCATATCGAGCAATGTTTGCAAGTAGGTCGAGGGTAGAATGGGGGTCATTACTTCCCCGAGGCGAACGATATTACTGGCCTTGCGAACCGGCAAAAATTCTCGATAACGCCAAAATTCTGGTGCGCGACAAGCAAGGTCCTGTTTGCTGAGTGCATTGCCCAGAGCTTTAAGGTCGTAGCGCACCAGCAGCGGCATGCCTGCTTCTGACAGGTTGTGCAATTCATCGCAGGGGTAGTGTTTGCCGGTGGCACTACATTCCAGATGCGTAACGTATGTTGGCGTTTCGTTGTCCTGCATATTATTCATTTCTACCGCTCATGCATTGATTTATTAGTGACGAGTAATGTGCGCCGATGGGGATCAGTACGTTAAGTGCTCAGCGCTAGATTCTCACGGCTATGTTTCCACAGCAGGCGGCTCAAGATCACGCGTCGCGTGGATGAACATTAACAGGCTAGCTACCGTCAGTAGACTGGCGAGTAAAAACGCGGCGCCAGGAAAGTATATGGGCGCTGCCGCAGAGGTGAAATAGCTAAAGGTTTGCGTCATGACAATGGGGCTGACAATGGACGTCAAGCTAACCACGCTTGATAGACCGCCCTGCAACTCACCTTGCTGCGACGCGCTGACTTGATTGGATGCAATGCCCTGCATCGCGGGCCCCGCAAGCGCGCCTAACGCGCCCGGAATCATCGCCAAATACATCATCCATGAAGCATTTGCTGCCGCATAGCCGCTGAACGCAACAATCGTGAACAGCATGCCTATAATCCCGGCCATGCGCAGGCCTGTACGGGGTAGCACCCAGCGAATTAAAAAGCCTTGTACCGCCACCATGCAAATGCCGATGAAGCCAAGAGAATAGCCTATCTCTCGGGGTGACCAGTCAAATTTTTCTATGGCAAAAAAGCTCCAGACAGAGGGCAGCACGTGATGCCCAAGGTTGTAGACGAAGCTCACGCCGATTATTCCCAGCACTATCGGGAAGGCTTTGAGTTGCAATAGTGTGCCTACTGGATTCGCGCGCGCCAGATTGAATGGCCGACGATGGTTTGGAGCGAGGGATTCCTGGAGTACCAGATAACCAAAGATCATATTAGCAAACGATAGAATGCCGGCAGCGAAAAACGGCATGCGTGCACCATACTCGCCAAGGAAGCCGCCGATCACCGGACCGATTATAAAACCCATACCAAACGCGGCGCCCATTAAGCCAAAATTCTGCGCCCGCTTATCTTCTGGCGAGACATCGGCAATGTAAGCATTGCAGGTACTTAACGTCGCTGCGCCGATGCCTGAAATGATGCGCCCAATGAATAATAAGGCCAAAGATGTTGTGACGCCCATAATCAGGTAATTCACACCGACCACAAAGAGGGAAAATAGTAGGACAGGTCGTCTACCAAATCGGTCTGACAGATTGCCAATAATCGGCGAGCAGATAAATTGAGTGATGGCAAAGCAGAACATTAATAGGCCACCGAAGCGCGCCGAAGCAGACAGATCGCCGCCGGAGACTTCCATCAATAAGCCAGGAATCACAGGCATGATGATGCCAAAGCCAATAGAGTCCAGCAGCGCAGTGAGGAAAATAAAAAGCAGCGCATAGGAATTCATGGAATTGTGCCTCGGGTGTTTGTGCTGGGCGCTCGTCTAACCGGCATTTCTAATCTGGCGTACAGTGCCCTGTTGAAGCGTGATTCTAACGGCTCTTCACGGGTCTGGCGATGAAAGAATGCCATGGGTGTTGTGAACCTGCCAGCAGTGGACATGATGACCCGATGATTAATTTCGAGTAGCATGTCAGCCTTCAGGTAAACAGGACAAGAGAACTGATCCCATGGCACAAAGAATCACTGTTGGCAATTTAGCAATCGAAAAAGTATTGATGGACTTGGTGAACGATCAGATTATTCCCGGTACTGGGGTCACCTCGGAAGCCGTATGGCAGGGCTTGGAATCGATACTGGCGGACTTGGCGCCGCGGAACAAGGCGCTACTAGCTCAGCGCGACGATTTTCAGTCTCAAATTGACCAGTGGCACCAGACTCATGCGACTCAGCCTCATGACGCTGTGGCTTATGAAGCCTTTCTGCGTAGTATCGGTTATCTGCTCGACGAGGGCCCTGATTTCGAGATAGAAACTATTAATGTTGATCCAGAGATAGCGCTGCTTGCCGGTCCTCAATTAGTGGTACCGATTACCAATGCGCGGTTTGCTTTGAATGCTGCCAATGCCCGCTGGGGCAGTCTTTACGATGCGCTTTACGGCTCGGATGTCATCCCGGAAACCGATGGTGCCGATAAAGGCCGAGGTTATAATCCGATTCGCGGCGCGCGCGTTATCGAATACGTCATGACCTTCCTGAACGCGCAGATGCCGCTACAGGATGCCCAATACCAAGAGGTTACCCAGTATCAGATCGCTGCAGATTCGTTGCAGGTGACGTTGGTCGATGGTCGCAAGGTAGGGCTAGTGGATCCGGCGCAGTTCGCGGGTTATGTAGGCAAGGCGAGCGATCCCACAGGCATTTTGCTGAAGCACAATGGCTTACATCTTGAGATTCAGGTGGATCGCACCGACACCATTGGCGAGGATGATAAAGCCGGCGTTAAGGGCGTTTTGATGGAGTCTGCAATCTCCACAATTCAAGACTGCGAGGATTCGGTAGCCGCAGTGGATGCTGAGGACAAAGCCGTTGTCTATGGCAACTGGCTTGGGCTTATGAAAGGTGATCTGGCCGAGGAGTTCTCCAAAGGTGGTGTCACTGTTCGTCGTCAACTTAATCCTGACCGGGTTTATACCGCGCCAGACGGGACTGATTTGGTGTTACACGGCCGCAGTTTATTGCTGGTGCGCAATGTTGGCCATCTGATGACTACCGACGCGGTGTTGTATCAGGGTGAGGAAATCCCTGAGGGTATCCTTGACGGGCTAATGACAAGTTTAGCGGCTATGCATGACCTGAAGTCCACTGGGCCAATTCGCAACTCGCGCTGCGGCAGTGTCTACATTGTAAAGCCTAAAATGCATGGTCCTGCGGAAGTGCAGTTCACTGTAGATTTGTTTGCGCGGATCGAGACCACTTTGGGCCTGCCGGTGAACACGTTGAAAGTGGGGATCATGGATGAGGAGCGGCGTACAACGCTAAATCTGAAGGAGTGCATCCGTGTCGCCCGGCAGCGCATCATTTTTATTAACACAGGATTTTTGGACCGTACGGGCGATGAAATACATACCAGTATGGAAGCTGGCGCGATGGTTAAGAAAACCTTAATGAAGCAACAGCCATGGATTGCCGCGTATGAGGACTGGAATGTCGATGTCGGTTTGCAGGCAGGTCTGCAGGGTAAGGCGCAGATTGGCAAGGGTATGTGGGCTATGCCCGATGAAATGGCGGAGATGATGGTGGCCAAAGTGGGGCACCCGATGTCGGGAGCGAATACGGCTTGGGTGCCTTCGCCACTGGCGGCTTCTTTGCATGCCATGCATTATCATCAGGTTAACGTTTGGTCCCGCCAAGACGAGCTCAAGGCACGTGTGCGCGCCAGTTTAGACGGCTTGCTGACGATACCTGTGTTAGGTGGTACAAACCTGTCGAGCGAAGAAATACAACAGGAACTTGACAACAACGTTCAAGGAATTCTTGGCTATGTTGTACGCTGGATTGACCAAGGTGTTGGCTGCTCAAAAGTGCCAGATATCAATAATGTAGGTCTGATGGAAGACCGCGCAACGCTGCGGATTTCAAGTCAGCACATTGCGAACTGGCTGCGTCATGGCGTCTGCAGCGACACGCAAGTGATGGAGACCCTCAAACGTATGGCAGCTGTGGTTGACCAGCAGAATAGTGGTGATGCCGTGTATCGTCCTATGGCGCCGAAGTTTGATCAAAGTGTCGCTTTTCAAGCGGCTTGCGATCTTGTATTTAAAGGTGCGGAGCAACCTAACGGTTATACTGAGCCGGTATTGCACGCTCGCCGCCGTGAGGCCAAGCACTTATATGCATAGCGCATATTTATGTTTGATTTGTTTAGTGGTCACCACCTGCCGGCTGAAATGGGCACCTTTGGTACCTGCCGCAAGTTTGCGATTTGCATGGGTTAAGCGTGCTCCATGCTAGGAACGTTTTTTAGGGCAACGGTTGAGCGTCGGGTAAAGATATCGTGACAGCATTAGATATTAAAAAACATCGAATCCTGATTATTGAAGATGAGGCGCTGGTTGCCAGAGAGCTGAAGGGTCGATTGACGCGAATGGGGTGCGAGGTAGTTGGTATTGCTTATGGCCGTGAGGCGATCGCAATGGCGAGGGATACCCAGCCGGACTTACTGCTTACTGATATTCACCTTAAAGGGGGTGAAGACGGTATTGATATGGCCATCGCAATCCAGAGCGAGCGTGACGTCCCTGTTGTGTTTTTAACGGCTTACTCTGACGAGCACACGGTATCGCGGGCCAAGTCTGTGACCCCGTACGGGTATATCATCAAACCTGTTGAGAATCGTGAGCTACAGATTGCCATCGAGATGGCACTGTATAAATTTAACATCGAACGTGAGCTACGTGCGACGCAACAGCTTCTGCAGAACGCACTGGCCTGTATCGGTAATGCGCTGATATTTATCGATGAGTCGGGCCTTGTTACAGACCTTAATGTCGATGCGCAGCTTATTCTCGGGCTAGATCGGTCCGAGGCTCTGGGCGGTCCTTGGACCAAAGTGCTTGGTCTTGGACCAGCTTCGTCCCTAGCGATAAAAATCAACAGCGCTTTAGGTAGCGTCGAAGTCACTAAGCTGGCGGCATTCATCCTCGACAGCGGCAATGTATCTGCGCGCCTAGTGGATGGTATTGTTGGCCCCATGTTGCCTGGTGGTGTTTTGATTTTGCGGGCTCTGTCAGACCTTGCCGACCCGCTGGAGATATTGCCAACGGCGGATCAGTTGCTCGGTGAGTTGGGACCTAGCTATATTCGCCCCAGCGAGTCGGCCATGTGCCAAATGCTGGTAGCCCCCGAAGCGTCCTTGGCGAGCAATCATGATCTGCTGGACGCTATTGCTGAGCGCCTTAATAAAGTTCTGCGCTCAACCGATCTTGTCAGCGTCTATGGCAATGCGCAGTTGTCGGTTAGCTTGCCGTACACGGGTCTCGATGAAGGTAAGCAAATAGCTGAGTCTGTTTTGCGAACACTCAAAGCAACGCCTTTTAAGCAGTCAGTCGCCGCATTTTCTATTGGTCTTGCACACAGTGCCGTCGGTGATCAGCAGCCATTTGAGCTGTTCCGGCGTGCTTCATGGGCCTTGCACGTAGCTCAGGAAGCAGGTGGTGGTCGGGTGATAAGTTGGGGTGAGGACTCTGAACAGCACCATAACGATATGACCAACGATACCGCTCGGTTGAGAGAATATCACAATGTCGTATTGCTCTGGAATCTTATGAGTTTGGTGATGAAAGCCGGCAGTATAGAGGCAATGAGCAACAAGCTGTGCCAGCATATGCAACAGTCATTTGATTTGGTTCAGGCGGCGATTATTGTTTTGTCGGGCGATGTCATGAGTACGCTGGGCGGCGCGTTACCGGGTGGTGCGCTGAGTTCAATGAGTGGTTTGGACTTGACTGAGATTGAATTCCAGCGTTTGAGTGAATGCCTTCGCAAAGGCCGGGCAGGACATTTTGGGACGATTTATATATGGCCTCTACCGGGCATGCGTTGTGTTTACCTACAGAGTAAGCAGCCTCTTGCACAGGTTGATCGAGAGTTCATGCAGTCTCTGATTGGCTATTTTTCTACCGGCCTCGACCGATTTGATCATGCGCCCGACAGTGCGGCAGATTTGAGTGAGACGTCGCTGATATACCAGTCACCGCAAATGCAAAGTGTGCTGGAAAGCTGTCGGCTGGTAGCGCCGACGGATGCCACGGTGCTGGTGAGTGGAGAGTCGGGCACGGGTAAGGAAATGCTGGCAAAAGCTATCCATGATTTCAGCACGCGAGCGCAGCAGCCCTACATTATTGTCGATTGTGGTGCGATGGTAGGAAGTCTCATTGAGAGTGAATTATTTGGTCATGTGAAAGGCGCCTTCACCGGTGCTGATAAACAGTTTTCGGGTCGTTTGAAAGAAGCTGCTGGTGGCACGGTGTTACTCGATGAAATTGGTGAGTTACCCCTCGAAGTGCAAGTCAAGCTGTTACGGTTTGTCCAGGAGCGGCAGATTGTAGCGGTAGGCAGTAGCACCTATGAAACGGTAGATACGCGGATTATTGCCGCAACCAATAAAGATTTGAAGGCGCTGGTGGCCGCTGGCCAATTTCGCGAGGACCTGTACTATCGACTTAATGTCTTTGCGATAGAGTCGCCGCCGTTGCGTGATCGGCCGGAAGATATTTTGCTGTTGGCGACCCATTATCTTAATAGTTTTGCTCAACGCTATAGCAAGCCAATGCACGGCTTCACGATGGATGCGCAGCAGGCATTGCGAGATTATCATTGGCCAGGCAACGTTCGTGAGCTGGTTAATGTGATTAATCGCGGCGTAATCCTTTGTAAAGACTCGCAGATGAATTCGATCCAGCTTGGCCTTTTTCCAAGAAGCGATCGGTTGAGTTCGCCGAGCCGTCCTGAGGCCGAACGAAACCTGTTGCAGGAATGGCTATCGAAGCGGGTGACTGTCGCGCTGAAGGGGGCGTTGAGCGGCGCCTCGGAGGGGGTTGCACTGGTTTCTATAGCAGGTTCTGGTCTACCACCGTTGGGGCAGTGGCTGGAAGAAGATCTAATTCTTGCGTGTCTCGCCACGCACGGCCACGTGCTCAATCGTGCCGCAGCGGCGTTGGCGGTGCCTGAGTCTACGCTGCGGCGCAAGGTGCTGCGGATTCGTGAAATTTATGGTGATGACGCGCCAGTGCGACCTGCTGACTGGCATGCTGCAACGCCTTTGCTGGAGGTGCTGTGCCAGATCGCTGAGGCGCAGCAGACGCCGCTGCTCGACATGGTAGCTCAGCATTTGTTAACTGAGCTTGAGCGTCGGCCAATCAGTAGAAAGGCGGCAGCGACACTCTTGGGCGTGTCAGTGCCCACCTACCGGCGCTTATCCACCTAATCGCCATATGTTTCACTATAAGAAAAATACGGCGATAAAAAATGACCGGTAACACCGGAATAATATCGCCATTATTTTCATTCCGCGTTTCCCTAAAATAAAATAGCTAACATAAACAACATCTTATACTTAGCAATTGATCTGGCACAACTTCTGCATTACTTACAGGGCCGTTGAGGGTAGTCTGACGGTTAATGCTGGGTAAATCGTAGATGACACCACGTGCTCCAGCCAAGTTGATGGGATTATTTTGGAGATAGTTATGTCTAGTTGGAAGTATGTTGTTGTGTTGGTCAGTTTGATCGTTGTAATGACGAGTTCATCACTGGCGGCTGCGGATGTTGGTCTTGCACCGGTGTCGGCGCCTGTCGTGGAGGAACCACAGGTTCTGCCTTTGATAGCGCCAATCGATGGCCTATCGCGGTATCTGTGGGATGAGGCCGAACAACCGACGGGTGAGGAGGGTATTTATGGTGGCTCGCCTGCAGAGCTGCGTTATGACTTCCGCGACAATAATTCCCAACAGCAAGGGACATCTACCGACTATGCGCGCTACCTCTGGGATAAAGAAGAGACGGGAGAGCCTAGTGAGGGTTTGATGATGCCCGCCTCGTTTGCGCCCACGCCCATTTCTGCGACTGAGAATGACACGTCAGGTTATATGGTCGTTGCACGTGACCTGATACTTCTGCGTAGTGAGGTACAGCAAGTCCGTGGCCATATCATTGAAGAGATGCCGGCCATCAACAGTGCTGCTGTTTTATTGAGTGCTGCGCAGGCGAAGAAGCTATCGCGTAGTGCAAATGTCCTTGGACTGGCCCAAAACGGTGAGGTGCAAACAGCTGCCCTCAAGTACTCCGTCAAGGGCGACAGTGAACTGCAGATTAAAGGCCGTAAAGTAAGCTGGAGTATTAATAATCTTGGTAGGCGACGATTGAGTTTTGCGAGTCTGATAATCGGCTGGCCGACGGAAAACGGGCAATTGTTACGCGTGCTGCTGGACGGCAAAAAACTCGATGCGAGTGATATCGATAATATGGGTTTGGTTGAAATTGACGGCAAGCTCCGCAAGAAAAAGCCAGCGACTATCACCATGGTGTTCGAGAACAAGGCGCTTGTTCAGCCCGATGACTATGAAATTTCAGTGGCCTTTGATGAAGGTTTGAAGGTGGATTACCGGCATAACTCAAGCCTACCCATGCAAGGTAGACGTCGAGATACCTTTTTTCCGACGCTGATTGATGCTGACCTACTTCACACGCAGGGTGTCACGGGTAAAGGCGTTGCCGTTGCTATCATTGATACAGGTAGCTGGTCGAATAAGTCGATTAATCTCGACACCAAGCGCCAACCACGGGTCAAGGCTTATTATGATGCGATCGAAAACAGGACCTCGATACCCATGACCGATGAGAACGGTCATGGCAGTCATATTGCCAGCGTCCTTGCCAGTTCACGTCGTACTGTGGACCTAAACGGCGACAAACCTGGTAGCTATCATGGTATCGCGCCCGATGCGGAGCTGGTTATTGTCCGCGCATTTGATGGCGAAGGGCGTGGCACTTATCTTGATGTCATGCGTGGTATTGCTTACGTGATTGCGCATAAACAGGAATACAATATTCGCGTACTCAATCTGTCATTCAGTGGTACACCAATGTCGCACTATTGGCAGGACCCACTAGACCTGGCAGTGATGGCGGCGTGGCGAGCGGGCATTGTGGTTGTCGTGTCGGCGGGTAATACCGGACCCGACCCAATGACCATTGGTGTGCCGGGCAACACGCCCTACGTGGTAACCGTCGGCGCTATGACCGACCATTTCACGCCGGAGGATCTAGGCGACGACTACCTACCAGAATTTTCTAGTGCGGGGCCGACAATGGAAGGCTTCGTCAAGCCTGAGATCATTGCGCCGGGCGGACACATGATGGGACAGATTCAGCGCAAGTCGTTTATTGCGCAAGAGCATCCTGAGTTTCATGACGGCTATAGTTATTTTCTCATGACCGGCACGTCGCAGGCGGCGGCTGTTGCAAGTGGCGTCGCTGCGTTGATGCTACAGGAGCAACCAAATCTATCGCCTGATGATATCAAATGTCGTCTGATGGAGTCGGCGCAAGCTGCGACTAGGCCCGATGGTAGTTTGGCATACAGTGTATTTCAGCAGGGCGCCGGACTCGTTAACGCCTGGCGCGCGGTCAACAGCAGCGCTTCGGGTTGCGTCAATCTGGGACTGGATATCGACAAAGACCTACAAGGCATCGCCCATTACGGCGGCCCAGCAAACGTTGATGCCGACGGTAATTTCTATATGACCACGACCGAAGGTTACCTGTGGAACATGAACGATGTGGCCAGCACGGAAGGTTATATCTGGAACATGTCAGATATTTCGAATGCGGGTTACATTTGGAATATGGGTTATATCTGGAATATGTCGGCATTGGAGCAGAACGGCTACATATGGAATATGAGCAGTTTCAACAGCAACGGGTATATTTGGAATATGGCAGCACTGGAACAAAACGGTTACATATGGAACATGGCCAACCCGATTCCGGCTTCTTCGCCAACAGATTCCGCGAATGATGCGAGTTACTCGGGTGATATGGCTGACAGTGAAACAGACGGCTACATATGGAACATGAACAATGGAGAAACAGCGGGTTATATCTGGAACATGGGTAATCCAGAAAATGCCGGTTACATCTGGAATATGGCCTTCACAGAGAACAATGGATACATCTGGAATATGGGTTACATCTGGAATATGAACAGTGCCGACAGCGCCGGGTACATCTGGAATATGGGCGATGCGCAGAACGCGGGTTATATTTGGAACATGAATAGCGCCGATAGCGCCGGCTATATCTGGAATATGAGCGCTGCAGAGAGTGCCGGTTATATTTGGAATATGAGTGACACAGAGAGTGCCGGTTACATTTGGAATATGAGTGACGCAGAGAGTGCCGGTTATATTTGGAATATGAGTGACGCAGAGAGTGCCGGTTATATTTGGAATATGAGTGACGCAGAGAGTGCCGGTTATATTTGGAATATGAGTGACGCAGAGAGCGCCGGTTATATTTGGAATATGAGCGCTGCCGAGAGCGCCGGTTATATTTGGAATATGAGCACGGCAGAGAGCGCCGGTTATATCTGGAATATGAGTACGGCAGAGAGTGCAGGCTACATCTGGAATATGAATAACGCTGAAAGTGCAGGTTATATCTGGAACATGAATAATGCCGAGAGTGCCGGTTATATCTGGAATATGAACACTGCCGAAAGCGCTGGTTATATCTGGAATATGAACACTGCCGAAAGCGCGGGTTATATTTGGAACATGAGCAGTGCTGAAAGCGCAGGTTACATCTGGAATATGAGCCACATGGGTACTAACAAGTGGGTAGCGCAGGAGTGATAGGAAGGAGGCTTGTAACTTGCCGAACCCTGACGGCGGGCGCTATTTCGCGTCGTCAGTCTAGGTTCCGGCGACCCGCTGGTCGGGTTAGTCATGAGCCTCCGACATTTCGGTTAGGTGATCTTCGTAGGTCGCTGCTTTGCTTGCTTTGCTTGTATTTGTTGGCGTGTTGGGCGTTGCCTAGCGTAGCCAGTCAAGCTAGGTTGGCAGATTATCGTAACCTTATTTTTGATCGGCTAGGTACTGAGTCAGGTCTCTCTCAAGCAGCCGTTAGCAGTATTGCACAAGACGCTGAGGGTTTTATCTGGATAGGGACACAAGAGGGCCTGAATCGGTATGACGGCTACAATTTCAAGACGTTCTATCACCTAGACGATGATCCTGGTTCTTTGTCCCACGATTCCATCTGGGATCTGCTGGTCGATTCCCGCGGCGATCTTTGGGTGGGAACCGACTCAGGTCTAAATCGCTACAACGATGCGCGCGATAATTTTGAATTTATTTCACTGGAAGCCACTGCCGACGGCGCCGCAAGCGATCAACGATACATCGTCCATAGCCTGTTTGAAGACTCCTCCGGTCGCATTTGGATCGGTACAGGCTCGGGTCTAGTTATCATGCAGCCGGACCGTTCACTGGCGCATTTCAAGCACGATCCGCGGGATCCAGAATCTTTGAGTCGCGGCAGCGTTCGCGTTGTTTTTGAGGATAGTCAAAAACGTATTTGGATCGGTACGGAGAAGGGCGGTTTAAATTTATTTGATGAAAGCGCCCTCTCTTTTACCCATTACGCTTCTAGCGCTAACGATCCGACAAGCATTAGCGATAACTATATTCGCTCGATCATCGAGGCAGAGCCAGGCAAGCTTTGGTTGGCTACGTTTAATGGCGGGGTTTGCATTTTTGATGTGGCGTCAGGAACTGCTGAGCGTATGACTAATACAGCATCTCCAAGAGTGCGGTCGTTGTTGAAGGACGTAGACGGCGACATTTGGATCGGCACTGACGGCGGTTTGCAATTGTGGGATCCAGGTTTAGCAAGTTTTGAGCGTTACACCGTAGACCCGACAGATGTGCACAGCATAAGCGACAACACCGTGTTTGAACTCTTTCAGGACGCCGGCGGCGTTATATGGGTTGGTACGTTTAACGGCGTTAGCAAATGGAACGCGAGAACCGAAACGTTCCCGCACTTTAAACAGAATGCCGTTCAGAATATTTTTCTGACGAGCAATTCAATTACGTCTTTTGCTGAATCTGTTGAAGGAGACGTCTGGGTAGGGACGTTCGAGGGTCTCAGCAAATGGGATAAGTCTATACCTGGGTTTGTCAATATGTCGGTGACTGACGAGGGTATTATGAAATCTCTTGTGATGTCCTTAGCGGTTTATCAGGGCGTACTCTGGGTTGGTACTATGTCCGGTGGCGTAGGCCTGGTAGAGGGTGACAAGGTGGTAGGGTCTTACAGGCATGATCCGGATGACCCTGACTCAATCAGTTCCAATGCGATCAGTCGAATCTATGTAGATCGTGACGATCGTTTGTGGCTAACGACTTATGGTGGCGGCGTAAATCTTTACCTTGGTGATGGCAAGTTCAAGCGTTTCCCGGGTGCCGTCAGTAGTGCTACGGGTGGTTTTGAAACGGGTATAGAGGGCAGTTTTGCTGATTTGCGAACGCTTGATATCGCAGAGGCTGCCGATGGCAAGCTCTGGATCGCTACGGACGGCGGTGGAATTGTGGTGCTCGACCCCGTTACCGGCGCTACACAAAGCATCGTGCATCGCGCCGATGACGTATCGAGTTTGAGCAGTAATAACGTTATTTCTTTACTCGCTCACAATGATGTGATGTGGGTCGGTACTCGAGACAGTGGGATGAATCGATTCGATCTTGAAACTAATAGTTTTACGCGTTTTACGAAAGCTGACGGTCTTGCCAGTGATGCTGTTTACGGCATGTTGGTGGATGCTCAGGAGCAAATCTGGGTGAGCGGTGGCAAAGGCTTGAGCGTTCTGGATGTTGCCTCCGGCGAGTTCATACGCTACGACGCGAGTCATGGTCTTCAGAGCGACGATTTTAATTCCGGTGCCTACCTGAAAATGGCGGACGGTAGCTTCCTATTCGGAGGGAGTAACGGCTTCAACGCGTTTGATCCAGATCGGATTGAGGGCAATAGCTACGTGCCGCCAATCCGCATCACCGGTTTCTCGAAGTTTAATCAGCCGCAACAATTTGCCCAGCCAGTATCGCGATTGCAGAATTTGTCGCTTGCTTACAATGACTTTGTTATCGGCTTTGAGTTCAGCGCTATGGACTTTACCGCGTCAGATAAAAACCAGTTTCGCTATATGCTGCAGGGGTTCGATCGTGACTGGGTTGATAGCAATGGCGCGCGTCAAGTGACTTATACCAATTTGGATGCAGGTGAATACAGCTTTAAGGTCAAGGGCTCAAACAATGATGGTGTCTGGAATGAAGTAGGCGCCGCCATTGCTATCGTCGTTAATCCACCGCTGTGGAGAACCTGGTGGGCGTACTTGGGGTATCTTCTAATCGGCTTGGTTGGTCTTTATCAGTTACAAATTGCGAATGCTAGGCGTTTGAGGCGCGATGCAGAAAAGCGCTATAACGACAGGTTACAGCTGTACATCGAATCCCTAGAAGAGGCGACTGACTGTGTTCTCATCGCCGACGCCAGCAAGAATATTATGTATGCCAATAATGCAATCGAGTTGATTCTTGGCGCTGTTCCCAAGGATGTCGTTGGGCACTCCATATTAAACCTCCTGTTCGCTGACGCTACGGACGCTGACAAGGCCTTGCAAGGACTAAGAGAGCAAGGTCGATGGCATGGCGAGGTTAAGTCCTGCAAGGGTCAGGTCGATACGACCACGGAGGTCACGATCGCAGCGGTTCGGGATGCCGCTGACCAAGCGACAGCGTTTGTCAGTATCGCTCGGGACGTTACTGGCAGGAAGCGCACCGAGGAAGAGCTTGAGAATTATCGCCGGAATCTTGAGTCGTTAGTTGCTGAGCGCACTAGTGCGTTGGAACATGAAGCTTCTGAGAACAAGATAGTGCAGCGAGAGCTGGCAACTTCGCTGAGAGAAAAAGAACTGTTGCTGAAAGAGGTTCACCACCGGGTCAAAAACAATATGCAGGTAATCTCGAGTCTGTTAAATATCCAAGCTGAGACAAATGGAAATGAAGACTTTGCAACACTGTTAGGTGAGAGCCAGCTACGAATCAAGTCGATGTCGTTGATTCACGAAAACTTGTACCAGTCTGATGATCTACTAGAAATTGATTTTGACGACTACATTCGTACGTTAGCCAGCAGCCTGTGTCATTTCTATGAAACACCCGGTGCGGCAGTAAACTTGGATATTCATGTAGCAGATGTTTCGTTGGATATTGAGTCGGCAGTGCCATGTGGTCTTATTATCAACGAACTTATCTCAAACGCACTAAAGCACGCATTTATCGGTAAACACGGTCGCGGTACGATTCGGATCGATTTTGTGATTAAGGGCTGTGAGTACTTACTTAGTATTCAAGATGATGGTGTCGGTTTGCCCGCCGGCTTTGATATCAGTGTAGCAACAACGATGGGTATGGAAATTGTGTCCATTCTCACGCAGCAGCTTGATGGCACGTTGAGTATCAGCTTTGACGAGGGTACTCGCTTTAATATTTCATTTCCTAGGAAGATAAAAGATGCCGCCTAAAACCCTACTGCTCGTTGAAGACGAAGTTCTTGTGGCGCGTGATATTACAGCGCGATTGACCCGTATGGGTTACGAAGTAATCGGTAGCGCAACGCGGGGGCTTGAAGCTGTTGAGAAAGCGTTGAGCTTGCGTCCGGATCTGATTTTGATGGATATCAATCTCAAAGATGAGATGGATGGTGTTGAGGCTGCGATCAGAATCCGCCACCAGTATGATGTTCCGGTGATATTTTGCACCGCCTATTCTAACGATGCGACGCTGGAGCGGGCTAAGGTCTCAGAGCCTTATGGCTACGTGTTAAAGCCGTTCGATAATCGCGAGCTGAATATCAACATTGAAATCGCGTTGTATAAGCATCAAGCCGAGCGCGATTTAGCCGACACCCACCGACGGCTGGATGCAACGCTGGCTAATATCACTGATGCGGTGATAGCTGCCGATATGTCGGGCCAAATTTTGCTGATGAACCCTGTTGCCGAACAACTCACGGGTTGGCGTCACTACGAAGCCCGCACCAGTAGTTTGGCGACGGTTCTACCATTAGCGTCATTCTTACCTGGTGAGGCCGTGCTGGATTTTGATAGCTACGTTAGCCAACCCTTGCCGCGTCGAAGCTTGCCTATGCGGCAGTATATCGATTGTCTCAATGGCGGCCGCATTCCTGTTGAGATTAGCGTTAGTGTGCTCTACCAAGGCAAGGCTGATTTAATTGTTATTACCTTTCGGAATATTCAGCCGCAACTTGATGCAGAGGAAAAAATTAGGCGCAGTGCTTTCTTCGACGATGTCACGCAGTTGCCTAATCGTGCGCTTTTTATCAACCGACTAGAGCGATCTTTGCAGCGTCGAAAACGCGGTGATCAGGGGCATTTTGCGGTTATTTTTCTTGATCTTGATGGCTTCAGTGCTATCAATGAAGGCCTGGGCCATGGGCAGGGCGACAGGGTGCTTACAGAGCTAGGTGAGCGCATGGTAAATATCGTTCGACCCGAAGACACCCTGTCGCGAATCAGCGGTGATGTATTCGCCATCTTGCTCGACCCCATAGATTCTGCGGCCAGTGCCATCGAGACCTGTCAGCGCCTTCAGTATGCCGTTAGTCGTCCCCTGCAGATTGAATCTCAGGTGTTGGAGGTGTCGGCGAGTGCCGGTATCGCTTTGCATCAAGAGGGTTATCATACAGCAGACGAGCTAATTCGCGACGCTGACACTGCTCTACATCGAGCCAAGGCCGGTGCAGGAGGTTCTCACGTGATGTTTGATCAAGGTATGTATGAGTCGGCTTTAAAATATATTCAGCTCAAAAGTTATATGCAGCAGGCCGTGATAGACCAAGGATTTGAGGTCCATTATCAGCCGATTATTGATATAAACACCGGAAAGCTGGTCAGTATGGAAGCATTAGCGCGCTGGTATCATCCAACCCGAGGTCAAGTGTCGCCGGAAGAGTTTATTCCTTTAGCTGAAAAAACTGGTCTGATATTGCCCTTAGGGGAGCAGATTCTAAGAATGGTCTGCGAGCAGTTGAAGCGCTGGGATGAGGAGGGATTCAATGGCTTTCGTGTTGCGGTAAACCTCTCTGCACGCCAGTTTGAGAGCAACGTAGTACTTATGGTGGAAAATATTATTGCTGAGACCGGTATTTCGCCGAATAGCTTGGCCTTGGAGATTACCGAGGGTATCGCTATGCAGAATGTCGAGCACAATATACGTATGCTTGAGCAATTGCGTGCGTTGGGCGTGACGATCAGTATCGATGATTTTGGCACGGGCTATTCCTCCCTAGCGTATCTCAAGCGCTTTCCTTTAAACACACTCAAAATCGACAAGTCATTTATTCAAGACCTTGAAACCAATGAAGATGATCAGGAGATCACCCGGGTTATTATCACTCTCGGGCAAAACCTTAAGCTCAAAGTGTTGGCCGAGGGCGTCGAGACTCCGGGCCAACTGGATTTTTTACGTCGTAATGGCTGTGACCTGGTACAAGGATATATTTACAGCCGACCGATGCCCGCAGATCAAGTTATTGATTCGCTGACTCAAAAATGTCTTTTTCAGGAGGTCGAACAGCGGGTGCAAGCGGTTGCCCGCTAGCCCACTGTTGGTCTTGCGGGCGCGCTTACTGAATCCGGCGAGATCAGGGCAGCAGAACACCGCCGTCAACATCTAATGTCGCGCCGGTCATATAGGCGTTGGTCATGGTTAGCAATATGGCGCTGGCGACTTCTTCTGGCAGACCGGGACGGGGAATCGGTAACTGCTGAGTCATTTGGCCGAGTACGGCATCTTGCTTGTCGCCCAGATGCGCGGTCATTCCGGTACGGATTATTCCGGGGGCGACCACATTGACTCGATGGGGCGCCATCTCGACGGCTAACGCACGCATAAGACCCTCAACGGCGTTGCCTACGCACGAGATAGAGCTCATGCCGGGCTGGCATTTTCGTGCCGGTGAGCCGCTGACCAATGTTATCGAGGCTTGCGCGGTCAAAAAAGGTGCTGCTTGGCGAATTACATTGCAGTAGCCCCAGAACTTCTCAAATGCTGCGCGAAATTGATCTTGGTTCTGCTCCAAAAACGGAGCCATTGTGCGGTTGGCGCCGGTAGCGGCGGCGACTACATGGTCGACTTTGCCGACACGTTTGAACAGCGTTTCAAGACCTTCAATATCATGGATGTCTAAGCTCGAAAAGGTGATGTCGGGATAAGCTTTCTTAGCGGCGGCAATACGCTCGGGATTGCGACCGACTGCCCAGACCTCGGCGCCTTCAGCGCTCGCCATGGCCGCTGTGGCCAAGCCGATGCCGTCAGTGCCGCCGATGATGACGACCTGTTGTTGATCTAATTTGCCCATGTTGCGCTCCATATTTTAGGTGTTAAAAAAAGAGAGTTGAAAATGAGTTCGATGAATAAGTTTGACCAGTGCGTTAGCCTGCTGCCCAGTCAAACGACCGCAGCGCGTTGAGCATCATCTGTACCGACATCATAACGAGGAGCATGCCCATTAAGCGTTCTATAGCGATTAGACCTCGGCGACCCAGCATCTTATGCAGTGGCGACGCACAGAGCAGAATAGCCGCAGTCAGCACCCAAGCACCGGTCAGAGAGACGAAAAGCGGTAGCATGGGCTGCGTGGTGGTCATTAACATCAGCACGGCCATGATAGAGGGGCCAGCCACGGCGGGAATCGCCAATGGCACAATGAGCGGCTCGCCGTCGTGGCTGTCGCCAAAAATTCCGTTTGGGACCGGGAAAATCATTCGCAGAGCGATCAAGAACAAAATGATGCCGCCAGAGATTTCGATGGCCTCTTGAGACAGACCGAGAAAATCGAGGACAAAACGGCCGAGAAATAGATAGCCCAGCAGCGCAACGTAGGCGATACACAACTCGCGAAAAATAATAAACAGATGACGCTTCGCATCAACGTCCTTGAGCACAGCGAGAAACAGCGGGATATTGCCCAGCGGGTCCATGATCAAGAAGAAGACCAGAGCAGTACTGATGATTTCCATAAACGATTAGCCTAAGCAGGTTATCCTGCGGATGCTTCATAGAGTGATGAAACGCTAGGATAGCACCCTAGGCAAGCATTTCCTCGTTTCGTTTCATCCCGGTTAATGGGCATTTGTCCCATCTGCGTGGGTAAACGACTAGAATGAAGTGATACTGTCTGACGCAAATCGGCCAACCAAGCTGAACAAGTTTGTTTTAAATGAGTGACCCGCTTAGACTACGGGCTCGTAAAATTGGGTTTGACGATGTCGCTGATAAAGCGTAAGGCGATGCGGGTTGTAGCCTGCATTTCCTACCGACAGCGCTACGTGAAAGGAGTACATACTTTTGAGTAACAAAGGCGTAATTGCCGGTTTCATTGCCTTCGTCATGATTGGTTGGGTGCTGTCCGGCGAACTAGTCCCCAGTGTTGTTATTGCTGACGAGGTAGATCCGGCCGCACAAAAAGCGCAGGCGCGCACTGTACGTGGTGTAGAGAGTGTCGCGACGCTACGTCAGCAGCTACTAGCCGTGCGTGGCCAAACCCAAGTTAATCGTATGGTAAAGGTGAAATCAGAGATTCCTGGCCGCATAGAGGCGCTGCCAGCAGTCAAAGGTCGTCAGGTGAAAGCCGGTGATCTCTTGTGCCAGATTGCTGTTGATACCCGGCAAAGCGAGCTCAATGAGGCTCGCGCCCTGCTGACCAGTGCTAAGCTTGAGTACGATGGCGTGCTCGACCTTAAAAAACGCGGGTTGCAGTCCGAAATAAATGTTGCCAGAGCCAATGCTTCGCTTGAGACAGCGAAAGCTCGCGCACAGCAAGCTGACCTAACGTTGCAGAAAACGCGAATACTAGCGCCCTTTGACGGCGTAATCGATGATCAGCCCGTTGAAGTTGGTGACTACCTTAAAGTAGGAGACATTTGTGTGGGCATAATGGAGATTGACCCTATGCTGGTTGTCGGGCAGATTTCTGAAAAAAGCATCGGTCTGGTCGCGTTGGGTGACAAGGTCAACGGTAGGCTCATCACCGGCCAAGACTTTATTGGTGAAGTGAGTTTTATTGGTCGCGCGCCTGACGCCGCAACGCGCACTTTCCCGATCGAAGTCACTGTTCGCGGTGCAGGACCTGGAATGCGTTCAGGGATGACCGCTGAAATGCAGGTGCCTGTCGGGGCCGATAAAGCACATCGGATTTCACCCGCGTCGCTGGTATTAAATGATGTTGGGAACGTGGGCGTCCGGATTGTTGATGACGCGAATATTGTGCGCTTTTATGAGGTGAAGATTGTTAGCGAGGAAGCTGCGGGCGTTTGGGTAACTGGGTTGCCATTACAGATTCGCCTTATCACTGTGGGCCAAGAAGAAGTGTTTGACGGCCAGCTAGTGAATGTTGACGTGACCCCGCTGGCTGCAATCGTAAAGACCTAATCCCCCCCCTTTTGTGCCGACGAGCTTGAGTCATAACATGTCAAATTATATTGCTGCCTGTATGGATCGGTCGAGAACTATCCTGTCATTGCTGACGGTGATTATCATCTCTGGCGTGATGGCTTACCTAAGTATTCCCGTTGAGTCCAATCCAGATGTCTCGGTGCCTATCGTTATTGTTACCGTGCCCCATGAGGGAATTTCACCGGAAGATGCTGAGCGGCTTTTGGCCCGCCCGATGGAGTTGGAGCTCAAAACCATCACCGGGGTTGAGGAAATTAATTCTTTTTCTAGCCAAGGCGCAGCGACGATCGTCGTTCGTTTTGACTATAGCTTCGATTCTAGTCAAGCCCTACTGGATGTTCGCGAAGCTGTTGATAAGGCCAAAGTCAAGATTCCGGCCAGTGCCGAAGAGCCCATTATAAACGAAGTTTCAGCTACCGATTTCCCGATCATTACGATCAGTCTGGGTGGTAGCAGTGTTCCAGACCGCGTGCTGTACAGATTGGCAAGGGAGCTAAAGGATGAACTTGAAGGGCTGCCGGAGGTATTGGAGGCAAACCTAAACGGTGAGCGTGAGGAGCTATTGGAAGCGGTGATCGACCCTGCCCAACTTGAGGCTTATGGCATCACTAACGACCAATTAGTCGCTGCGGTGGCACGCAACAATCGATTGATTGCTGCTGGCGCGGTGGATACGGGTCGAGGTAGCTTTAGTGTCAAAATTCCTAGCCTGATCGAAACTGCCGAGGATGTTTTGTCTATCCCCGTGACTGCAACGTCCGCCGGCGTCATTACGCTACGAGATGTCACCACCATCAGGCGCACTTTTAAGGATGCTAAGAACTACACGCGCGCCAACGGTATCCCAGCTGTTGCCGTAGAGGTTTCCAAACGCAAAGGCGTGTCGTTGGTTGAAGCCGTCGCTAAAGTCAAGCTAGTGGTTGAGAGTTTACAGCTGGGCTATCCAGCTAACGTCGAGGTCGGCTATATGGCTGACCAAGCACCTGAGACCATGGAGCAGATCAGCACGCTGCAGGGCAATATATCAACCGCCATGTTTTTGGTCTTGACCGTCGTAGTTGCGGCAGTAGGGCTTCGCTCCGGATTGCTTGTCGCTATGGGCATTCCATTTTCTTTTTTGTTCGCCTTTATTATTGTTAAGCAGCTGGGCTATACCTACAATTTCATGGTGATGTTTGGCATGCTATTGGGATTGGGCATGTTGATTGATGGTGCAATCGTTGTTGTTGAACTCGCCGATCGAGAGATGAGCAAAGGTCGCAAGCCCAAAGATGCTTATGTCTACGCCATTGATCGTATGCTCTGGCCGGTAATTGCGTCGACCGGTACGACGCTGGCGGCATTCTTGCCACTTATGTTTTGGCCCGGCGTGACCGGAGGCTTCATGAAATATCTACCGGTGACGGTCTTCGCCGTTATGGCAGGCTCCTTGCTATATGCCCTGTTGTTTGCGCCTGTGCTGGGTGCGCTATTTAGTAAAGTCCAAAAGGACCCGAAAGCTGACAACGTCAATCAACTGGTCGACGAAGGTCGGTTCAGTGAATTGCGTGGTGCTCTTGGCGCCTATGCCAGAGTGTTGACGTTTACTACCAACCATCCATTTGTGGTTGTTGGCATTGCAATGATGGTGCTGTTTAGTATTGTGCGTTGGTATGGTGAGGCTAATCACGGTACGCAATTTTTTACTGATGTCGATCCAACGTTTACCGGTGTGGATGTCGCCGCAAGGGGCAATTTTTCTGCCTCGGAAATACGCGACATTGTCACTAACGTCGAGAGCCATGTTTTGGCTCAGGGCAACTTTAAAAGCGTCTACACGCGTTCCGGCAGTAACGGTACCAGTGTCGGCCTTGGTGGGGGCTCATCGGCTGATCAGATCGGCAGCATGTTTATTGAAATCTCAGATCGTCGTGAACGCGATGTGAACGGCTACGAGGTTGAGCAGGCATATCGCGATGCGATTGCTAACATACCCGGCGTTCGAGCGGAGATTCGTAAAGTTGAGAATGGCCCGCCGGTGGGTAAAGACATTCAGATTCAAATTATGGGCTCCGACCTTGGCATCCTTGCAAGAGAGACCCGTCGGATTCATGAATTTATGGATACACTGCCGGGACTGATTGCTGTGGACGATACGGCCCCGGTGCCTGGTATAGAATGGGAAATTGACGTCGATCGCGCCAAAGCTGCCATGTTGGGCGCAGATATTGCCAGCGTCGGGGCGGCGATCCAGTTAATCACCAACGGCGTGTTGGTAGGTAAATACCGCCCAGACGATGTCGACGACGAGGTGGATATCAGAGTGCGCTACCCTGAGCGATATCGAGCGATCACTCAGTTAGATGAGTTGCGGGTCAGCACGCCGCAGGGCCAGGTACCCATCAGTAGTTTTGTTGAGCGTAAAGCGAAGCCCAAGGTGAGCACGATTTTTCGTCAAAACGGTGAACGCATTATGTACGTACGAGCGAATACCACCGAGGGCGTGCTGCCTGACGATAAGGTAAAAGAGATTAAGACATGGCTTGCGACGGCTAAGCTCGACCCGTCGCTAGAGTTAGTATTCCGTGGTGCCAATGAAGAACAGAACGATTCCATGGCATTTATAGGCACGGCATTCACGCTGGCACTGGCATTGATGGGTATATTGTTAGTGACCCAGTTCAATAGTTTCTATCAAGCGGCGCTGATTCTTTCTGCAGTGATCATGTCAACGGTCGGTGTCCTTTTGGGATTGATCATTCTTGGACAACCTTTTAGCGCCATTATGACCGGCGTCGGGATTGTGGCGTTGGCGGGTATTATTGTGAATAACAATATTGTGCTGATCGATACGTTCAACTACTTGCGAGCAGAAAACCCGGAGTGGGACATCCGGCGGATCATCATACAAACCGGTTGCCTGCGCTTGCGGCCGGTTTTTCTGACGACGTTTACCACGGGGTTTGGTTTGCTACCCATGGCAAGTGGTGTATCGATCGACTTGATTAGTCGAGAGTTTGAGATGGGCGGTCCAGTGGCGTCTTTTTGGGTGCAATTGGCTTCCGCGATCGTCTCTGGTTTAAGTTTTGCGACCTTGCTGACGCTGATTATTACGCCGGCTATGCTGATGGTTCCATACGCTTTACGAAGCTTGCAAATGCCCGCGTGGCTGCGGCGTTCCGCCGCGGTCAGCCAATAGGCGACGAACAACAAGTGCATGTTGGTCAGGCCAATGTGCCGTTTGGACGCTGGCTGCACTTGTTATTTTGTTGTCAAATGCGTTTACTGCACTGATTTTATTCGTTATCAGTGAGGTGGATTGTGCAGAACAGAAGACTTGGCAATCATGGTTTAGAAGTCCCCGTCTTGTGTCTTGGCACCATGACTTTTGGTCTACAAGTCGATGAAGCTGGTTCCCATGCCATTCTCGATAAAGCCGTAGACAGTGGTTTAACGTTTTTGGACACGGCTGATGCTTATCCGTTAGGTGGCACCCGTGAGACCATTGGCGAGACTGAAGCGATTATCGGCCGTTGGATGAAAACGCGGGGTAACCGTGACAGTTTGATCATTGCGACTAAATGCTTTGCGCCAACCCGCGGTGGTCCAAATAACCGAGGGTTATCGCGTCAACACATCATCGAGTCTATCGATAAAAGCCTGCAGCGCTTACAAACTGATTACGTCGATATTTATCAAAGCCACGGTTTCGATCCGAAAACGCCCATTGAAGAAACCTTACGCGCTTTTGACGACCTTGTGACAGCGGGCAAGGTCAGATACACGGGGTGTTCTAACTATCCTGCCTGGCGACTCGGGCAGGCGTTGCGGGCGGCTGACAAACTGGGTGTTGCGGGCTATCAGTCAGTGCAGCCGCGGTATAATTTGTTGTATCGGGAGATTGAGACCGAACTGCTGCCGCTGGCATGTGATGCCGGACTCGGCGTCCTCGTTTACAACCCGCTAGCGGGCGGGTTTCTGTCAGGCAAGTATGCACCGGGTCAAAAACCACAGGCGGGCACGCGCTTTACGCTAGGTACGGCAGCGCAGCGTTACCAGGCACGTTACTGGCATGACGCCCAATTCGAGGAAGTCGATACGTTGAAAGCGATCGTTGAGGCAAGGGATATGAATCTGGTGTCTGTCGCGGTGGCCTGGGTGTTGGCGCAGAAAGGTGTGAGCTCAGCGATCATTGGTGCCAGCCGACCAGAGCAGCTAGATGCTAATCTTGCGGCGCTTAAGCTAACACTAGACGACGAATTGCTGGCCGCTTGTGATGCAGCGTGGTGGCGCCTGCCGCGGGTTCCCATCGCGGAAGGCTACCGTTAATTAGGCAATTTGTAATTAGGCAACTTGCCGTTTGCTCGTTAGAGATGCTGTTAATAGCGCTAGTCAGGCAGGCCGAGAACCCGCTTAGCGATAATGTTCTTCTGGATCTCGCTCGTGCCGCCATAGATTGACACGGCGCGAGTCGTTAGCCAATCGCGATTCGCTTCAATCTCACTATCCGTAAAGCCTGTCGCTTCCCAGCCAAAACCACGGCTGCCCATGGCTTGCTGCAAGACTTCAGCCCGCTCCTTAGTAAATTCCGCACCTTTGACCTTGAGGATTGAGGTGGCCAACGACGGGGCGTTGTTATGTGTCTCTGCTAATACCCGGCGCTGTGTCAGTGCATAAGCCTGCGCGTTCATCTCGAGGCTCGTCAGGCGCTGGCGAAAGTGTGCGTCGCCAAGACGCATACCGTCGGGGCTTGTGCCAAGGTACTGCCGAGCAATATCTGCAAGCGATTGGGTTTTGCTATCGACCTGGGCGCCGCTAGTATTGACCCCACCATGGACTGAGCGTTCATACTGAAGCAGCCGCTTACCCACATTCCAACCTTGGTTGATGGGGCCGATAAGGTCGTCCTTGGCGGCGCTGGCGTCCTCAAAAAAGGTCTCGGCGAAGGGTGAGTCGCCGCTGATTAGCTGGATGGGGCGTACCCGCACGCCGGGTTGATCCATGTTGACTAGCACGAGGCTGATGCCATCATGTTTGGGTTTGTCGGGTGCCGTTCGTACGAGGCAAAAGATCCAGTCTCCCTGAAGGCCGTCGGACGTCCATATTTTCAAGCCATTGAGGCGCCATTCATCACCAGCATCAACGCAGCGCATTTGTAAGTTCGCAAGATCGCTACCAGCTGCGGGTTCGCTGTAGCCCATACACCAGCCCCCATCACCACGCGCCATGCGCGGCAGCCATTTGTTTTTTTGGGCGTCGGTGCCGAACTCTAATATGGTCGGGCCGATATAGTTAATGCCACGGCCCGTGAGCGCAGGACGTGCATCAATGCGGCGCATTTCTTGCTGGATGACCATATATTCTTCGCGCGAAGCGCTGGCACCGCCGTACTCACTAGGCCAGGTAGGTACGGTCCAGCCCTTGTCAGCCATGCGCTGCAGCCATAGCGCTGTGTCTGGTTGAAGATCGATTTTTTGGCTGCCCCATGGAATAAATCCCGGGCCTCGGGCGCCGGTTGGGCAATTTTCTTCTAGCCAAGTTCTAGTTTCGGCACGAAAAGCAGTCAAATCGTCTGGCATAAGGTCTCCGCCTTAGGGTGAACAACACGCAGCGGGATAACACGTTGTTGAATCACGCTCAATTATTGGATACTACGAAAAAGCTGAGTAAACAGCCCAATGCCGCTGTCGATGAAACAGATGGTGGCGAGCAGCACGTGGTTTAGATCGTAACGCGTTCAGCGCCATGGGGAAAGTGCGCCGCTTGTTCCAATACGTCGGCTGGCATATTCTAGATATCCCATTTTCAAGCATGCAAAGGAAAATCTATGGATGAGTTAGCATTTGCTGATGCGACAACATTAGCAGCGAAGATTCGGGATAAATCAATCAGTAGTGTGGAACTCCTTGAGCATTATGTGCAACGGCTTGAGCGTTACAACGGTGACATTAACGCGGTTGTCGTCACGCAACTGGGTAAGGCTCGGGCCCGTGCTGCTGACGCTGATGCCGCACTGGCCCGGGGTGAATCTTGGGGTCCTTTGCATGGCGTACCGATAACCGTTAAGGAGTCGTACGATATTGAGGGATTGCCCACAACCCATGGTTATCCGTTGCACAAAGACAATGTTGCGACTCAGGATGCCGTTGCCTGCCAGCGCTTGCAGCGAGCGGGGGCTGTCATTTTTGGTAAGACTAACGTGCCTATTGCCTTGGCAGACTTCCAAAGTTACAACGATATTTACGGCACGACTAACAATCCGCACAACCTGACCCGTACCCCCGGGGGTTCTTCAGGCGGCTCGGCGGCGGCGCTGGCGGCGGGGCTTACGGGTCTGGAAATGGGTTCAGATATAGGTGGCTCAATTCGCAACCCAGCCCATTACTGCGGTGTGTTCGGGCACAAACCAACCTGGGGTGTTTTGCCCATGCGCGGTCATTCGCTACCCGGTATTCTCACACCATCAGATATCTCCGTGATTGGACCGCTGGCGCGCAGTGCCGAGGATCTCGCGCTAGTCATGGACATCGTCGGTGGTGCTGATGATCTACATGTGCCCGGCTGGCGCCTTGAACTACCCGTGCCGCGACAAAAATCGTTGGGTGAGTTTAAAGTAGCGGTTTGGGCTGACGATGTTATGGCGCCAGTGGATGAGACTATCAAAGCGCGGGTGCTGCAGGTTGCCAAACTTGTGGAAGACGCTGGCGGTCAGGTTGACTACAACGTGCGACCCAATTTTGACGTTGCCGCTTCACATCATGCGTACTTCAATCTGCTGCACTCTGCTATGTCGGCTCGTCAGTCAGACGAGATCTTCGAGCAGAGTCTGGCACGCCGCCAAGGGCTTGCAGCAGGCGACGAAGGCGCACTGGCACAAGTAACAAAGGCATCGACGTTATATTATCGAGAATGGCATCAATATAACGAGCAGCGTACTCATCTGCGCTGGGCCTGGCATGAATTTTTTAAGCAATGGGATGTGTTGCTCACACCTATGTGTGTGACGTCAGCGTTCCCGCATGATCATAATCCGCAGGGATCACAACGCACGCTGACTGTGAATAACGAGCCCCGGCCCTACTTCGAGCAAATTTTTTGGGCAGGGTTGACCGGCGTCAGTTATCTGCCGTCCACCGTTGTGCCGACGGGCCTCGATGCGCAGCAGCTGCCCATTGGCGTGCAAGTTGTTGGCAGGGAAATGGGCGACCGGGTAACCATTGAGTTTGCGCGTCAGGTTGCTAAGGTGCAGGGCGGTTTTGTGGCGCCAGCTGCGTATGCCGATTGATGGCGCCTGCGGTTTGCTCTGGTGAATAGCGCCTGCGGCTTGTTCTGATAGAAGCGCCTGCGGCTTGTTCTGATAGAAGCGCCTGCGGCTTATGTCGATAGATATTGTTGCGGCCTTTATGCGGGCTTGATCTATTCAATGTAACTTGTGAGAAGGTAGAATGCAGGCCGCGCTGCATTCACGCGTTCTACAACGATTGCTTACCGTGATTGTTCAAAGCAACAGGAGTACCCTCAGCTTGGGAAAACAGGGTTTTTTGGCCAGCAACAGCCTAACAACTGTTTGCATGCTGCTGAGTGTTTTTGTGCTGTTTCCTGAATATTTTATGCAAAGGGCGCTGGCCGAACAGCCGCGGGTTAACATCAGCACGAGTCTGGGCAATATTGTCGTTGAACTGGATGCTGACGAGTCCCCTCTAGGGGTCGCCAATTTTCTTAAATATGTTGATGACGGCAGCTACGTCGGCACGATATTTCACCGGGTTATCCCCGACTTTCTCGTCCAGGCTGGCGGTTATCGCGTAGATTTATCGGACGTTGAAAAGGGCGATATGATTGTCAATGAGGCTGATAACGGACTCTTCAATATAGCCGGTACTATCGCCTACGCCCGTAATGATGAAATCGACAGCGCTGGCCGTCAGTTTTTTATCAATACCCGCGATAACGCCAGCTTAGACCACAGCCCCGAAAGCTGCAGCCGCAAGGACGAAAAGTCACGTCTGCGGGCGCTTGAGCGTGGGCTTAACAAACCACAGACGTGCCAAACGTTCGGTTATGCAGTATTCGGTCATGTGGTGAGTGGTATGGCGGTGGTTGTTACGATGAGTGAAGTTCCTACCAGCTTCAAGGGGGACATGGCGGACTTGCCCGATATCCCGATTACCATAAATGCAATGACTCGGTTAAAGGCCGTGACGGTGGAAAGTAAATGACTGCAATGAATAGATATGGGTGCCGAGCGTTAATCGGATTGTTTTTACTCAGCGTTACGACGCTCTTACAGGCCGGCGAAGAGGCGATGACGGTCGTCAATGGAATCAGTGATGTCAACGCCATAGTTGATGACAAAACACCACAGCCGCAGCTGGTGGTGGTGATCTCGGTCGATCAGTTGCGCAAAGACCGTCTGCTAGGAGAATGGCCGGGTGGACTAGGGCGTTTGTTGCAGGAAGGGCGTAACTACGTCGACTCAACCCTCGATCATGGTGTCACGACCACGTGTCCGGGTCACGCCGTGATACTTTCTGGCGTTCAGCCAAGCCGAGCTGGTATTGCTGGCAATAGTTATGTGGATCGCCAGGCTTGGGAGGAGCGCTATTGCATTGACGACAGCGATAATAAGGCGCGAGTAATTGGTGGTACAAAAAATCGATCTCCGCGTGCGTTGAAAGTCGACACCCTAGGTGACTGGCTTAAGGCGGCAAGTCCAGAATCGCGTGTATTCTCCGTTTCGGGCAAAGACCGTGCGGCGGTCATGTTGGGTGGGCAGCATCCAGATGGCGTTTACTGGTTCAATGAGGACACGGTGACGTTCACGACAAGCGGCTATTACATGGCTGAACTACCTGACTATGTCAGGGCGTTCAACGGTGACTCGACGTTAGCTGCCAGATTGCCACCTCGGTGGTTGCATCCCGCAGGTGATGCGCGCGCCGATGACTATCAAGGCGAGGCCACTAAATTTCTGCGTACTAGCGGTCATCCTCTAGGTGCTGGTGATCCTGATACCATTGGCGAGCAAATTAAAGCTTCACCTTACCTTGATGCGCTAACGATAGAACTGGCGTTGCAGATGATCGAGCATGAACAGCTGGGGCAAGGTCCCGCGACAGATTTGCTAGCGATCAGCTTGTCAGCCGTCGATACAGTGGGGCATCTGTATGGTCCTCACAGCGCGGAGTCGCAAGCGACACTCGCTAATATTGATCAACTGCTGCTGAACTTGTTTGATGATCTGGATGAGAAAGTTGGTGCCGGTCAGTACCTAGTGGTTTTGTCAGCGGATCATGGCGTGGCTGACTTACCTGAATGGCGTGAGACATTGGGTGAGTCTCAATGTCCCGATACGACAGGTCGTATCGACCCGTTACGATTGGCGGCTGGCCTCTACTGGAATGTTTTCTGGCAGTATACATTTCCCTACGCATTGCCTGATGCATTGATAAAGTTTTCTAATGGGCAGGTCTATATTAATGAGAAATTTATCAGTGAGCATGAACTCGACTATGGCGAGATAGAAGCTGAATTGCGCAGTTATTTAGCAGATGTTGATGTCATCAAACATGTCTGGACGCGCGACCAGCTTTACCAGAGCCAGACAGAGGAAGCACGTTTACTGCGTAACTCTATGGTAGCTGATCGAAGTGGTGACCTGTTTTTGCAAATCTATCCCGATTGCGTTGCCAGAACCGATGGCACGGGGACCTCGCACGGATCACTGTATTCGTATGATCGTGAAATTCCGTTAATATTTTCCGGTTTCGGTGTTACTGCGGGTACTGTTAGTGGCCCTGCTCACAGCGTTGACATTGCGCCAACACTGGCCAACGTGTTGGGATTAACACCGCCGATAGCGCTTGATGGGCGTGTCTTGTCGCTATCCACGTCAGCAACATCACCAGCTACCGATGACGTTGTCGAGACCAACGACCAATAACCCTAACCCGGCCGTCCATATAGCGCAGGCGGCTATATCCACCAGTGAGTAGTGCAGGCGGCCCATACCGCTGACGCCGGTGAGTAGCGGTATCAGGCTACGAATGGCCGTCATCAGACGGCCGAAGATAATGGCGAAGGCCCCGTGATTGCGGAACAATTTTTCAGCTTTGTCGAGTATATCTTTGCGGCGCTGGGCGAGACCGGTCTCGTGGAAAGCTGGGCCGATCCAGCGGCCAAGATAGAACCCCAGATGGTCTGATAAGCAGGCACCGATAAATGCCAACGGCAGCATTTGCGTTAAAGTCGCGATCTCCTGCGTGTACATGGTAGTGCAGACACCGAGCAAAATAACACCAGAGACGACGAGGCCAATACCTGGGCAGGCCTCAGCAAAAGCGATTACGGGTATTAGGAACAGCGCGTACTTTTGATGTTGGTTGAGCCAATCCAGCAGAAATTCGTTGATAGGTCTGTATTCCCTTAAGAAAATGCGTTCTGGTGCACGGGTCGGCGAATTATAGTCAGTTGTCTACAGCCAACGCTTAATGCGAAAAATGACGAGCAGTGAGGTGGCGACAAAAAGCATGAGTCCGAGGAGTGCGTAATAACCATACTCAAAGCGTAATTCGGGCATGACCTCGAAGTTCATGCCATAGAGTCCCGCGAGAAAGCTTAAGGGAACAAAAATTGCTGTGATGATGGTGAGCACTTTCATAATGCCATTTAGGCGATGTGAAGCCATGGAGATAGAGGAGTTGATGAGGTCGTCAGACAGGTCGTAATACATGCGTGTCAGTGACGAGGTGCGCTCCAGCTGTTCGTAAGTATCGTTGAATTCGTGGACCAGAAGCTGTCCTTGGGTAATCTCGCTATTGTGACGTAGCTGATTGAAGATTTGCTCGTGGTAGTTGAATAATCGAGACATAACTCGCAGGCGCGTCTTATAGATGGTGAGTAGTCCGAGCTGATCATTGCTCGGGTCATGGTTTAGTAGGCCTTGCTCAATCAGATCGAGATTGGTTTCTATGTCGAACAACATATCCAGATAGCGATTGACAATCAGCTTGCCCAGTCGAGGTGGCAGCGACGATAAGCCCTTGTCGAACGTGTCGGGTTCGCGCAGGCAGAGATCCCAGAGACGACCAATACTCTTAGATTCGTCGTTGTGACGGGTAATGAAAAACCGCTCGCTCACCAACATGCTGATTTGTAAGGTCTCGAAATTGATACCGGTAGAGTCTTTCGACAGCCCCTTGAGTAGCAGAAAATAATAGTTGTCGAAGGCTTCAAATTTTGGGGGGTGACGGTCACGTTGGGCGCTATAGACAACCGACTCGTGAATATTGAACTCCGTCATCAAGAAGGTCATTTCTGCCGCGTTGTCTTCATCTGCAAGGTCGAGCCACAGCAGTTGTTGGCTATCTCGCCATTGTGGAAGGAGTTCAACGCCGCCGCTAAGCGTTGTTTTGGTAGCAGGGTCGTGCAGCATCGCTCGCATCATGGTTACTTACCGTCTCGTGATCGCCTATAGTCTGTGTAACCTGAGCTATAAACTTTGGACTCTGATAGTCGCTTCGCAGCGTTTAGTGCCTGAACTGGCTGATCTGGATTTCTTCACCGACATTGGCATAGTCACCCGCAGCGCGCGCTTGGCGAAACTGCCCCCAGTTAACCGGTCGATATAGGGGCGCCGGGCCGGTTAGTGGCACGCAGTCAGTATTGTTTGCCGGGTTAAAGAAAAATGGTGCGCTAAAACGTTCGCGCTGGCTTGAAGCCAGAACGCGATGCTGCGGCGCGGTGAACTGGTCATTACTCCAGACTTGAAGCATATCGCCAATGTTGATAATCAGCCCGTCAGCGGCGGGTTCAATCGTATGCCAATGTCCCTGTCGGAGAACCTGCAGCGCCGCGACTTCATCCTGTAACAGCACCGTCAGTGCGCCTGAATCAGTGTGGGGATGAATGCCTAGGTGTCCATCACTGTTGTCTGTCTGCGGGCGCTCACACAGAGGATAATAGTTAATCCGCGCGAAGCTGGTATGTGTGGGCGTAAAGCTCGTTAACAAAATGTCGGGTGCAATCTTAAGTGATTGGGCCATGGCTGTGATCAGGCGCACACTTAAATCTTCGCAGGCCTCAAACCATTCGCGCAAAATACCCTCAAGACTTGGCATGGCAGCGGGCCAACGAGAATGATAGTCAGCTGAGGGGTCGCGCCAGTCTGCGCCATAATCGAATATCTGCTTCCAGTCCGGCTGGTTCTTCGTGAGCTCCTCGTCAAAGTACCCCATGGGGTTGTCGGCGCTGCGTAAGACCGCGCGTTTGAGACTGTCAGGTGCATGAAAGAAAGTCTGGCAAGCATCTAGGAAGCGGCGGCATAAGTCAGGATCGATACCGTGATTCACAACTTGGAAAAAACCCCAGTCAGCACAGGCATCGCCGATGCTTTTTATGACGTGGGGATCGTCTGCTAGGCGACCGATATCGAGGGTGGGTATATTGAGAGAATCCATGCATATAATTTACCCTGAGTGATGCGCAGGTGGAAGCGCTGTTTGATGGTCTAGCGTGAGTCTAGAGTGAGTCAACAGTTAGCCGATAGTCAGCTGACAGTCAGCCGAGCGTCAGCCGCTATCGGGGCAAAGTTGTGACAGTCCCTCGTGGTCAGTACAATCTGAGGATAAGCAAAAGCCACGATAGGCTTGCAGCGTGGCAACCGGGTTGTCCTGCGTACCGATTCATTGAAAAATTTGAGGTGATGATATGTCAACCCTAGTGTCAACCCAAGTGACAACCCTAGTGTCAACAAAGAGTGGCCCAGTCCAGGGCGTCGTTAAAGATGACGTACTACTTTTCTCTGGTATTCCCTACGCGGCGCCGCCCACTGGCGCGCGGCGCTTTCAGGCGGCACAACCACATCCGGGCTGGCGCGAGGTGCGCGACGCGACGCGCTTTGGCAAGGCCGCTCCGCAGCTTGTCACCGGGGGTATGACTGGGTCTGTGCCAGTACGCTGGGATGAGGATTGTTTGTTCCTGAATATTGCGACCCCTGCGGCTGATGATCAAAAGCGGCCTGTATTTTTTTGGATTCACGGCGGTGCATATCGCACCGGGCAGGGTGCGGTACCTTGGTATAACGGCACACAGTTTGCGAAGAACGGCGATGTTGTTACGGTCAGCATCAATTATCGACTCGGCGCGCTGGGGTTCACCGACCTGTCTCGGTTCGGTGCGGATTACGCGACATCGGGTCTTAATGGCATTTTAGATCAGATTGTGGCGCTGGAGTGGGTGCGAGACAATATCGAAAAATTCGGCGGCGATCCGGATCAAATCACCATTGGAGGAGAGTCGGCGGGGGGCTTTAGTGTTTGCACCTTGCTGGGTTCACCTCGAGCGCAAGGATTATTCCAGCGCGCCATCTCCCAAAGCGGTGGTGCTCAACATACTTTGAGCAAGGCTGCGGGCAAGATCGTCGCTGACGCGTTTCTCACCACGCTAGACGTTGGCGACATGACGGGGCTGTTAGCACTATCTGCTGATGCCATACTTGAGGCTCAGAGAAAGGTTGATGCTGAAATGGCTGCGGATATGAATGCGCGCCTTGATGGGGTGTCGGCTTTTTATCCGGTGGAAGGCAGTGCGGTGTTGCCGCGCAGTCCGTTGCTGACTATTCAGGACGGCATAAGCGCCGATGTCCCCGTCATGACGGGAACCAACAAGGACGAAGCAACTCTGTTTCTAATGGGTAAGTCTGATGCGAAGAAACTTAGCAGGTTGGCGGATAGCTACGGCGGCGGTGAGGCACTGATCGCGGCATACCGGCAACTATATCCGGATGCGTCGACGACCGAGTTATCCATCGCTTTGTGGACCGATCACAGTTTTCGTGTGCCTGCCTTGCGCCTCGCAGAAGCTCGGCTCAATAGCAATAACACGTGGATGTATTTGTTTAGTTGGGAGTCGCGCGCAGCGCATTTAAAGTCTACCCATGCGTTGGAAATACCGTTTGTTTTTGACAACCTCAATAAACCAGGTGTTGGTCTCTTTATTGGGCCCGGTGAAAGTCCTCAAGCACTTGCGGACATCATGCACGCTGCCTGGATAGCATTTATTCGAACCGGCGATCCTGGTTGGCCTGCCTATGACCTGGCATCGCGCCAGACGATGGTGTTTGATACCACGTCGGGTCTGCAGGATGACCCAGATGCGGGTAAGCACGATGCCTGGGCGACAATTCGCTAGGGGCCTGTATTCCGACTTAACTGTCTCGCGGGTAAGGTGTGAATAACACGAACATAAAGCAGGGGTCTCTATGATCAGGTTTCAATTAAATGGCGAGAGCCGTGAGGTCGATGTCGATCCGAACACACCTTTACTGTGGGTGCTGCGCGATCAATTTAATTTGCTGGGGACAAAATATGGCTGTGGCATTGGCCAGTGCGGTGCCTGTACAGTACTGGTTAATGGCCGCCCCAGCAGATCTTGCCGCGTGTTGATTTCTGAGGCAGAACAATATGAGGTCGTGACAATCGAGGGGTTATCCGCAGACGCCAGTCACCCTGTTCAGCAGGCCTGGATCGAGGAGGATGTGCCACAGTGTGGCTACTGTCAGTCGGGTCAGATTCTCACCGCCGTCGTCTTATTACGCGACCATAGTCACCCCAGCGATGCCGAGATTGACACAGCCATGACCAACATCTGTCGGTGTGGTACCTACCCGCGTATTCGCCGGGCGATACACAGTGCCGCCGCCAAGCAAGAGGCTAGGTAATGCCAGCAGATATTCCCCAGTCTCACACGCAGTCTCATTCTCATTCCCGCCGACATTTTCTGTCCGTCAGTGCGACGCTCACCGGCAGTCTAGTATTGGGCTTTCATCTGCCCGTTATGGCCGCGTCGCAGACGGCTGAGAGATCGAATCTAAATTACGCACCGGTCGATCCTCGGGTAGCTGCGGGGATAGAGATCAATGCCTGGCTGGTCATTCATGAGGACGATAGCATCGTCATCAGAGTTGCTCAGGCAGAGATGGGTCAGGGAGTCTTTACTGCTATGCCGATGATTATCGCCGAGGAGTTAGAAGTAGATTGGCGTCTCGTTAGCGCAGAATACGCGTCAGCTCGGCGCAGCCTGCAAGAGGCGAATGTTTACCAGCGCATGGCGACAGGAGGCAGTCAAGCCGTGCGTCACTCGCGTCAGTATTTACAACAGGTGGGCGCAGAGGCTCGAGAACGTCTGATAAAGGCTGCTGCAGAGCAGTGGCATGTGGATCCTTCGAGCTGTGTGGCTGACTATGGCCGTGTGCATCACCGCAGCACGGGGCGGTCTATTAATTACGGGGCCGTTGCAGTCGCGGCAGCACAGGTTTCGGTGGTCAATGTCGGCATTAAACAGCCAGCGCAGTTTGGTTTACTTGGTGTACCTACTCGGCGTCTAGATGTGCCTTCAAAGGTGGATGGATCGGCGGTGTTTGGCATTGATGTGCGTGTACCTGGCATGCTGTATGCCGCTGTCAAACATTGTCCGGTGCTCGGTGGTAGATTGCGTGGTTTCCGCTTTAACGCAGTTCGGGAGATGTCAGGCGTTGTGCAGGCAGTGCGCCTCGATGCAGCCGTCGCTATTGTAGGCCGTACATGGTGGCAAGCCTCGAAAGCTGTGGACGCATTACCGGTGGACTGGCTATTCGGTGATGCAATAAAAAGCTCGTCAGAGCTTATGCGTAAGGAATTTGTCGAAGCGCTAGATCAGCCTGGGGCGGCGGTAAAAGAGCTGGGTGATGCCATGCGCGCCATGGAAGACGCAGAGACGAGTATAGAGTCAGACTATATATTGCCTTATCTGGCGCACAACACCCTTGAGCCCCTCAACTGTACTGTTTGGGTTCAGCCTGATCGAGTAGATGTTTGGGGCGGATTTCAGGACCCAGAAGTCGTACTCCGTTTGACCGCTCGTTTGACCCAGCGAGCGTTGGAGCAGGTGTACGTGCATAACTGTTATCTCGGCGGTGGTTTTGGTCGCCGTAGTCATACCGATTATGTTACCGAGGCTGTGCAGATAGCCATTCAAGCGGGCCAGCCTGTGCAGATGATCTGGAGTCGTGAAGAGGACTCTCGGCAGGGCCGCTACCGCCCTATGGCCGCGATCCGCTTTAAGGCCGGATTCGACATGGACCGACAATTAACTGCCTACACGAATCATTCTGTCAGCCCTTCTATTCTACAGCAGGCTCAGCCAGATGCGGTCAAAGGTGGCGTCGACCCAACGTCCGTAGCAGGTCTGGCGAACATGCCGTACGCCGTAGCCAATCAGCAGATTACCCATACCATTAAAAACACACACTTGACCTCATGGTACTGGCGTTCAGTGGGCGCCTCGCAGAATGTCTTTGCGATGGAGTGTTTTGCTGACGAGATGGCTACCGTCGCGAAGCAAGATCCACTGGCATTTCGGCGCACCTTGTTAAGAGGTCAGTCTGCCAAGCTCAACGTATTGTCTCGTTTGGAGGCGGCAGCTGAGTGGGGGAAAAGCATGCCGGATGGCGCGGCGCAGGGAATGGCGCTGTATGAAAGTGCTGGAACCATTGTCGGAATTGTCGCCGAGGTCTTTCTGTCAGCTCAGGGCAAGTTAGCCGTACAGCGCATTATCTGCGTGGTAGATTGCGGTAATCTGGTTAACCCCTTAACGGCGGCAGAGCAGATTGAGGGTAGTGTTTTGTTCGGTTTGACGGCCGCATTGTATGGCAAGCTAACGGTAGAGAAGGGCCGCATTCTGGAAGACAATTTTGATACTCAAGCCATGCTGCTAATGCATGAGACGCCGAAAATTGAAACCCATTGGGCGCTGTCGGGCGGTGATCGTTGGGGAGGTCTTGGTGAACCCGCTACGCCTTGCGTAGCGCCTGCAGTGTGCAATGCGCTATACCAAATCACGGGTCGCCGAGTACGCTCCTTGCCGTTAAAAGACTATTATTTACAGCGTCGACGCGGCTAACACTGAATTTTATCGTTCAGCTGTGCCGTTAATTATGGACTCGACGGGTCAAGCGTCTAAAGATACAGAGTGAGGAACATGTAGTGAAGCAATTTGCGGGCGTTATCTTCGATATGGACGGCCTGCTAATAGACAGTCAGCGGATCGCTTTAGCAACCTTGCAGCAGGCTTGTGATTTGCTCAGCTTAGGCGATCAGACAGCTTTGTTGCTTCAATGTATAGGTACTAATAAGCGGCGTGGAGAGCAAGTTTTGGCAGCCGGGTTGGCTGATGACGTGCACACCCAGAACAATGCAATCTCGATCAAAGCCGGTGCTGTGTCACTGCTAGCGACGATCCGGTCGCGTGGAATCCCCATGGCTGTCGCGACATCGACTGAGACTAAGCGCGCCTTACAGAAACAACGCTGTGCTGATATTGAACATTATTTTGATCACGTAGTTGGCGGCAACCAAGTGCATCGAAGTAAGCCAGAAGCAGGTATCTATTTACGTGCTGCTGAGTCACTGGCGATCAGTCCAGCTAGCGCAATGGCGCTAGAAAACTCAGAGAACGGCGTGCTCGCGGCGCTGGCGGCAGGAATGACCGTCGTCCAGTTACCAGACTTGGTGCAGCCGTCAGCGGCGTTTAGGGCAAAGGGACAACACGTAATACGCAGTCTGGATGATGTCGCTAATTATGATTTTGAGTACCCACAGGAGCAACAGTTATGAAGGCATTAGGATGAGCGGGCTGGCCTGCTTTCGACGGGGCATGACATTGATCATGCAACCTGGCTTGCGCCAGTATGTGATCATACCGCTGCTGATCAATGTGTTCGTGATGTCCGCGTTCATTATTTATGGTGTAGCTCAGTATGATGGTTGGATGGCCTATATTGCCGGTAGCCTGCCCGAGTGGGCAGCATTTCTAACCTGGTTTATTGGCGTGTTAGGAATTCTTGTGGGTGTTGCTGTTCTTCTTTACGGATTTACTATCGTCGGCAATATTATCGCTGCGCCATTCAATGCTATCTTGTCAGTCAAAGTTGAGGAGCATCTTTTGGGCCGACACTTGGTATCGAATACCCCATTTTCGGTTATCGCGCTGCGTTCCGTAGGTCGTGAGTTCGTCAAGCTAGGGTATTACCTGCCGCGACTGCTGGGTTTGCTCATTATATCAGTGATACCTGTGATCAATGTGATCGCGCCGGTGCTGTGGATTCTTTTCGGCGCCTGGATGATGGCCGTGCAATACACAGATTACGGCGCAGACAATAATGAACTCAGTTTTTCCGGGTTGCGACAAAGGCTTGGCAGCAACAAGCTTGACGCACTGCTATTTGGTATTTTGGCCTATGTGGTGGTCGCTATACCCTTGCTGAATCTGTTGCTGATTCCTGCAGCGGTGGCTGGCGGCACGGTATTCTGGGTGGAACACTTGCGCAGTGATGAGCCGGTTTCTGATCATGGATGATTCGTCACTGGATCTTGTGGAGAACAGCGGGACAAGAATCTCTGGACTAGCATGGGTGTTTTTCGGAGGTTATGCCGTCATTTTTATAGCGCTGGCCATATCGCCGTTTGATCGCACCATCTGGTTCGTTGAAAACGCCCCCATTATGCTGCTGGTAGCGGTGGTCGCTTGGCTGCATCTACACCACCATTTCACGCCCATAAGTTATGCTGCGATGTCGGTACTGGTGGTGCTACATACCATCGGCGCTCACTATACGTTCGCCAATGTGCCTTTTGGTTTAGTCACTGAATATTTTGGTTTTGAACGCAATCACTTCGATCGCTTGGCACACTGCAGTGTCGGTTTTTATGCCTACCCCATCGGTGAATTGTTATTAAAGCGTCGTCTCGTAAATTCGCGGTTGATATTGTTGTTGTTTCCACTATTTGCGATCTTCGGCACAGCGGCAATCTATGAGGTGTTTGAGTGGCAGTTCGCTTTGCTCGCCGACCCGCAAGCGGGCTTGGCGGTGCTGGGTAGTCAGGGCGATGTCTGGGATGCGCAGAAAGATATCACTGCCGATGGCATCGGCGCTCTTATTGCGACTGGGCTGTTCGCTTGGGTTAATCGAATTGAAATAGGGCGGATAGGCCAATGATACTAGCGAAACTTTTTGCTGGCGTACCGAGGCGACAACGCCTGCAATTGGCTGCAGCATTAGGCCTCGTGCTGGGCGGCAGTCTGCTGGCGCTTTGGCATCAAACCGCTGGGTTCAATCTTGATGTTCGTGACATTCGCATCGAGACGCCGACAGGACAACGTCTTAGCGCCCTGCTTTATGTGCCCCCCAACGCGACGCTTGCAACGCCAGCCCCAGCAGTGCTTGCCATTCATGGTTACATCAACACCAGAGAGACCCAATCAGGCTTCGCTATTGAACTGGCGCGTCGAGGCTTTGTGGTATTGGCGCTGGACCAGCCGGGGCATGGCTATTCTGACCCTCCTGCTTTCAGTGCTGGCTTCGGTGGACCTGCTGGCTTTGCCTATTTACGTAGCCTCGCATTTGTCGATGGTGATCGTATCGGCTTGGAAGGTCACTCCATGGGCGGCTGGGCAGTGCAGATGGCCGCAGCAAGTGCGCCTGAAGGGTACGAGGCGATGGTGCTGTTGGGGTCGTCGACCGGCACGTTCGGTGCGCCAGAGGGGACGCCGACTACGCCCAAAAATCTAGGCTTGGTGTTTAGCCGTTTTGATGAATTCTCGAGCCTTATGTGGGGCAGTGACTCAAGCGCGGGGATTGTTGATACTTTGAAATTACAGACACTGTTCGGTACAAATGAGCCGGTGGTTGTCGGTCAGCGTTACGGTAACGCATCCAAAGGCACAGCCCGTGAGTTGATTATGCCGGATGTCACTCATCCCGGTGATCATCTATCCACCGAGGCTATCGGTTATACGGTGGCTTGGTTCGCGGACCTGTTGGCACAACCCTCAGAGGTTTCTGGTCAGGTGTGGTATTGGAAAGAGTTTGGCACGTTGCTGGCGTTGCTGGGCTTGGCTTGGCTGGTATTTCCCAGCATTGATGCGGCGCTTACTGTGGCGGGTTCACGGCTGCAGCAAGCGCCAGTACAGCCCCCCGTGCAGGCTCGTTGGGTCAGGTGGTTTGCGATTAGTCTGACCGTACTGATTCCTGTGCTTAGCTTTTTCCCACTGCAAAACTTGGCAGACACCTGGCTGCCGGCCAACGCCTTTCTACCGCAGCAGATTACCAACGGGGTGCTACTCTGGGCGTTGGGCAATGGTGTGTTCACGGCAGTTTTGTTTCTACTGTGGTTTCGTCGCCAAGCCGCGGTCAGCCTGCGCCAATGTGGTCTGTCAATTGATGTTAGCCAGGCACTAGCCACGCTTAAGGTCGCGCTGCTAGTCATATTAATGCTATATTTTGTGGCGCTGCTCGTGGCCACAGCGGGAGTAGATTTTCGCTTTTGGGTGATTGCCCTAAAGGTCATGTCACCCATGCAGGCCGGCATATTTTTGATTTATGTCGTGCCGTTCACTGTCTTTTTTATTGCCCAGTCAACTGCTCTGCATGCCCAGTTACAGCTTGGCGTGGGCGCGCCTGTTGCAGGTCAGCAGCGCAGCGCTAGCTGGTACAACGGTGTCGTTTTGTCATTTGGCTTTGCAGGCCTACTAGTTGTCCAATACGTGCCGCTGCTGCTTGGCGGTACCTTGCTGGTCAGCAGCCAACCGCTATTGAGCATTGTTGCTTTCCAGTTTGTGCCAGTCATGTTGTTGGTAGGCATGATTTCTAGTCATTGTTACCACCGTACGGGCAGTGTTTATCTAGGCGCTTGCGTTAATGGTTTGTGGGTAACTTGGTATCTGGTAGCGGGTACTGCGACACAGGCTGTCCCTTTTTGGTGGTAGGCGACTTGCAATGGGCGCCTGAGGCATATGCGCCTCTTCGTAGACACCTCTTCATAGACAATGCAAGTCACGCTCCATTAGGATGCTCCCACATAGTGAACAGAAGGTAGAACTGGTGACAAACACGGCGCCCCTAGCGGGCCTTAAAGTACTGGACTTAAGCCGGGTTCTGGCAGGTCCTTGGGCCAGCCAGACGCTGGCAGATATGGGCGCTGATGTCATCAAAATAGAGCGCCCCGGCCTAGGTGATGACACCCGTACCTGGGGTCCGCCTTGGTATACAGATACTGACGGAGAACAGCTGTCCGCTTATTTTATGTCTGCCAATCGCGGCAAGCGCTCCGTCACTATTGATATGGCGACGGATGAGGGGCAGATGCTGGTGCGCGAGTTCGCCAGCCGCAGTGACATCCTGATTGAGAATTTCAAGGTCGGTGATATGGCGCGTCGGGGACTGGACTATGCCAGCCTTCACGCTGCAAACCCGCGTCTCATCTATTGCTCTATTACCGGGTTCGGGCAGACCGGTCCCTATAAGGAACGTCCGGGCTATGACTTCATGATACAGGGTATGAGTGGCCTGATGAGTATAACTGGCGAGCCCGACAGCAGCACGACGGGCGGCACGACGGGCGGCCCGCAGAAGGTCGGTGTTGCTGTGGCTGATATTATGACCGGCCTGTACAGCACCATCGCGATCCTTGGCGCGATCGAAGATCGTCACCGCAGTGGGCTAGGGCAGTGTATTGATATGTCGTTGTTTGATGTCATGGCGGCTAGTCTGGCTAACCAGGCATCCAATTATCTGGTGTCAGGGGTCGCCCCGGGGCGGCTGGGAAATGCACATCCGAATGTCGTGCCCTATCAAACCTTTGCTACCAGTGATGGTTACATCATTGTTGCGGTAGGCAACGACAGTCAGTTTCGCAAACTATGTGAGGCCATCGATATGCCTCAACTAGCGACAGATCCCGCATACCTTACTAATGCGCTGCGGGTCAAAAACCGCGAGTCGCTAGTGGCGCAGCTGCAGCCAGGTATGCAGACCCAGAGTCTTGATCACTGGTTGCAGGTCCTAGAAGCCTTTGGGGTACCTTGTGGCCCGATTAATACCATCGACCGGCTGTTTGCCGATCCGCAGGCGCAGCATCGGGGCGTGCAGATGTCGATTGACGGCATGCCCTTGGTTTCTAATCCGATCCGATATTCCCGCTCAAGCCTAAATGCTGAGATCAAGCCACCGGTCCTCGGCAGGCATACCGATGAGGTATTGCAAGCTGAGTTGGGTCTGGATCAAGCCGCCATTGATGCTTTGCGCGTTCGGGGCGTTCTCGGTCAAAGTAAAGTTGGTGAAAGTAAAGTCGGTCAAAGTAAAGTTGGTGAAAGTACAGCCGGTCAAAGTAAAGACGGTGAAAACAAAGACGGTGAAAGCAATGTTGGTTAATGCCGACCAGCAATTGCTGAGCTTGCTAGCCGCACAAAAGAATGTGGGCTATATCGGTGAGCCAGTAAGTCAGCTAGCCCATGTC
>JBLHVI010000009.1:0-98482 GCA_047630175.1 Candidatus Azotimanducaceae bacterium
GCGAGTACTGCTGTTAGATCTTGATCCTCAGGGGTCTCTAACGAGCTATCTTAAGCTCGATCCTGACAAGGTGGAAAACACCGCCTATGAAATATTCGATAACTCGGCGGGGACCTGGAACCGCCTGTCACCCTCGCCGACGGGTTTCGACGGAGTCGACGTGATCGGTGCCTCCATTGGTCTGGCGAATTTAGAGAAGCGCGCGGCAACGCTGAAGGGGCGAGGACTGGTGGTGAAGTCATTCCTGCAGGAAAAAGCCCGAGACTATGATTATGTAGTAATTGATACACCGCCGGCGTTGGGTTTGTTAATGGTCAATTCGCTAGTGGCGTGCGAGCGTCTGGTGGTGCCGGTGCAAACGGACTTTTTGGCACTCAAGGGACTTGAGCGGATGCTCAAGGTGCTTGAGATGCTCAATCGCTCAGGCACGGCGGTTGATTATTTGCTGGTACCTACCATGTATGACCAACGTACGAATGCAAGTAAGCGTTGCCTGAGTTTCATGCAGAACCGCTATCCTGAGCGTCTTTGGGCAGGTTACATTCCTGTCGACACCAAGTTCCGTGAAGCTAGTCGACTGGGCGTGCTACCGTCTTCGCTGTTTGCGCAAAGCCATGGCGTTAAGGCCTACGACAAGCTCGTGGCGACACTCACCGAGGATGTCGCGGTTGTCGATGATGGCTGAAGTTACCTACAAGTATTGTCAGACGAAGACAGCTGGCAGCGCCTTGCCAGACGTACTCGTCGACTATCTTAATCTGTTGCTTGAGGACGTCACTACCTCACCGACCGTGTTGGCGGAGACGCGTCTCAATTCAGATTTTGATGCCACGTTTGACCTGGCTGCAGACTGCCGGCAGTTGTTGCACGCGCAGGTCGACCCTCGTCATGAGTTTGTGGCGGTAACGCCCGCATCTTGGACGCAGACATTCTCATGCTTGCGAGTCAAACTTGGTCCTTATTCGTTGCTAGTACCTTTTGATCGGATTAGGCGAGTAGAGCGTGTCGAAACGTTCAATCGGTTTGCCGGCGTTAGCCTACCCGGGCTTGAGGCCGACAGTCATTTGCTAATAACTGATGCCGATCTGCCGGGCATCTATGTTGATGGGGTTGAAGGCTTCGTCAGTATCGAGCCTGATGACGTTCGCTGGCGTCGCCCTGGCAAGCATAATCCATGGTTTGTCGGTACTCACCGGTCGTTGCTATCCTATATATTCGACCCGATTTATTTTCTTCAACAGACCCGGATCGGCTGGCGCAAGTGAATTGCTCAGCTACACTAAAGTCAGAAGTGTTTTTTTTGTATGTGTCGTGTCGATTGTGCCACGGGTAGTGCCATCAATTGTGATAGTTCGGTGGTAGTTATCTGCAGCGGTGACAGGAAGTCGTGATGAATATGCAAGCCCAGTCCAATGAAGATCCAATGCTGCAATGGGTGACGTTTCGCCTTGATGGTGAGACCTATGGCGTCAATGTGATGCAGGTCCAGGAAGTGCTTCGCTATACCGCCATCGCGCCTGTACCCGGTGCGCCAGAATATGTACTGGGCATTATTAATCTGCGTGGTAACGTCGTCACTGTCATTGATACCCGCAAGCGTTTTTCGCTTGATGCGGGTGATATCAGCGATAGCACGCGTATCGTCATCGTTGAAACCGACAAAAATGTGGTGGGTATTTTAGTCGACAGTGTGTCTGAGGTGGTGTATCTGCGTCAGTCAGAAATAGAAAATCCACCGAATGCAGGCCATGACGAGAGCGCCCGGTTTATTCAGGGAGTCTGTAAAAAGAGCGACGAATTGCTGATTCTGGTGGAGCTGGATAAAATGCTCAGCAACGAAGAATGGTCAGAATTTCATAATTTGTAGCAGGACAATGAGTCGTACAAGTAACGGCTTAGACAGTGCCGCTGGCGGTGAAGCCTGAGTTTGCGAGTTAGAGGAATGGGTCGTCTAGCTGCCCTTGATAATGATGCAGGAATCATCCTCGGCCTGTCATTGATATGGAGATTTGAGTACCGATGCAAATATTTGAAATAGCGATTATAACTAGCGCGTTGGCGATACTTTCGGGCTTAGTTTTGGGCATGGTGTTGCTGTTGCTCCAGCGCCGAGCGCTGACACGCCAAGTCGAACTTCAGCGTCAGGATATGCAGGCTAATCAGATTGCTGTCTATGGCATGGCGAAGCATTTGCGTGGATTGCAAAAGATGGTAGATGACCAGAATGTGGTTGACCGGCAAATGGATAATGTTGAGCAATTGATATCTTCCGGCGCCGACGTCGCGACACTTGCCGATGAACTGGGTGTGTCGCGCACCGAAGCCGAAATTATTACTCACATTCGCCCCTTAAGGTCAGCCGGGGTGACAGCAAAGCGAGGCTAAAAGATTCGCGGTTGACTCAGGCCTGATTCTTTAAGCGCTATTGATTATGACTCGCTGCGATCGGATCGAGGGTCGCCCGGCATGCGGCCCTCGAGCATGTAGGCAAGTGAGATGATTTCCGCGACCGCGACATACAAGGGTTCAGGCACTTCGTCATTAAGTTCCATGGCGTAGAGGGTTTGTGCCAGCTCTGTCTGCTCAAAGGTGGGTACAGCAAAGGCTCGCGCAATCTCGATAATTTCTTCTGCCAACTCAGCTTCTCCCCGTGCTGTGATCTTTGGTGCATTACGACCATCATAGTAAAGGGCGACGGCGATGGCGTCAGATTTTACGTGCTTCTGGTGGTAAGTCTTTGGTGTTTTCATGCGCGGGTGTCCACAAGATGGCTCGACAGATGCGAGGTTGTGTCTGAAGGTTTTCCTTGGTGAACATCCACTTGGATCTCAATGCCGCTGTCCTGCAAAGATGTTGCCAGGCGTTCCTGTAGTTGTGATTGGTGTTTGCGCATTAGGGCGAAAGTACCCACATTATCGCTCCAGATAGACGTGCTCAGCGTTTGTCCTTCTGTATAGTTAACGATGGCACTTACTTCCCCAAGGCGTTGCAGATGAAATGTGAGTTTGACCCGCCAGGCGCGGGTTTTTTCCGCAGCGGCGTGGTCGCCGGCGTCGGGCGCGTCTTCTTTAACCCGAGTAGTGGGTAAATCGACACGACTGAACTGCAGATTGAAGTTGTCTAGCTGCGGATCATTACGCACCAGTAGGTCTACTCGCCGCATTTCACTGTCGGCAGTCTCTAACCGCTGCATGAGTGGTTGTAGTTGGTTGATCAATAGTTTGCCGAGCATATCTGCCACTGGTTTGCGCAAGTGTGTGCCACTTGTTGGGCGATCACTGCTGACCGCACCGGCGGGCAGTGCGTCGCCGGGCGCCAGAGAGCGCGCAATTTGGAGCAGCAATGTAACCAATCCTGGGCGTGCGGCTGTCCCGGGCGCCACAGTGGTTGATGCAGCACTGGTCGAGCGCTCGTCGGCTGTAGGCTGGCTGAGGTTCAGGTCGCGGCTGGCTGGCAAAAGGCTGGCCTGGCTTACAAACTCGCGGATTGCTTTGGCATCTAGCTGGCCACGCTGGGGTATATTGTTAATCAGCGAGCGTACAAGTGCCACAGTCGCCTCGGGAACTGGCAGACGCTGGGCGGCTGCCGTGGTGTCGCGCATAGTTGCAGGTGTGGCGGTATTGTTCGTTAATCCTGTGGTTGAGATCGTTGTGGGGACGGTGCTGTTAGTACCGTGGCGATCTTGCGATGCGTTCTGGGTGTTGCGGGGGTTGGCGACTGTCACGTCGGTCTGATTCGTCAATGTTTGCGTCGTGTTGCCAGCTAGACGTATACGTCCCGCCGACAAATCGCTTAAAGCTTGCGGGCTTGTTTTGAGCGAGTTTATGGCCGGGCTATTTGTCAGAGCTCCTGCAGGGCGGTTTTTTGGGGCCTCGCTTGGGTTTTTTATGAGGGCCTCGCTGGGGCTTTTGATCAGGGCCGCGGGAGGGTTTTGTGGCTGTGCCGCGCGAGGATTTTTTATCAGTGCTGCGCCAGGGCTATCTACCAAGTCTGCGCGAAGCCTGCTTATTATGGCGGCACCAGGGGTGTTTGGTAGTGCCGCGGCAGGGCTGTTTGTTGGCGTCGCACTGAGGTTGTTCAATGATATTCCCGGCGTCGAACGCTGCGTTGTTATAGCCCTCGTGCCTGGTGTAGGGGGTGCGTCAAACGTGGTTGCCTGCCAGCGCTGCATTTCAGCAATAGGTCTTTGCAAGGTTGCATCTCTGGGGAGTAATAGTCGGAGAAGATACTGATTGATCGATGGGCCGCTTTGGTCGAGCTGATAGCCGCCGGCAACGGCTTTAACTGAAACGATCTGGCCGATCTGCAACGCCACGCTGCTTTGCAGTGCCGCTTTGCTTTCCAGTGGCGGCTTACTTGCCAATAGCAGGGTCTCGCCGGTGCGAAGTAGGCGTACTTCTGCGGCGTCTGTCGCGCTTTGTGCCGTCGTGACCTGAGCTAATAAGCTGTTGCCCGCTGCTGCTTGGCTGTTACCCGACGCGCCCGCCGTGGCGCTTGGCGCCGGCTTGGCGTCCGCAGCAGCAGAGGCGGTGCGCTCTGCGCCAATGGCGGGTGTAATAGGCGGAATTTTCATGCTGACGTTCATGTCGGGAGAATTTTCACGGTTGCTAAGGCTGTCTCTGTTATTATCGGCCGCTTGTGCCAACTAATGAATGAATTCGAAGAAAATTGTCGCCATGCTAACCGTCAGCCAACTTACTTGTGAACGTGACCATCGATACCTGTTTGAAGACCTATCTTTTTCACTGGGCGCCGGTGAGTTATTGCAGGTTGAGGGTGGTAATGGCGCGGGAAAGACAACCTTGCTGAGAATTCTCGGCGGCCTATACACGGACTACAGCGGATCAGTCAGCTGGGAATTAGCGTCACAACCGTTGTATATAGGGCATAAGCCCGGCGTCAAAGACTTGCTGAGCGCCAGGGAGAATCTCGTCTGGCTGGCGGGCTTGCAACAAGTCAGGGCTGATGTTGAGAGCATTGATCAGGCACTTACTCAAGTGGGTCTGCGTGGCTATGAAGACGTGCTGTGTGGCGCCATGTCAGAGGGGCAACGAAAGCGGGTTAACCTCGCTCGACTGTATCTTTTGCAGGCGCAAGTGTGGATCCTTGATGAACCCTTCAGCGCCATTGACCGACAGGGCGTTGAACGCCTTGAAGCCCGCATGCAATTTCATATTGACGCGGGCGGTGCAATCATTGTGATTAGTCATCAACCTCTCTCTGGGGTGACGTCTGTACAGTCTCTGAGGCTCGCTAAATGAGTCTGTTTGTCGCTACCATCTGGCGTGAGCTGTTGATTGCCTATCGCAACCCGGCTGATCTGCTCAATCCTTTGTGTTTCTTTATTATTGTAGTCAGTTTGTTTCCGCTGGGCATTGGGCCCTCGCCCTCGATGTTGCAAGAGATAGCGCCCGGTGTGATCTGGGTGGCGGCGTTGCTCGCGACGTTGCTATCGATGGAGCTACTGTTTCGCACCGACTATGATGATGGCTCGCTGGAGCAGATGACATTCAGTGATACGCCACTTTTGTGGCTTGTGCTGGGTAAGGTCGTCAGTCATTGGCTGATGACAGGGCTGCCCCTGGCGCTGTTGAGTCCGCTGTTGGGTTTGATGTTGTTTCTGACCCCATCAGGTACGCAAGCGCTGCTGCTGTCATTGTTGCTAGGTACGCCTACATTGAGCCTGCTGGGGTCCATTGGTGCCAGCTTGACGGTGGGCCTGCGTAAGGGCGGGGTGTTGATAGCAATATTGATACTGCCGCTATTTGTACCGGTACTGATATTGGCGACGTCCATGGTGCAAACCGGTGTGCAGGGCGGTGACTACACGGGGCACATGCTCTGGCTGGGCGCTCTGCTGGCGATGAGTGTTGGCTTGGCGCCCTTGGCGACAAGCGCTGGAATTCGAATCTCGCTTAGCAACTAAACAGTAACTAAACAGCAACTACACAGGCATAAAGCGGCAAATCAGTCGCCTTTAAGTCAGTGACTAATGGGCTGTTGGCCGCTACCTAAGCAAGCGTTGCCAGAAAGTCATCAAAATACTCACTGGACCATTAAGTTTGGCGTGAATAACGGGCAGGCTTGCCGGACCAGTGGCGGTTTCGGGGGAGCAGTGATGAGTATCATTCAGCGTGAAGGTTGTGCGGTCTACACTGCCTGAATTGCGTTTTCACAGGAATGATGTTCTGACCCATTTTGTGAAAGACCCGGTGAAAGTTCCGGTGCACGACCTTACAACAGGCCAGTTGATTGTGCTCGACGCTCAGGCGACTGAGCACGCTGGGTTAAATTGAGTCAAAGAAATACCGCCTGAAGCTATTAGTTTGCAAATCGATCTTTATATTGAGCGGCGTTCAACGGTGGCCTTGGCCAAGCCTGCTAGCGGCAAGGCACTGCTGCCGGCAAGAACAGCCTGCCAAACCTATGATAAATGCGCTTGAGTAGAGTTGCTGGTTCAGTCCCTGCGTGACCTTGGGTATTGCCTCGGTACAGCCGTGATAGAATACCAGTATCTGCATGAGTCAATCATTAAGCGGGTTGGATTTGGTGTTGACTGCATTCTCAAGCCTCTGGGCCATCATGGATTGTTGGGTTAGCTGTTGTTCACGCAGGCAGACTGGCAATTGGTGCGGCGGTGCCGCATCCCACTGTGGCTGGTGAGTCACTTCTATCGCCTTAGAGGCAAGCCAGAGCTGGCGGTGGTTGATGTTGCTGAAACTGATCAATGGGCAGCTAGTGCTTAATCAACGCTTAATGCAGCAAGCGGCGGCGCTGGCGGCCTGGCTGGGAGGCACGCAACATAGGGTGAATGCCTGCAGCGGTGCTGGTAACATTGACGTCTCGTCTGTCTCGGCGCCGTCATTAGTGCCGTAGGCGCTGGAGCGTCTGCGGCTGGATCAGATGGCGGAGGCACTGCAGCTGGCGCCGCATTACCCTATTGACAGTGAACGGATCCACTGCGGGCAGGGCAGCGTAGCTACAGGGTTGAATGACACCTCTCAGCAAATCGATGCGGGGGTCATTGTGTTAGCAAGCATCTCACGCATAGACGCTGGCCGATTGTTGGAAGACAGTGTGGCTGACGCCGTGATGGTGGCTACCGACAGTGATGTGCGCGTCGTCAAGCCCGGAGCGCAAAGCTTGGCAATGCGCTGCAGATGATCGGCAGGCAAGCATAAATCTGTTAATATTACAGCGCGCGGAGGCGGGTTGTTGCCCACAGAGCAGCAGCCCGCAATTTTCGGTTCAGACAATGGCAGTATTTAGACAAGGTCGATGATTTAAGTGTGGAAATGGTTGCACAGATTAGGTTCACCCAGATCATTTTTTGATTTGAGCGGGCGTTGGCTCCCCTGGCTGGGTTTTCTCGCCGGGGCGCTATTGGTTGTAGGCGCGGGCTGGGGATTGTTGTTTGCGCCTGAAGATTACCAGCAGGGCAACAGTGCACGCATCATGTACGTGCATGTTCCTGCCTCCATTCTCGCGCAGTCCAGTTATATGATGATGGCAGCATCAGCATTGGTGTTTCTTGTCTGGCGTATAAAATTGGCAGATATTGCGGTCCAGTGCGCTGCGCCGATTGGGGCGTCAATCACTTTGCTGGCGCTGGTGACCGGCGCCATCTGGGGTAAGCCCACTTGGGGCACTTGGTGGGTTTGGGATGCGCGCTTGACCTCAACGCTGGTGTTATTGTTTTTATTTCTTGGGGTGATTGCTTTGCGGTCAGCGATGGATAACCGGGATGCGGCAGGTCGTGCGACGGCAGTGCTGGCGCTGGTTGGGGTAGTGAACCTGCCGATCATCAAATACTCTGTTGATTGGTGGTTTACGCTTCACCAGCCATCATCTTTTAGTCTCACGGAAAGGCCAGCAATGCCCGCCGAAATGTGGCTGCCGCTGTTGATTATGGTGCTGGGTTTTTACAGTTTTTTCTTTGTCGCGTGGATGTTACGTATACGTGCTGAGATTTTGCAACGCGAGAGTCGTACTCAGTGGGTCAATGACCTGGTACGTCGCTTATGAGCTTCAACAGTTTTGCCGAGTTTGTCCAGATGGGTGAACACGGCGTGTTTGTTTGGAGCTGTTACGGCATAACCTTCGTTGTGCTGATAGCGAATATACTGCGACCATTGCACATTAAGAACGCTGTTCTGCGGGCCAGACGTCAGGCGTTAGTGCAGGAACAGGCGCGACAAACGGATCGAGATATAACTTAAACCCCGGGGCAAGCACATGACCCGTGGGCATCAGAAGGACAGGAAGCGCCATGAAATTCGGTAAAATGAAACCCCAGCGCCGCAATCGGCTAATGATCGTTGGATTACTGGTTGGCAGTGTTGGTAGTGCAGTGGGGCTGGCGTTAATGGCTTTGAATGAAAATATCAATTTATTTTATTCCCCCGCACAAATTGTTCAGGGTGAAGCGCCTATCAATACAACCATCCGCGCCGGCGGAATGGTACTCGACAACAGCGTCGAGCGTTCTAAAACTGACCTGCGGGTCAACTTTGTTGTCAGCGATATGCAAGGCGCTAACGTGACAATATCGTACGTGGGGATTCTTCCTGATCTGTTTCGCGAGGGCCAGGGCGTGATTGCTCGGGGGAAACTCAACGATCAGGGAGTCTTTATAGCCGAGGAAGTTTTGGCCAAGCACGACGAAAACTACATGCCGCCGGAAATAGCCCAGACATTGGCAGAGAACCAGAAAAAACGCACTGCTAATTTCCAAGGTACGCAGCTATGATTGTTGAATTAGGCCACTTCAGTTTAATCCTAGCGTTGGGGCTGGCGTTTAGTCTTGCGCTGTTGCCAACAATAGGTGTCTATCAACGTCAGCCGCGTCTGATGGAGATGGCTGGATCATTGTCGGCCGGCTTATTTGTATTTTTGTTGTTGAGCTTTGTCTGCCTCGCCTATGCGTTCTGGACCGATGATTTTTCTGTCGCCTATGTGGCGCGTAATTCTAATTCGGCTCTGCCCCTGCAATATAAAATGTCAGCAATTTGGGGTGCACATGAAGGCTCTTTTCTGCTCTGGACGTTGATTATGGGCGGTTGGACTCTTGCTGTCAGCATCTTTAGCCAGGGTTTGACGCTCGATATGCGCGCTCGGGTACTGGCTATTTTGGGCGCGTTGACTATCGGTTTTATATTATTCATGTTGCTAACGTCGAACCCATTTGATCGAACTTTACCTGTGTTTCCAGCTGATGGTGCTGACCTGAACCCACTGCTACAGGACTTTGGTCTGATTGTTCATCCGCCAATGTTGTATATGGGCTATGTTGGCATGGCTGTGCCATTCGCTTTTGCCATTGCGACGCTTACCACCGGTCGCCTTGATGCGGCGTGGGCACGCTGGTCAAGGCCTTGGACTAATGTGGCTTGGGCATTTCTTACCGTTGGCATTACCTTGGGCTCTTGGTGGGCGTATTACGAACTGGGTTGGGGTGGCTGGTGGTTTTGGGATGCAGTTGAGAATGCTTCCTTTATGCCGTGGTTGATCGGCACGGCTTTGGTCCACTCGTTAGCGGTGACAGAGAAGCGTGGCGTATTTAAGAGCTGGACCGTATTACTCGCGATATTTGCGTTCTCGTTCAGTTTGTTGGGTGCATTTATTGTCCGGTCTGGTGTTTTGACGTCGGTGCACGCGTTTGCTGTGGACCCTGAGCGCGGCATGTTCATTTTGGGCTTCCTTATTTTAGTGATCGGTGGTTCGTTGATGCTTTACGCAGTTAAGGTATCCGGGATAAAAAGCGAAGCAGGATTCGACTGGACCTCGCGGGAAACATTAGTGCTGGTGAACAATCTGTTGCTAGTAACAGCCACTGGCGCTGTTTTACTGGGAACCTTGTACCCATTGATTTACGAAGCCATGACGGACGGCAAGAAGATTTCAGTCGGACCTCCGTATTTCAACGCTGTGTTTGTTCCCCTAATGCTGTTGCTGTTCGCTGCCATGGCGGTCAGTCCTACTTCGCGCTGGAAAAAGACGCCGCTTATTTTCTTTACCCAACAGTGGAAACCGGTGTTAGCTAGTCTGCTTATTGTCGGTGCCTTAGTGTGGTTCCTTGGCAGCAGCTTTTCTGGCGTGGTCGTGCTCGTAGACGCGGTGGCGCTTTGGATCGTCATTAACCTTGCCCGTGATTGGTGGTCAAAGGTCGCGAATAAAGCGCAAAAGCTGCCCTCTTTGCTGCGCCAAACTATGTCTTACTACGGTATGTTGTTAGGCCATTTAGGTATTGCTGTAGCGTTGATCGGTGTCTGCACTACGGTTTACTACACGGAAGAAAAAGACCTGCGAATGGCGCCCGGTGATGTCGTGAGTTTGGCGGGGTACGAATTTCGCTTTAATGAGATGCGTAAGGTGCAAGGTCCCAACTATGTTGCTGACCAAGCCGAGATTGAGGTGCTCAAAGATGGCGTCAGGCAGACCCTTTTGTTCCCAGAAAAACGTTTTTACGAGGCCGCGCGCAACATGATGACCGAGGCGGACATAGACCCGACTTTGTTTCGTGATTTGTATGTGGCGCTCGGTGAGCCTATTGACGGCACTGCGTGGGCTGTCAGAGTGCACTACAAGCCGTTCGTCCGCTGGATCTGGTTCGGTGGATTGCTGATTGCCTTAGGCGGCTTCACCACGGTTCTTGACCGCCGTTATCGTGCAGTGAAGCAGGCACGACAAGCCAGCCTGACGGCGGGCGTCACGGTATGAGTGATTCGAATTCTGGTGGGTCTGCTGATGCCCCGACAGAAGCCGTGAGTGGAATCAACAAAAGCCTGTTGATTCCGCTCGCGGTTTTTGTGGCGCTGGTGCTGGTACTTGCGGTTGGTTTTAGATTAGAAGATCCGCATTTCTTACCATCAGAATTAATTGATCAACAGTTTCCTGACTTCGCTTTGAATGAGCTCAATGTCTCCGGTCGCGTTGTTACTCGTGAGGATTTAATAGGGCAGGTGGCATTGGTGAATGTTTGGGCTACTTGGTGCCCGAATTGTTTGATAGAACATCCTGAATTAATGCGCATCAGTCGCGAGGAAGGCCTACCCCTGTTCGGGATTAACTATAATGACGAGTCAGTAAAGGCGCGAAAATGGTTAGTGCGCCACAATAATCCTTTCCAGTTCAATATTGTTGACGATCAAGGGAAATTAGGCATTGATTTAGGCGTTTATGGCGCACCCGAAACCTTCGTTCTCGATGCTAATGGTGTCATCCAGTATAGACATGTAGGACCAGTAACTCGACGCGTATGGGAAGAGACGCTGCGTCCGGTAGTTGATTTGCTGCTGAGTCAATCGTCACCCTCATCGAAAATCGTGGAGGGTTAACCAGACAATGAAGCGCGCTTGGATACTAGTGTCGGTTATGACAACCTTGGTTATGAAAACCTTGTTTAAAAAAACTTAGTTATGAAAACCCCAGTTATGAAAACTCCGCTTATGAACACCCTGATAAAAAAATCGTTAGCCTCGATTGTTGTGTTTTTTGCGCTGGGCATGTTTGGTAGCGCATATGCGGCGATTGATGCCTATCCATTTCCAACAGACGAACAACGCAATCAATACAACTCACTGATTGCCGAGCTACGCTGTCCACAGTGCCTTAATACAAATATTGCTGGCTCTGATGCCATGATTGCTCGGGATTTGCGCCGGGAAGTACACAGGTTGGTGCTAGAAGGGCAAAGCGACACGGAAGTTCGAGAGTTTATGCTGGCGCGCTATGGCGATTTTATTCTCTACAAACCCCAGCTGAAAGCCAGCACGGTAGTGCTTTGGTTCGGCCCTCTGGTTTTCCTACTGATAGCCCTAGGGGTGATCTACCGGATGGTCCGGCGGCGTCAGGAAAAGGCGACGGTTTTGAACGATGATGATCAGGCGCGCCTGCAACGGATGTTGTCTAAATGATTACAGGTTTTTGGCTGTATGCGGGCTTGCTGTGCGTGCTTGCGGTGGCGTTCATTTTAATCCCTCTGCTTAAAAGCAAAGCGCAGCTAGGCCAGCCTGACGATGGCATTGCTGCTGTTGGAAAAGCTGCTTATAAAAAAGTTGCTGAGGATCGCGCGGCACTGAATGTGACAATTTATGAAGAACGTTTGGCGGATCTTACGCTGAGTCTCGAGGCGAATGAGATTGACGAACAAAACTTTGATCAGCTCTATCTTGAGTTACAACGCAATTTACTCGACGAAGCCGCACCTGATGCCAACCTTGAAAGCAGTGTCGCTGTGGCGTCGGTGGTCAGCAACGTGAGTCGTCGCGGGCCACTAGTTCTGGCTGTAGTTGTGCCGCTGTTTGCGGTTTTTGCGTACGCTGACTTTGGCTTTGCTTGGGGCGCTATCGATGATCTGCAAATCGCTCAAGACCTACGCGGTAGTGGCCAGCCAAGCGGCGCCAGTCCACACAACACCACCGGTGTTTCTACCAGTGTTGAGAAGCTTGCTGAGCGATTGCTATCGCAGCCGGAGAATGACGATGGTTGGTTTTTGTTAAGCCAGTCTTATATGCGAATGGGTGAGTTTGAAAAAGCCGCTGGTGCATTTAAACACTTGCAGGAACGTTTCCCTGAAGATGCAGGTCTATCATCTTGGCTTGCTGAAGCCTTGTATTTACAAGACGAGCGACAAATGACGCCCCGCGTAGCAGAGGCTATCGAACGGTCCTTGGCATTGAATCCCAACGAAGTTTCTATGCTTGAGCTGAAAGCTATGGATGCCTTCCAGCGCCAAGACCTAGCGGGTTCCCTAGACTGGTTCCAGCGGGCTCTGGCGGCGGGGGTTGAAGGCGAACGCGCGACTTTGATACAGCAGGCCATTACGCGTCTTGAGGAAGATTTAGGGCTGCCAGCGACACAATTTGCGTCAACTGTTGAAGCGCAGCGGCCTGCCGGAAAAACGCAACTGGCAGGCAAGTCTGTGCCCGCTGAGGCGATAAAGACTGTTGCCGGCAGCCGCAAACTGCAAGTGCTGGTGGAAGTGGACCCGACTGTACAGGTCGACGTCAATGCGCGCGTGTTCGTATTCGCCCGAGCGATCAAGGGGCCGCCCATGCCGCTGGCCGTGCAAGAACTAACGGTTGCTGCTCTGCCGCAGTTGATTGTCTTGGATGAGTCGATGGCGATGATGGCGGGCATGGGACTTGCCAATTTTGATGAGGTACAGGTGGTCGCGAGGATTTCGAGCTCTGGTATCGCTAATGTTAGTCCTGATGATTACCAAGCATTGTCAGGTCCTATTGATTTATCCGGTAAAAATAGTGTCATTAACTTAACGCTAAAAACGCAGGTTAAAGACCAGTAAATGAAACGTTTATAACAATAATTAAGGAGTAAGTCAGATGGGTGTCAAGATTACAAAAGATTCGATTGACTTGGGGATTGTCACTACCGATGCGGCGCCGATGCTAAAGTTTTACCGCGATACGCTGGGTCTGGAAGTCGCCGGTGAGATGGATATGCCAGGTGGTGGTCACATGACTCGGCTGGCATGCGGCACAACCACACTGAAGTTGGTTGTCAATGGCAAGACACCTGTGGCCAGCGCCCCGGTGGGTGGCATAGGTGGTGCCACGGGTTTGCGTTACTTGACTATCAGCGTAAGTAATCTCGAAGAGGCGACCAGTGAACTGGCAGCAGCGGGTTACAACGTTGTCGTTAAACCGCGAGAAATTCGGGCAGGCATCACCATCTCGATGATTGAAGACCCGGATGGAAACTGGGTAGAACTCCTGCAAATGAGCTAATTTGTGGTTAGCCGCTGACAGTAAAAACTTACTTCGTAAACATTCTGCACTTGATGTTAATCTGGATTACCCATGACTAATTTGTTTGCCCCCCTGACGTTTGCTCACGGCCCTGCTATGAAGAACCGATTCATGCTGGCGCCACTAACGAATTCACAGAGTCACGATGATGGTGTGCTTTCTGATGATGAATTTCACTGGTTGACGCTGCGTGCCAAGGGGGGGTTTGGTTTGACCATGACTTGTGCTGCACATGTTCAGGCAGAAGGTCAGGGCTTTCCGGGCCAGTTGGGTATCTTTGCTGATAAGCATTTGCTGGGTCTGACCCGCCTAGCAGATGCTATCAAAGATCAAGACAGCGTTGCGATAGTCCAGCTACACCATGCGGGCATGAGATCTCCGAGTGAACTTATCGGTACTACTCCGTTGTGTCCTTCAGACAATGCTGAGACGGGTGCCCGCGCTATGACCGTTGCGGAAGTGGAAGCGATGATCGAGGCTTTCATTAGCGCTGCTGAACGGGCCGAGCGAGCGGGTTTTCAAGGCGTTGAAATTCATGGGGCGCACGGCTATGTGCTGAGCCAGTTTCTGTCAGCTGAAATCAATCAGCGGGACGATCAGTACGGTGGGTCCGTGATGAACCGTGCGCGGCCGATTTTCGATATTATTGACGGCATTCGAACTCGCTGTGGGCAAGATTTCATGATCGGCTTACGTTTGTCGCCTGAGCGTTTTGGACTTGTACTTGACGATGTGCTTGAGGTCTGTCGACGGTTGTTTGTGGAGGCGAAAATTGATTTCCTCGATATGTCCCTTTGGGATGTATTTAAGGAGCCGAGTGAGGAAAAGCACAAGGGCAAAACACTGATGTCTTGCTTTACCGAGCTTGAGCGCGGCGATGTGCGACTTGGTGTAGCGGGCAAGATTGTCACACCGACAGACGTTGAACGCGTTATGGCCGCCGGTGCGGACTGGTTAATGCTGGGCCGAGCGGCTATTTTACATCATGACTATCCTGAGCAGATGCGTCAGGACAGAAATTTTGTCCCTGTCAGCCTACCTGTCAGTGCCGCTTACTTGGGTAGTCAGGGCCTCAGTGAAACTTTTGTCAAGTATATGAGTTCTTGGAAAGGTTTTGTGGCGGAGTGATCTACTTGTTAAATGTAAGTCGATAAGCCATTAGCGCGTTGAAAATAGCAGAAAAAATACTGCAGAAGTTGCGTCATTAAGCATGGCAAATAGAATGTATTACAAATAGGAATTACTACCAATTGTCAGTGCGACAATGACCCACAGGACAATGACCCACAGGATAAATACCCAGAGTAGAAGCTATGCAGATAGGGGCTGATTCCATCGTCACATTTCACTACACGCTCAAAGACGAGTCAGGTGTTGAGCTTGAGAATAACCGCAATGAGGAGCCTCAGGCATGCCTTATGGGGCGCCGGAACATCTTAGTTGGACTTGAGGAGGCCATGCAGGGTAAATCAGTCGGTGACACGTTGCAGGTGACGCTGCCACCAGCAAAGGCCTATGGAAAGCGGCAAGAAAACGCCCAACATCGTGTGCCCATAAAACATCTTATCAAGGCGCCAAAGAAGATTCTGGTGGGACAAATCGTCCACCTCAATACTAAGGAAGGAACTCGCAATGCGAGGGTTATCAAAGTCGGCAGATTCAACATTGATGTCGACTCCAACCACCCTTTTGCCGGCCAAACATTGTCGTTTGATATCGACATCGTCGACGTTAGGTTGGCCAGTCGCGATGAATTGGCGCATGGTCATGCCCATGGTGCTGGTGGGCACCATCATTAACATCCGATGATGCAACTCTACGGCAGGGGCCAGTCTCGATCGCTTCGATGTCTTTGGGCATTGCATGAAGCAGAGATCGAATTTGAATATATCGCGGTGCCAGCGAATATCCCAGGTGACTATGCAAAGATCAACCCGCAAGCCAAGGTGCCTACGCTCGTAGATGGTGATCTGGTGCTGACGGAGAGTGGTGCCATTCTTAATTATATTGGTCGATGCGGGCGGCATCCCGAACTGCTGCCAGAGGCCCTGCATCAGCGTGCGCGCTATGACGAGGTGAGTTGCTTTGTGATGACAGAACTGGAGCAGCCCCTGTGGACTATCGGTAAACATCGCTTTGCTCTACCTGAAGTTGTTCGACGGCCCGAAATTTTTGAGACCGCAGTATTCGAGTTCAATAAAGCGCAGGCCGCATTACAGCAATTGTTGGGCGATTTTCAGTTTGCTGCGGGGAATGACTTCAGTCTCGCGGATATTCTTCTGGCGCAAACAATTAACTGGGCTGCACGCTTTGAAATGACTGTGGACAAGAACTTGCTAGCTTACCGTGACCGCATGTATTCGCGCTTGCATTGTGTGCGCAGTCTGGCGCTGGTGGAGGCCGCAGGCTAGTGCCTAGCGGCGCAGTAGTCGCCAGCATGAACGCTGCAGGTGAATACGTTCTGCAAGACGAACTCGCTGAACGTAGTCGTATTTTTTATTTTTATTTGTTTAATTAATTAAGTTGAGGAATAAGCATGACTATCAAACGAATTAACGCCGGTCCACGCATGAGTCAGGCAGTAGTACATAATGGTGTCGTTAGTACCGCAGGTCAGGTAGCTCAAAATGCGGCCGGTGGCACTGCCGCCGAGCAGACTCAAGATATTCTGAGCGCTATTGACAACCTGTTGGAGCAGGCAGGGACAGATAAGTCTAAATTGCTGACAGCGACTATTTGGTTAGCGGACATGAATGACTTTGCGGGTCTCAACAGCATTTGGGATGCATGGGTATTACCGGGTGCAACACCAACTCGGGCTTGTGTCGAATCTAAATTGGCGGCGCCGCAGTTCACCGTAGAGATTGCTGTCACAGCAGCGGTTGATTAGAACATTTAGATCCTAGTCAGCGCCGCAATATGGTGCGAATTTATGAATTCGCACCTACTTAACGTCCGATAGATATTTTATTCCCTCTGCGCGCGACTACCAAGGTCGCGTTAGCAGACAGGGCTAGAAGTTTGTCCAAGCTCGGAAATGCTGCAACGTCAGTTGGCGCGGCGGTTGGGTTCCTTGAGGTCATTTGATTGCGTCATTCTGAGCGCTAAATTCAAGACATGGCCCCAAATTTGCTTAATAAGGTTGGCAAAGCAATAGTAAAATGTCGCGGTTGTTATCAGGCAGAGACGTGTCATAAGTAGCGTGTTCTTTTCGGCAAATCTTTATTATTCATTGCTTGCCACATGCCGTGAGCGTGGCAGAATACAACTGTAGTTAAAGCTACAGAGCATCAATAAAGGAGTATCCAAGGAGCGCTTATGTAATGACCTTATAGAAACTTTCGAATCAATCTGGCAGGCGACTAACCCTAATTTTGTTTTACCGAAAAGGTATAGATGAGTTATGGCAAAAAAATCCCGAGTAAGATGCGACGCTAAAAGCAAAACCTCATCTGCGGCTACGTACGTGGATAAGAGCAACCGATTAAACCAGGGGAGGAAATCTCGAAACGAGCGCCTTGATATGCATGGCATCAGTGATACCATCGAAGCAGATAATTATACCCCCCAAACTCAGGCGCCCCGCCTAGAAAGCGCCTACAAAGTGCAACGTTGCAAACAGCCTCTTCTGGCAAAAACAAAATCTCAGCAAACCTACATTAACGCAATAAAGAACCATTGCCTCACCTTCGGCACCGGCCCTGCGGGCACGGGTAAAAGTTATTGTGCAGCGGCCATTGCGGCAGATGCGTTGTTATCGGGGGATATTAGCCGCATTATCCTTACGCGTCCGGCCGTTGAGGCGGGTGAGCAGCTTGGTTTTCTTCCAGGCGATGTTAATGAAAAGTATGCAGTTTATATTGAAGCAGTAAGAGATGTGCTTAACCAACGATTAGGATCTGGGGCGGTAGACTATCATCTGCGGCACGGTCGAATTGTTGCTGCGCCACTGGCTTACATGCGCGGTAAGACTTTTGATGAGGATACGTTCGTCATTCTTGATGAAGCGCAGAATACCACGGTCGCGCAAATGAAGATGTTCCTTACCCGCATCGGAGAGTCGTGTAAGGTTGTAGTCAATGGCGATGTTAGGCAGAGCGATATACGCGGGCCCAATGGTCTCGCTGACGCTGTCAAGCGAGTGGAAGGCCTAGCCGGTGTTTTCGTGCACGAGTTTGGACGCGAGGACATAGTGCGTAGTGGCCTAGTACGGGCGCTTATGGATCGTTATGAGCCCGATGATACGCCACCTCCAGCAGTGCGGCCGATCGCTGATATTCTTTGGCAGCACTCAGGTCATCACTAGGCCACTGGGTGTCTAAGTAACTGCAAGGGCCGCTAAAATAGCGGTCTTCTTGTTGAATCGGGCTAATGGCGTTAGCCCGGTGAGTACCTAAGTCCATAGAGACGGCTTCTGCTGTGATCACACAGCGGTTGCCGCCGCATTTGACCCATGTGTCTGCGCAACCCCGCAGGGGCAAGTTACAAGCATGCTTGCTGGTCATATTTGCACCAGCTGCTCACCACATATCTGTCAATAGCAAATGAGTGAAGGCCTGAGCGCGGCTATCGTCCCTGCAGTGAACAGTCGCCCGTGACTGTCGGTTGTGTCTATCTATGTCACGCTTTGGTCATTTGACGCGCGTATCTTTCACCTCACCCCGAACGGCTGTAGCTGTGCACGTCTTTGGGCTTAAATAAGGGTCAGTTAATGCAACCTTTGAGCGGGCCTCGATGTCTTAAAGGTAACAGCCAGCGATAGCCAAATCGGGAATAACCTGTTGTGAATAAAATAGTAAGCATCATGGCGCCAGTGGCGCTGTTAGTCGCAGGAGTGGGTGGCTATGCACTCATGCACTGGTCCAAGCCTGAGCCGGAGAAAAAAGATCAGCAGCCGCGGGCCCTGAGCGTATTTGTGCAGCCTGTGGAACGTGCTGAGGCGGCACTAGATGTCAGTGCCCAAGGCGAGGTCAGGGCGGGCACGCAGGTTGAGTTGATATCTCAGGTTGCGGGTCGTGTTGTTGCTGTCTCGAGTGAGTTTATTGAGGGAGGTGTTATCACTTCAGGTGCGCCTCTCATCGAAATTGAAGCGATTGATTTCCAGCTGGCACTGGCGCAGCGACAGGCGCGTCTGGCCGAAGCCGAAGTGGCGGTTCAGACAGCGCTAGCCATGGCCGGTGTTGCCCGCAAACAGCTGACCAATGCCAGCGAAGCTTCAGATTTGGCTCTCAGGAAACCTCAGGTAGCTGAGGCCAAAGCACGTCGCGAAGCTGCCAAAGCAGATTTGCAGCAGGCCAGACTGGATCTTGCCAGAACAAAGATCTCTTTGCCTTTCGATGGGCGGCTAATCAGCACTCAAGTCGATGTGGGTCAGTATGTGATGCCGGGTGTTACCCTAGGGCTGGCCTTCTCGACTGAAAAAGTTGAGGTTCGACTGGCGTTGTCTGATAGTCAATTGGCATCTTTGGGGTTGCCTATAGGCTATGTTGCTGGCCCCGGTGGTGGCCCAGGTGTGCAGTTATCTGCAATTGTGGCGGGATTCAGGCACACCTGGAAAGGAAAGATGGCGCGCTTAGATGCCGCTATCGATTCGAACACGCGCATGGTTTTTGGCACGGTTGAAGTGTTTGCGCCTTATACCTTGAACCGTTCTGAGCGGGGCATGCCGCTGGCGGTTGGGTTATATGTAGACGCTGAGATTCAGGGTCGGCAGGTGGATGATGCCTATGTCATTCCACGAGACGCTCTGCGCGCTGGCAATAAAGTGTTTGTCGTGACGGATGCCGGTGAGTTGGAGATTCGTGAGGTGATCGTCGCGCACAGCACTGCCACCGAGGCGATTGTCTCTAGTGGCTTAGTGCTAGGGGAGAGGGTTGTTGTGTCATCGATTCGTAATGCGATTCCAGGGATGGCTCTTGAAGCCTTGGATAGGCTCAACCCTGCCACCACGGTGGCCGAGCGCCAACCTGCAACCGAGGCTGGGAGCTAGAGGATTATGGAAACTATTATTAGGTGGTGGGCCTCCAATACTGTCGCCGCGAATTTACTCATGTTTGGCATTCTGCTGGCGGGTTTGCTGGGCTTTATTGCTATGGAAAGGGAAGCCTTTCCAGTTTTCAAGCCCCACCAGGTGGCTATCGAAGTGGCTTGGCCTGGGGCCGCGCCGCAGGAAGTCGAAGAACAGATCGTCGCCCGTATTGAGCAAGCACTAAGCGGTATTGATAGTGTTGACACCTACTACTCGACCGCCACAGAAGGCTTCGCACGCATTGAGGTCCACACACTCCCTAAGCAGGATATGGGCGCTTTTTTGAATGACGTCAAGAATGCTGTGGATGCGGTGAATTCGTTACCCCGGGATGTTGAGAACCCCCGCGTTTACAAAATTGAGTACCGTGGCGAAATGATGCGAGTCGCTGTGCATGGTGACATCGGCGAGAAGGCACTAACGCGGCTTGCTCATGAGTTGCGTGATGAAGTTGCGCAGTTGCCTTATATCTCTCTGGTTGAACTTTTTGGCAGTCGCCGTGAAGAGGTCACGATAGAGTTGTCAGAATCTGCTATGCGTCGCTACGACGTAGGTTTTGCTGATGTTGCGGCGGCGATTCGCGGCAGCTCTATTAACATGTCGTCGGGGCAGATTCGCACTGAAACAGGTGATGTGCGACTGCGGGCCCGTAACATGGCTGATGATGAGGCAGATTTCAGCAACATAGTCATCCGCCAGAGTCAAAACGGCGGGTTGGTTAAGGTTGGCGATGTTGCCCGAGTTATTGATGGCTTCGAGGACGAAGAAATCCTCGCTACCCTAAACGGCGAGCCGGCGGTGCTGCTGCAGGTCCAGTCCACCGATAATATGCAGGTGGTTAAGTCTAGTGAAGCGATGCGCGCATGGATGGTAGAACGGCAGAAAAATCTGCCAGCGGGTGTCAGCCTGACATTATGGTTTGACACTGCGGATATCTATCAAAGCCGCATGCAGACAATTACATCGTCTGCGACCATTGGCTTATTGCTGGTGTTCCTAGTGCTGATTTTGTCACTGCGACCGCGGGTAGCGCTCTGGGTAACCGCAGGTATCGCGGTATCGTTCATGGGAACTTTCGCACTGCTGCCTTCCATGGATGTGTCACTGAATATCATGTCGACCTTCGCCTTTTTGTTGGTGCTCGGAATTGTAGTCGATGATGCAATCGTCGTGGGTGAGAGTATTCATCAGCATAGCCATGCTGCAGGCGGTCGAGATGGCTTAGCAGCCGCTATTGAAGGTGCATCTGTTGTATCAAAACCGGTTATTTTTGCGGTGTTGACGACCATGGTGGCCTTTGCGCCATTCTTTTTTCTGTCAACTGAAGAGGCCCAGATCACTCGACAATTCTCGATCGTAATTACTTTGGCCTTGGTTGTATCGCTGATTGAAGCATTCTTGATTTTGCCGGCTCACCTGTCACATATGAAGCATCGAGAGAAACTTGGGAGATTGGCGCGCTGGCAAAAACGTATCGAAGAAAGCATCGTCGGGTTCGCCAACACTCATTATCGACGTTGGATTGATGTTTGTATCCGGCATAGGTATCTAACGGTGAGTGCATTTGTGATGGCTTTTGTGTTGAGCTTGGGCTTGTACACGAGTGGCTGGGTTAAATTTAACTTCATGCCCGAGGTCGAGAATGAGATCATCTATCTGAATGTTACGCTCCCTACCGGCACGCCTTATGCGCGAGCCCTAGGTGTGCTCGATCAGCTTCAGCGGGCAGAGTTGCAGCTCGTAGATGAGGTTGACGCTCGCGCGGAAATTGAGGGGGGTAGCGGTCAATTGATTGAGGCCTGGTACACACGTTCACGCCGTGACAGCGTTATTGCTATCGTCAAATTGGCACCACCTGAAATCCGTGACATGAGTGCCAAGGAAGCAGCCTCGCGCTTGCGTGATCTCGTTGGCGAAATTCCTGACGCTGATGAAATTGACGTTAACTACACGATGAATGACTCCAATCCGCAGGTGACCTTCGCGTTGCGACATAACGATATGGCGGTGCTGAAAGCCGCAGCCAAAGAAGTACAGGCGCAGCTTTACAGTTATGACGGTACCTATTACGTGCGGGATTCCATGCGGGGTGAGTCTGATGAGTTACATATGCAGCTACTCCCAGGTGCAGAAAAATTAGGTCTGACGCTGGCGCAGGTTTCCCAACAGGTTAGGCGAGCCTATTTTGGCGAAGAAGTGCAACGTCTGCCAAGAGAAAATGGGGATGTTAGGGTGATGGTGCGATATCCGTCGGCGCTGCGCCATAGCCTCGATAGTTTGAATGATTTTCGCATTCGTATGCCTGACGGCCGGCAAATTCCGTTGCTGCAGGTTGCTGAAGTTGAAGTGGCCTCCGGCGTGCAAAACATTCAACGTCGTGACGGCGAGCGTGTGGTCTGGGTCACAGCCGATGTAATTGGTGATCTCATGAGTGACATCAATACAGACATGAAAGACAACTTTTTGCCAGGTATTGAAAAACGCTTCCCCGGGCTGAAGATCGGCGTGAGTGGTAATGCTGAGAGCGAAGAACGATTTATGGGCGAGCTTGTGTCCCTATTCGGTATCGCCTTGTTTGTTATGTATGCACTAATTGCCGTGGCATTCAGGTCTTACTGGTTGCCGTTGTTGGTGATGACAGCGATTCCTTTTGGTTTTATGGGCGCGGTTTACGGTCACTGGTTGTTTGGGGTTTCCATGGCTATGTTTTCTTATTTTGGGATTGGTGCAGCAGCGGGCGTCGTGGTGAACGACAATCTAGTGCTGGTTGATTACATAGAGCGCTTACGCAAAGAGGGTAAGCAGGCCGCTGACGCCGTAGTCATGGCAGGTGTAGCCCGATTTCGTCCGATATTGCTCACCTCAGTAACAACCTTTGTCGGATTAATGCCGATTATGGCCGAGCGTTCCACCGATGCGCAGTTTCTAAAGCCCGCGGTATTGTCATTGGCATTTGGCGTACTGTTTGCGTTATTCGTGTCGTTATTGATGGTGCCAGCGCTGTACTGTGTTGGTGATGACATCAATGGGCTTTTGACCCGTATTAAGGCGTGGTTCCGTCAACGTTTAGGCAACGAGGCGCCGGCGGCAGCAGGGCCCATGCTTGCCAAGACCAACACGTCAGAAATAGCCCCTAGCATACCGGCCCCTCGCCCTTAGTGCTCATAGTCTGGCTAGGACCTGTCGGGTTTTTGCATTCCCGGCAGGCTCGACCCGACTCCCATCCCGCGTTATATTGACCCGATGGATGCCCTCGCGCCAGCTATTGTCTGGATCAGGTGCTCATAGAGCCGCTTTTTTGTGAAATAGCATTCTGTGCATGAGCTTGCTAGAACAAGCGCGCAAAAACTAATAATTCAAAAAAGAATTTTATACATGCTTTTTATACAAAGAAGGAGTGACGTATGTCAGTCAACGACGAGTTGATACTCGAACAGATTCAAATTGGGCCCATGCAGAACTTTACTTACCTGGTTGGCTCCAAGCGCACCCGTGAAGTGGTGGTGATTGATCCCGCATGGGATATTGAGGCGCTGATGAATATTGTGCAGGAACGGGGTTATATATTGAATGCGGCGTTGCTAACACACTACCATCCAGATCATTGCGGCGGCTCTTTCGGTAAGAACAAGGTGCAGGGCGTAGCTGAATTACTCGCCAGCAATCCGGTCAAGATCTATGCGCACAAGCTAGAGGCCGATGGCGTAAAGAAAGTTACCGGCATCTCTGACGAAGATATGGTCAAGGTAGAATCTGGTGATCGGCTTAAAGTGGGTGATGTTGACGTTGAATTTCTGCACACGCCAGGGCACACGCCTGGATCACAGTGCTTTCGGATCAAGCATACGTTGGTGTCGGGCGACACGTTGTTTACGAATGGTTGTGGTCGGGTGGATTTGCCCGGCTCAAATTCAGAGGATATGTTCAATAGTATTCAAAAACTCGCAGCACTGCCAGATGAGACAATATTGTTACCTGGTCATAACTACGGCGACGCGCCAACGGCGAGTATGGCGGAAACCAAACGCGTCAATACCTACATGCGGATTAACGACCTGGGGTCTTGGAAGATGATGATGGGGGGGTGATGTAGGCGCTTCAAGATGTTAATACCGCTTACATACAGCAGGGAAGCGCGTGAAACGGATGTGATTGGAAGCAACTGTTTGAACGGGTTTGGCAGCTGTTTGCCACCTTTTTTGTTGCTCGCTCGCGACGAGAAGTAGTTTTGCCCGCAGCGTGGCGAGGTTGTGCCTCGCCACGCTGCGGGCAAGCGCACTATTAGTTATCGTCGGTTTTGTTGACAGCCGCTACCACTGCGACAACGCGTCGATTGCTCTGGCGACCAGCTTTATCATCATTAGTAGCAACAGGCTTAGCTTCGCCATACCCAAATGAGCGCACTCGGCTGGCATCAACCTTGAACTCTTCAATCAGCAGCTTGGCAATGGAGGCGGCGCGCTGCTCAGAAAGGCGCTGGTTGTAGTCTGCAGCACCCATGCTGTCCGTATGTCCTTCGAAGGTGACTGCGGTCAAGGGATACTGACGCATGAAGTTGGCAACCTTCTTCACTTCTACACTGTGTGCAGGACGTGATTTCGCCGAGTCAAAATCAAACTCGACATCCAGCGTAATACTCACGGCTTCTTCTAAAATCGTGTAGCAACCCGTCTCATCTACCAAGGCAGGTGGGTAGGTCTGCGGGCAGACGTCGCGATGATCAGCAACACCGTCGCGGTCACTGTCCATGCCACAACCACTGGCATCAACGGTTACGCCTGCGGGTGTTTGTAGGCATTTGTCCTGCGCGTTCTTGACGCCGTCTTGATCCGTATCGTCATCGCAACCATTGCGGTCAACGCTGGTGCCAATGGGTGTGTTCGAGCAGCGGTCAGTTGAGTCCTTGACGCCATCATCGTCTGCGTCGAGATCGAGCACCGGGGCTGCAGCCAGCAGGGGTACAGAGCGCCCGGTATCGCCAAAGGTGTACTGGTAGCCAACCGTTATGCCTGAATCTAGCGCTGTATCGCTAGTGCCTCTGAATAATTTCATGTCTGCGCGTAGGGCTGAATTAGATGAGAACAAGTATTTTACGCCAGCGCCGACGTTTAACTGGGTTTCATTGTCGGTGCTGACACCATTGTTGTCGAGCTTGAGTCGGCCCGCGCCGAATGACAGAAATGGCTTGATGTTGCTGCTGCCCACGTCAAGGTTGTAAAGACTGTCTAGGCGCCATTGGCGGCCGTCACTGCTGGTGTTGGTCAACTCAGAATCGGTATCAATATCGGTATAGTTCAATTCAACTGCCCACGGGCTGTCAAATCTGTAGCCGAGGCCTAGGTTCAGATGATTGCCATTTTTGACATTGCGATCGTCGTCAAACATTGATAAACCGATACCGGGACTAAGGGTAACACCACTGGCTTCTTCGGTTGCTAAAGCATGGGGTGCCAGACTGATGAGAGCGGCAGTGATCAAATATTTGGTCGAGCGCATGATTTATCCTTGTGGGCGTAATTATGCGCGATATTAAGGCATGCCACAGAATAATCAACGGGAAAAAGGTAGTCATGTGTACTATGCCGGGCAAAAGGCAAGGTGAACTTTTAGGGCGTTGGTTGTTTGAGTGAGGCGGCACGCTGCGACGCTGCCGCCAGATATTGCTAGAAATTTGCGCTGCCTGGAGTGCGAGGGAAAGGAATGGCATCGCGGATATTTTCCATGCCTGTGGCATAGTTAAGCAGGCGTTCGAAGCCGAGGCCAAAGCCCGCATGGGGCACAGTACCGTAGCGCCGTAGGTCGCGATACCACCAAAGTTCTTCGCTCAACCCCTGTGGTGCCATTCGCTCGTCCAATATGTCTAGCCGCTCCTCACGCTGACTGCCACCAATAATTTCGCCGATACCCGGCGCGAGTACATCCATCGCAGCTACGGTTTTATTATCGTCATTGAGACGCATATAAAAGGCTTTGATCTCTTTTGGGTAGTTCATTAATACAATGGGTCGGCCAACATGCTTCTCAGTGAGATAACGCTCATGTTCGGATTGTAGGTCAAGGCCCCACGCAACCGGGAACTCAAACTTATGATCGGCTTTCTTCAGAATATCCACAGCCTCGGTGTACTCCATGCGCTCAAACCGCGCATCAATAACGCTGCGCAGTCGGCTAATAACGTCCTTGTCGATACGCTCTGCGAAGAATGCCATGTCATCTTCGCGCTTATTTAACAGCTCGGTGAAGACATGCTTCAGTAAATCTTCAGCCAGGTCCGCATTGTCGTTTAGGTCGGCAAAGGCGATTTCGGGCTCAACCATCCAAAATTCAGCAAGGTGCCGGCTGGTATGGGAGTTTTCGGCGCGAAAGGTCGGGCCAAAGGTATAGACCTTACTCATGGCAAGACAGTAGGCCTCTATGTTGAGCTGACCAGAGACCGTTAGGAACGACTCACTACCGAAAAAATCTTGGCTAAAATCGACCTTACCGTCCTGCGTTGGCAAGTTCGCAAAATCCAAAGTGCTAACACGAAACAGTTCGCCGGCACCCTCGCAGTCGCTAGAGGTGATGATAGGCGTGTTGATCCAGTGAAACTCGCGGGCGTAAAAATAGTTGTGTATGGCGTTGGCTAATGTGGTTCTAACCCGTGTGATGGCGCCGAAAGTATTGGTGCGCGGTCGCAAGTGCGCAACGGTACGTAAATATTCAAAGGTATGACGTTTTTTGGCTATGGGGTAGGTTTCGGGATCATCTACCAGGCCCACGACTTCGACTCGGGTGGCCTGAATTTCTACAGACTGGCCCTTGCCTTGCGAAGCAACGAGCGTGCCTTCAATGATCACGGCACAACCCGTGGTTATCGGCAGAATGTCCGTTGCGTAATTGTCGAGGTCGCTGGGCACAACGGCCTGAATAGCATCGAAACAACTGCCGTCGTGAACAGCGATAAACGAGATGCCTGCCTTGGAGTCGCGCTTACTACGAACCCAGCCTTTGACAGTGACGATGCTGTTGATGCTGGCATCACCGCGGAGTAGCGCAGTAATGGAGGCGGTGGTTGAGGCCTGTGTCATGACATATTTTCCCGCATTTGTTGTGGTGTTGTGTGTCTTTCTTTAGTCTTCTAGCGCGAGTGTTTCACCGCCGAGCGCTTCAAAGAGTGCCGGCAGAAAACGGCCTAGTTCTAAGGTCATATTGACAAAAGCAGCATCCATACGCGCGATAGGATTGTCCTCATCCTCAGCTTCGTCATCGCTGGATTCAAGTTTTAGCTGGCGCAGAATAAGATCTTTGTCTACCGCGAGTCGCATATCGCCGTACCAGCGCAACCCGAGCTTGGTGCATTGTTTACCTGCCTCAATATGGTTGCGGATTTCTTGTGTGTCCAGATCTTGTTTACGGCAATTTGCCGAGGCACCGTCCTCCGGATCTACCAAGTCGCACTGATCACTCAGGGCGAAATGCTCAGGGAGGTTGCGATGCATAAGCCAGGCCGTAAAAACGTCCGTGGGTTTAGACTTAACCTGAGGTGGAACTACAGACAGCGTCCCGACGGAATCACGCAGACAGTTTATGAATAGTTCTGCTTCTGAGGCGTTGGCTGTGTCAATGACCAACAGGTTAGTGGCAGGGCTGATGTAGCCCAAAATCTGTTTCGAGCGAGGCAAGGCGCGAGGCAGTAGCTCGGCCAGCGCGTCGTCCTTGATGTTGAGTCTTTCCTTCGCGCGCAGCTTGCGGCCCTCAACGCTTTCAATATGATCGACCCGCTCTTTGATGGCTTCATTTAGCGCGCTTGGCGGTATCACCTTGTCCTCACGTCGGGCACACAACAGAATGCTACCGGCTACTTCGTGACCTAAAGGCGCGTCCTCAATATCTTTAATAGGGGGCACCCAGCCAAAGCTCGATGGTCGCATGCCTACACAGGGAACAAACGCATTCTTGTCGAGTAACACGAAAAGTTCCTCGGCGCTGGGGGCAAAGGGCTTGGTCAGTCGGTAAACCGATGCATTCTTAAACAGCATCTACTTGAATCCTTATGGGTTACAGCGTGGGTCAGGCTTATTTTGAGACTTGCTTAGCGTTTTGTATCGGCATGCTTATGCGGGTGTCCATGGCGTTATCGCGCGGACTCGACGGCAGCGATTATACATAGTTTTTGTCGGGAGGTGAGACACCACTGGGCAGACTTTTTGGCAACCCGGACGTGGCGCTGAATTCACGCTAGGCGCTCAAGCGTCCTGAAATATGTGTTTGGCCTGTTATGACGTTTATGAGAACATTAGCATCTTATGGAGATCTTCTTGCCCACATCAATTTATTATTTCGCCACCGTGTTTGTCACTCGGTCGCTTGAGCTTTTGCCGACGCTTGGCTTACTGCCGAGCCTACGGCGTGGCTTGCGACAGAGGAATTCAGTGCGTGTGGGTTTGCTCGTGCTCGGCCTACTGCCTATTCACCTTCAGGCTGATGGCGCGGTGCCAGGGCGGAACGCGGCATTAGATGAATTGCCTGTGGCACCCGCGGTGAGCTTACAAGCCCTAGCCGCGCATATTGAGCAAGCATTGATCCTTCCTGTTGTTGATGACACGCCAGGTGCTGCGGTGGCCGTCGTAGTGGAAGGGCAGGTCATTCTGCAAAAAAGCTATGGATTTAGGCGTTTGGGCGAGCCCGACGAGATTAATACACAGACCTTGTTTCGGCTTGCCTCTTTGTCTAAGACCTTCGCTTCTGCGGCGGCGGCTATCATGATTAATGAGGCGCCAATAACTTGGGAGACGCCGGTGCAGCAAAGTCTGCAGGATCTAAACTTCAAACGTTCTGACTACGGTGCCCGTATTAACCTGCATCATCTGTTATCCCAGTCGAGTGGTCTGATACCGCACGCCTATACGAACATGATTGAAGATCACGCGAGCTATAAGCAGATTATTGATCGTCTCGACCGAGTAGATTTTGTATGTGCGCCGGGTACCTGCTACGGCTATCAAAATGTCGCGTTCAGTCTTGTTGGCGATGTTGTTGCGGCGAACGTCGGCACCGATTATCCAAGTTATGTAACGAAGCGTATTTTTAGTCCGCTAGGTATGAAGCGCGCCTCATTCGGTGAAGACGCCTTTGTCAACGACAACAACCATGCCTCGCCGCACGTGCGTGACGGAGAAAACTGGGCGTCAACGGGGACTACCGGGCATTATTACAAGGTACCGCCGGCGGCCGGGGTAAACGCCAGTATTGAAGATATGACGCAATGGTTACTGGCCCAATTGGGCGATAATCCGGTGGTTTTGTCGCCGCAGATGCTCGACATGATGCAGTCTAAAGTCGTTCAGACCACTCGGCAGCAAGCGCATTACCGTCGTCGTCGCGGGTTGACCAATACAGGCTACGGGTTGGGTTGGCGGGTGTTCGACTATGCCGGCGATCTAGGTAATGTTCATCACGGCGGTTACGTCAGGGGTATGCGTAGTGAGATGGTATTCAACCGGAAGCACCAAACGGGTTTAGTGTTTTTGACGAATTCAGAGCCGGGTGTCATTAACGACATGGTCTTCGATTTCTTAGATATATACCGGGATTATCGCGGTGATCGTGACCGCGCTGCGTTGCGCATGGCAGCACGAGTGAAGGCTGGCGCTCTGAGTAATCAAGCTTCGCCGGCCATAGAGCCTTCAGCGCAACACCCGTCTTCCTCGATGGCGCCGATTGGTGGCAGCTAATTTTATTGATTGCCTGAGCTGTGGAATGCGCCTTCCCCATGCTCAGGCCCAGTGCCCCAAGTGTGACGACCAGCTTGATCGGCAGTCAACGGGTGTAGTGCTCAAGGTTGATATTGCTCATCAAGGCGAGCGTGTTCATGAAGCTTTGGCTAAGCTGTCACATTGGTGTGGTGTCGCAGATCAAGAGCGGGCTGCGGGTTTGCGATTAATTGTCGGTTCCGGGCTTATTCGTGAGGCGATTCTGGCGGAGCTTCGGTTCAGGCAACTGTCCGGGGAGATCACGCATTACGCCCAAGATGGGCAGAATCAGGGCGCGATTATCGTCAGTCTGCGCTGATAAGCCTTTTGGCTTGCCAAATTGCCGATAGAAGGCTCGGAGCGTGCAATTTTCTAGGGGCGTCATTGGCCTATTTAGACTAGAATGTGGCGCTTCGTGGCCTACCGGCCAAAAAACCCCCGTCGATCGCCGATGCTAGTCTGGAGTGTGTCAATTATATGCGTTTGCAAGCCATCAAGCTCGCGGGATTCAAGTCCTTTGTTGACCCGACTACCGTTCCTTTTCGCTCCAATCTTTGTGCGGTTGTTGGCCCAAATGGTTGCGGCAAGTCGAATATCATTGACGCGGTGCGCTGGGTCATGGGCGAGTCATCGGCCAAGACCCTGCGCGGCGAATCCATGGCGGATGTCATCTTCAATGGTTCCACCACGCGCAAGCCCGTGGGTCAGGCGAATATTGAGCTGATTTTCGACAATACCGAAGGCCGACTCAGTGGCGAATACGCCGCTTATAATGAGATCTCAATCAAACGCCAAGTAACGCGCGACGGACAATCGAATTATTATCTAAATGGCCAGAAATGCCGTCGTAAAGATATCACTGATATCTTTTTAGGTACCGGCATGGGGCCGCGCAGCTATTCCATTATCGAACAGGGCATGATCAGTAGCCTTATTGAGGCGCGACCTGAGGAGCTGCGGGTTTATATTGAGGAGGCGGCTGGCATCTCCAAGTATAAGGAGCGGCGCCGTGAGACTGAGCGACGTATTACTCACACACGCGATAATCTCGACCGTTTGAGCGATCTGCGTGAGGAGATGGGGCGCCAGTTACACCATCTCGAGCGTCAGGCCCGGGCGGCTGAGCGTTATACAGAACTCAAACAAGAAGAACGCGAGGTTAAATCCCAGCTGCAAGCACTTAAGTGGCGCACCATCAGCGCTGACGCCAAGGTCAGGGAAGACAGTATTAATCGCCTACAGATCTCTCAGGACGCAAGTATCGCTGATTTACGCCGTATTGATGCCGGCGTTGAGGAACAGCGTCAGGTATTGATTGCGCTGTCGGATGAAACCAACGAGGTGCAGAAACGCTTCTATGACATCGGCACTGAAATCGCGCGTATTGAAGATACTATTCAGTTCCAGAACGAGCGCAACCAGCAATTGAATAAGGACTTGGAAGCGGTTTCGGAAAATTGGTACAAGGTACGCGCTGACATAGATGCCGACCAGCGCAAGTTGGGCGAGTTACGCCATGAGCTTAGCCAAACGGAGCCCCAGCAGGCGGAGGTGCAGCAGACAGAAGAAGCATCAGGGGAACACCTGAGTGATGCCGAGCATGCCATGCAGGCGTGGCAGCAAAACTGGGAAACGTTTAACCAAGGAGCGGCCGATGCGCAGAACAAGGCTCAGGTGCAGCAGTCTCGCATCGGTTCGATGGAGCAATCCATCGAACGCCTCAATCGTCGACTGGTTAGCCTAAAAGCAGATCTCGGGCGACTCGAACAACAGCAATTGGTCGAAGAGGAGATCGGGCCGCTGGAAGCGATGCTGGAGGCTCAAGAAGAGCAAATTGCGCGCATTGAGGAAGAGCTGTCTGAGTTAGTCGTTAAAATCGAAACCCAGCGTGAAGACAATCAAACGCTCAATAGTTCGCTCGATGAAAAGCGCGGTCGACTGCAAAGCCTCAAAGGCAGGTATGCCTCTCTCGAAGCATTACAGCAGGCTGCTCTTGGTCAGCAAGACGACGCGGAGGTAGGCTGGCTAGAGCGTCATGGTTTGAAGGCAAATAGCCGCCTGGCAGAACGTATTGTCGTTGATGACTTCTGGTCCATCGCGGTTGAAACCGTGCTTGGCGATTATTTACAAGCAGTGTGTGTTGATGGCGTCGATGTCGTGGCGCACCTGCTCGGTGACTTCGACAAAGGCTCATTAAGTTTTGTCGGTAACGCCCAGAGCGCATCGTCAGCAAGCACCGCCGGCGTATTGAATGACAGCGGCGTGGTTAGCGCCGACCGACTCCTTAGTAAAGTCTCTAGCCAGGCAGAGCTCAGTGATGTGTTGACGGGAGTCTATGTCGCTCAGGACCTTGCCACAGCGCTGACCCTGCGAAATGACTTGCAGCCCGGCGAGTCCGTGATTACCGCGGATGGTATTTGGTTAGGTCGTCAATGGTTACGGGTCAGCAAAGATCAAGATGCTACCGCCGGCGTGTTGAAACGTCAGGCCGAGCTAAAGCTGGTTGATGAGCAGATTGAAGTGCTCATGCAGGAAGTGGGTGATTTGACCGATGCGTTCGAATCAGGTGTTGCTAGTCTGCAGGTTGCCGAACATGATCGTGACGTTGAGCAACGCCGATTGGTGGAACAGCAGCGTGCGTTCAGCGAGACTCGGGCGCAGCTAGGCGCGAAAAAATTGCAGGTTGAACAGGTGCAGGGAGAAATGCAAAAGACCCTGAGTGAGATTGACGCAGATACTGAACATGTTGAAGAAGACGAGGGGCATCTGAGGGCAGCTAAAACGATCCTGCAGGATGCTCTGGACAAGATGGAAGAAGATACGCTGCACCGCGAACAGTTACAGCTGCAACGTCACGAATGCCAGCAAGGGCTTGAAAATGCGCGGTCTAGGGCGCGTGAACATCGTGATGCGGCGCATCAGCTAGCGCTGCGTATACAGTCCCTAGGGTCTCAGGTGGTGTCTACCGAGCAGGCCATGACGCGCTTGCAAGAGCAGCAGCTGATCTTTGCTGAGCGTAAGAAAAGTCTTGAGTCGACCCTGACAGATAGTCAAGAACCCCAGGTGCAGTTGAAGCAGGATCTTGAGATTCAACTTGAGCGTCGCCTTGACGTTGAAGCAACACTGACCCAAGCAAGACAAAAAGCTGCGGCGGTGGAGCATGATATTCGCGAGCACGAACAGCAGCATAGCCGGGTCGAAGAAACTATCGAGCAGACGCGAGGCAGCCTTGATCAGGTGCGGATGGAATGGCAAGGTTTAGACGTCAGACGGACAACGATTGAAGAGCAACTCGCTGCGGATAAGCAGGAACTTGATGTTGTGCTTGAGGGGTTGCTTGAGTCGGCTAACGACGCTGAATGGGAAGAAAATCTGACGCGCATTGGTAATCGCATACAGCGTCTGGGTGCTATTAACCTCGCGGCAATCGATGAGTTCAAGGTCCAATCAGAGCGCAAGGAATACTTAGATGCGCAGAATGATGATCTGGAGAAAGCGCTGCAAACCCTTGAAAACGCAATTCGCAAGATCGATGTGGAAACGCGTACGCGCTTCAAAGAGACTTTCGATAAAGTCAATTCACGGCTCCAGCAGTTGTTCCCCAAGGTTTTCGGTGGTGGCCACGCCTATCTTGAGATGACGGGTGACGATCTTCTGAATACGGGCGTTGGGCTTATGGCGAGGCCACCCGGAAAGCGTAATTCGAGCATTCACTTATTGTCTGGCGGCGAGAAAGCGTTGACAGCAATCGCGCTGGTATTTTCAATATTCAGTCTTAACCCAGCGCCGTTTTGTATGTTGGATGAGGTTGATGCGCCACTGGATGATGCTAACGTCGTGCGTTACTCTAATCTGGTGAAGGAAATGTCTAAGACTGTGCAGTTTATCTATATCACGCATAATAAGATTGCGATGGAAATGGCAGAGCAGTTGATGGGCGTGACTATGCACGAACCGGGCTGTTCACGCATGGTGTCGGTAGATGTTGATGAAGCGGTGGCGCTGGCGGCAGTTTAAACTGCGCATCAGGGGCCGTCTAAGTGCGTGCAAGAGGTTGAATTACATGAGACTGTAGTTACAGCCTCAGGCGCAAATCGGGTAGTGAGAGTAGGGAGATGGAGCAGTTGTTAAACAGTAAGGGGATCGGTCTCCTTGACGCCAAAATGACGACCCTGCGCAGAGCGGTTTACACACCGACTGCGACGGAGTTGCTTGGAATGACGCCGTGAATAAAATGAATGGATGGGGTTCCGCATGGATTTCGGCCTAAGGGACTGGTTGTTTATTCTGGGTCCGATATTTATTATCGGCGTTCTGGCGCATGGCTATTGGCGTATGCGCGTCAATCGTAACTCGCTAAAAATGTCCCTTGATAAATCCTTTCTTAACTCGCGGCATCAGTCTCAGGATGGTGCTGCCGAGGTGGAGACTCTACGTGCCGAATTGCCTAACGGCGGCGCCCGGGTGATTTCTAAACCGACGCAGGTAAGCCTCAACCTTGACGATGATGTGCCTGTTTTGATGGAGCCGGTGAGCCCGCCAGACCCGCTGTTTGATGTTGATGTGGTATCGGACATTGCTGTACCCGCAATGTTAGAGTCCGGCACGTCATCGGCCATGGATGGTGGGGCAATACCAGACGCTGAGTCTGAGCCAGAGCCAGATGATGTAACACCTGAATCGAATGCCGAGTCTGAACGAAACGCGGCACTTGAATCAGTCGCCGAGCTTCAAGCAACCGCGCCATTGCGAGCGGTTGTTGGTTGCCCTGAGAAGTACCTTGTGTTGTATGTTGTTGCGAGGAACAAGGACTTTCGTGGAGATGCACTACGTTCATGTTTGAATAAGCATCAGATGCGTTTGGGTGAAATGAACATTTTCCATCGTTTGAATGCCGACGATCGCTCCGAATTCAGCTTGGTGAATGCGATCGAGCCGGGCACCTTTGACGCGGACACCATGGCGTCTATGACAACACCTGCTTTGAGCCTTTTTATGCGGGCCCATGAGTTGACGAACCCTATCCTCACCTACCACGAGATGTTGGGTGTTGCTGAGGCGTTGGCAAAAACCCTCAATGGTGAAGTCAGAGACGAAAGTCGGCAGCCCTTGAGCAGGCAGACCATGGAACACTACCAAGCTGATCTGCAAATATTTGTTGATACCTATTTCCGTTAACCACACCGACAGTTTTGCGATCGGCACGCAAGACGCAGTGACCTGGAGGGGTGATGCCCGCATCTAGTGACAGCCGTGAGGAAGCCGCCCACCTCCGGCAAGAGATCAATCAAAATAACTATTTGTATCATGCGCTTGATTCCCCGCAAATTTCCGACGCCGCGTTCGATCAGCTGTTTCGTCGTCTGCTGGCGCTGGAATCCGAATATCCCGACCTTGTGATCACCGACTCTCCGACGCAGCGAGTCGGGGCAACGCCGCTAGGCAGTTTTAACCAGGTGCAGCATGAACTTCCCATGTTGTCGCTGGAAAATGCTTTCAGTGAGGCCGATCTTGTCGATTTCGAGCGGCGTATTAAGGCCCGTCTAGAGGTCAGTCCAAACATCGAATTCGTTTGCGAGCCGAAAATCGATGGTGTTGCTGTGAGCTTGTTGTACGAGCAGGGGCGCCTGGTTCGTGGTGCAACGCGCGGCGACGGTACTACTGGCGAAGATATCACACAGAACGTGCGCACCATTGAATCTATTCCTCTGCGGTTGCAGGGCGATCAGGTGCCGAGCAGGCTGGAGGTTCGGGGTGAAATCTATATTGCCAAGCCTACCTTCGCCGCGATCAATGCAGAAGCTGAAGCCCGTGGTGAAAAGGTTTTTGCTAACCCAAGAAATGCAGCGGCGGGCAGTCTGCGCCAACTTGATGCCCGACTGACGGCCAAGCGCAAGCTGACCATGTTTTGCTACAGTGTCGGTTTGGTAGAGGGCGGCGAGTTGCCGTCGACCCACGCACAGATACTTCAGCAGCTGCAGGCTTGGGGGCTACGTATCAATCCATCGATGCAGGTTGTTACCGGTGCGGCAGCCTGTCGTGAATATTTCGATAACCTGCAGGCAAGGCGCGCGGATCTTAATTACGAGATTGACGGCGTTGTATTTAAAGTCAACGATATGGTGGCACAGCGTCAGCTGGGCATGCTAACGCGTACTCCGCGCTGGGCTATTGCCCACAAATTTCCCGCCGAAGAAGGTTATACCCGGCTGTTTGACGTTGAATTTCAAGTGGGTCGCACGGGGGCGATCACGCCAGTGGCGCGCCTGGAGCCGGTCAAAGTTGGTGGTGTGACCATCAGTAACGCGACACTGCACAATATGGATGAGATTGGCCGTCTTGACCTGATGATAGGTGATCGAGTGTTGGTGCAGCGTGCCGGTGACGTGATTCCTAAGGTGGTATCGGTTGATCATGGGCAGCGTCCGAAAAATGCGCGACCGATTGTTATGCCGGATAAATGTCCGGCTTGTCAGTCCGACATTGTGCTGGCGGAGGGTGAGGTGATTGCGCGCTGTAGCGGTGGATTGTTCTGCTCGGCCCAGCGTAAGGAAAACATTCGCCATTTCGCTTCTCGTCTTGCCATGGATATTGAAGGACTCGGTACCAAGCTGGTGAGTCAGCTGGTGGACGAGGGTCTTATTCATAGCCCAGCAGAGTTGTATCAATTAACGCAGACGCAATTGGTTGAGCTTGAGCGAATGGCACCCAAATCAGCTGACAATTTACTTAAGGCGCTGGAGGTAAGTAAGGAAACTACGCAAGCAAAATTCATATATTCGTTGGGAATTTCCGAGGTTGGTGAATCCACCGCGCGGAACCTGGCGTTGTTTTTTGCTAACTTTGACACCCTGCGGGTTGCTAGTATTGAAGCGCTGCAGGAAGTACCCGACGTAGGGCCTATTGTCGCTAAGCGAGTGCATGCATTTTTCGCCCAGCAAAATAACGTTAGGATCATAGATGCCTTGCTGGCTGCCGGTGTTTATTGGCAGCATCAGGAAAGCGACGTTGACCCCGAAGTTCTAAAAGGCCAGAGTTGGGTCATAACCGGCACGCTATCGCAAATGACACGAAACGAAGCCAAAGCAAAATTACAGTCTTTGGGTGCAAAGGTCAGTGGTTCGGTCTCTAAAAACACAACCTGCCTAGTCGCCGGTGACGCTGCTGGTTCGAAACTGGCAAGTGCTCAGACGTTGGGTGTTGAGGTCATAGATGAGCAAGCGCTGGTGAAATTGCTGGCAGAACATGGGATCGAAACGACATGAAAGCTGTTGTATTAATGCTGGTTTTATTCGGGCTTGGCGGCTGCATGTCGTCACCCCCAGAGCAGCCCGATAATCTTTGCGAAATATTTTATGAAAAGGATGGCTGGTACAAGGATGCGAAAAAAGCATCCCACCGTTGGGGTTCGTCAATTCCTGTGATGATGGCCTTCATTCATCAGGAGTCCGCGTTTCGGGCTAGGGCTAAGCCGCCTCGGACGAAGATATTATGGGTTATACCGGGACCGCGCCCCGCGAGTGCCTATGGTTATTCTCAAGCGACGGATGCCACCTGGGATATCTATAAGCGTGCTACCGGGAGCTGGGGTGCCGACCGCAATGATTTTGACGATGCTATAGACTTTATTGGTTGGTATAACGATCAAAGCTACCGCCGTAACAAGATTGCCAAAACTGACGCCTATAACCTTTATCTTGCTTACCATGAGGGTCATGGCGGATTTGCCAAGCGCTCGTTTGCGAAGAAAAAATGGTTAAAAGACGTATCTACCAAGGTGTCCAGACGAGCGCTCAGCTATGGTGAACAGTTGAAGGGGTGTGAAAAGAAGTTAGATCGTGGCTTCTTTGGGTGGTTATTCAGCTAATGCCTGACTTCGGCCTGCTATCTTTGTTGCCGCCGATAATCACCGTTATGCTCGCGATATGGACTCGCAACATCGTTGTGTCCTTGTCTATCGGGGTTTTCATGGGCTCGATGATTCTGCAGAATTTCAACCCGTTTTATGCCACGTTAGACATGATTGAAACCCGAATTTTTGTCCAGATCAGTGTGCCTTCAAATATACAGATTATTTTTACAATGATGGCGATTGGTGGCTTCATCCGCCTGTTAGAGGTTTCCGGAGCTTCCCGTGCTTTTGCCAGGAACATGACCGGCTTTATGACTAATGGTGCTCGGGCGCAGGTTGCGACTTGGATATCTGGGTTGATGATATTCTTTACGGATTCGGGCAACGCGCTGATTATTGGTCCACTGTTTCGGCCGATCTTCACTGAACTAAAAATATGCCGTGAAAAACTCGCCTATATTCTCGATTCCACTGCATCTCCGGTCTGCATTCTGATGCCTTTTATTGGCTGGGGTGCATACATCATGGGGCTTATCGAACAATCATTCGGTGACGCGGGACTGACTGAGCCAGCATTGAATGTGTTGCTGCATGTTATGCCCTATCAATTTTATGCGATTTTTACGCTGGCAGCTGTGCCGTTTTTTATTCTCAGTGGTCGTGATTTTGGGCCTATGGCGCTGGCACAGAAGCGATATGAATTTTTCCTGAAGCAGGTATCAGACTCAGATACAAACCTCGAGATTGAGGCTGGCAGTGAAGCTAGTGAGTCACTGGCAACGCCCATGGCCTTGTTCGTGGTACCGCTTACAATATTGCTTGGTTTGATTGGTGTATTGCTGATGTATTTTGCCAGCCTCGACGACATGAGCAGCATCCATGTTCGCTCGACCATGACGATCGCGTATGCAGCAGCCTCTGTGGCGAGCGCCGCGTTAATGTATCGCTACCAGAACGTGGGTGCGGACGTGTCGCTGAACAACTTTATTAAGGGTGCTGAGACGATGGTTTATGTGGTGGTGATACTGATTTTGGCTTGGTCCTTGAGTTCGGTGATTAAGGATCTGGGTACGGCTCAGATGCTCTCAACACTGATCGGTGAAGAGATGAACCCGGCACTGTTGCCGGCTATTGTATTCGTGCTCGGGGCTATTATCTCAATTGCCACAGGATCTTCCTGGGGCACGTTTGCCATTCTCATGACGCTGGCGGTACCGGTCGCAGTCACTGTGGGCGCGCCTTTGTACCTGACGGTCGGCGCTGTTCTGAGTGGCGGTCTTTTTGGTGATCACACGTCGCCGATTTCAGACACTACCGTGTTGGCTTCTATCGGTGCCGATTGCCCCCACATTAATCATGTTTCAACCCAGCTCTACTATGCGATAGCGACAGGTATTACCGCATTTTTGTCTTTTGTCGCGGCGGGCTTGCTGGACACAGTTTGGGTCGGTGTAGCAGGTCTCGGCATATTGTTACTGGTGATATCGATCATGGGCCGACAGACGCGTAGGGCCTCGCTGGCACCGCATGTGTCTTAGGGTTTGCGGTTGAAATGGCTTGCCCTTAGGGCGTCTTGTAGTTGATATGACCAGTAAGCTAACTGGGCGATGATTGGCCCAAACGGTTTACCAACATAGTCTAGACCAAACCTCTTGAATAGCAGATATGTCTCGTCCTCGCTGCTGATCGCTGAGGCGATGAGTTCGCCGCCCATGGTTGTTGTCACCATACCGTGGCCACCAAAACCTTGGCAATACCACTCGCCCGGTTTTAATTGACCTAGCTGGGGCATCTTGTGTGCGGAGTAACCCATATAGCCGCCCCACGCCACCTCGCCGCGTATACCTTCGAGTTGTGGATAGACGGATAGTAAGTCTTTGAGCATGATGGTTTTGAGCCTCTCCTGAGATGGGTGAAACATAGATACGCGCCCACCCCAGAGTAGCTGCTGGTCGTCAACGAGCCGATAATAGTTGGATGAAAATCGATTGTCTGACACGCCATAAGGTGACCTAATAGCGGTTTCCAGCCTGTCACCCAGAGGCTCGGTGAGTAACACATAGGTCGCTACCGGCAGTGTGGCCCGGCTGAGTTTACGGTGCAGCGAGTCGATATAGCCGCTGCAGGCATACACTACATGCTGTGCCTTGACGCTGCCACTGTCGGTCTCGACACGCCATCGGTGGTTCGCCGCAGGCTGAGATTTCACCGAAGTTACTCGGCTAGCTTCAAAAAAGCGGGCGCCGGCCTGGCGCGCCAGATTGGCTGTGTGCAGGGCATAGTTAAGAGATTGAAAGCGTTGTGCCTTGGGCTTTAGAAAGCCGTCGAAGTAGCGATTTGTCAGGTATGCTTCCTGCATCTGCTGGCGTGGCCAGAATTCCAAGCCCTCATCAAACAGGCGATTCATTTCGTCAATGTAATGTCGTATGCCGGCTTCGTCATCAAACCACGAGGCGGTGACAGTGCCTTCCCTAGGTTGCTTTATCCGGGACTCGGCCCCTTCGATGCGCGTTTGTATTAGATCATAGGCTCGTTGGGTTAAGCTGTAGAGTTGCTGAGCGCGAGGCTCGCCATATTTACGCGCTAGGGCTAGGGCGTTCTGTGAGAAGCCGCAGGAAACAAATCCACCGTTGCGCCCCGACGCCCCCCAACCGACGCGCTCTGCCTCAAGCAATACGCAGGACATGCCGCGCTCGGCAAGCCCTAGCGCGGTTGCGATACCTGCCAACCCGCCGCCAATAACGCAGACGCTGGTTTCGATATCAGCGTTTAGTGATTCAACCGCTGGCAGGGTGGTGACGGTGCGTCGATAGTAAGAGTCGATGTAGCTCATGGTAAAATCCGAAATATTGCTTAGACTCTACACAAGCGACCTAAATGGACAAACTCTTTTTGAAAATAAGATGCTGTAGATACGAAAGAGGAGAGTATAATCGCGCGCCAGTTAATAGCTGGGTCACTGCTGGTTTGTAGGAAGAATGTCATGGCAGGTTCATTGAAGTCCGTAACGGCGCTGCTGCTGTCGGCGGCAATTTTGTTGATTGGGCATGGGCTGCAACTCACCCTTGCGCCACTGTATGCTGTGAATCTGGGCTGGTCGGCAGATTTGATCGGCTATACGGGCTCTGCCTACTTCCTAGGATTTGTGGTCGGCTGTCTAACGATTCCTTCGCTGGTGGCTAGGGTCGGGCACATCCGCGTTTTTACCGTGTTGGTGGGGCTGGCTACTGCATCGTTGCTGCTGATTGGTTTGATCGATCAATTTTGGTTCTGGTTGTTATCTCGCTGCCTATCAGGCTGGGCCCTTGCGGGCATATATATGATTATCGAGAGCTGGCTAAATGAGCGGTCAGCGGTTGATTCTCGCGGTCGAATGTTATCTTTATACATGATCATTACGCTTTCCGCGATCTGCTTAGGGCAGTTGTTAATAGGTTTCGACCTAGGTTTTCAGGGTCTTTTCATGCTGGCGGCAGTACTGCTGGTGATAGGGGTAGTGCCTATTGGTCTTACCTCCAGCTCCGCACCTACGCCGATACCACAGGTTAAGTTTCGCTTAGCGAGAGTGATTGCGGCCTCCCAGGTGTCTATGGTCGGCGCGTTTTTTGGTGGCGTAGTAACGGGTGGTTTCTGGGCACTCGGGCCTGTAGTGGCCAGGGCGAATCAACTTGAGACGGAACAGATCGGTATTTTTATGGCGGTGACCATTATTGGTGGCGCTTGTTTTCAATTCCCTGTGGGTCATTTGTCAGATCGTGTCGATCGTCGCTATGTGATTGCCGGGATTGCATTGCTCGGCGTTTTCACTTGTTTGATCGCATTGTTCTTTCTCAGCGGCAACCCGCGACTGGTGTATTTCACTATGTTTCTGTTTGGTGGCATGACTTTTCCTTTATATTCCCTGTGTCTGGCGCATGCGAATGACAACACAACCCTGTCATTGATGGAGGTGGCGAGCGGTGTGCTGATGATGAATAGCTTTGGCTCTATTATCGGCCCACTGTTAGTGGCGTTTTTAATCGGTTACAACAGTCAGGCATTATTTATTGTCTCGGCGGTGGCGCTGTCGTTGCTGGTTTGCTGGACGCTGTATCGGATTCAAGTCCACGGGGTTGATCGTAACCATTTCGCGCCATTTGTTAACGTCAGAAATACGTCGCACGAGATTCTTGAGATGGTAGATCACGACGTTGATCTAGAAAGCGAAGATATTTACGACGTTACTGCGGATGTCGAGGATAGTGTTACTGAAAACTAACGCATGAGCAGAGGCACAAGGGTTTTTTGATTGCGCCTATGTTAAAAGCGTGCCCTGTTGGACGTGCGTCAGGATGCTAACGTCTAAAAGCCTCAGGGCCTGCTGCCATCGACCGGCTTAGCTGGCGACGCGCCGTGCGGTTTCGCGTCGATGGTTACTGCGACGCGCGTCGTTGCGACGCTCGTCACCAATTGCAGCGACCTGCTGTCGTCGTTCAATATTTCTGCGGTCTTCGTCGCGGCGGTCTGAATCCAGTCGTTTATCGGTGATCATGCAATAGTCTCTAGTTAATGGCTGTTAATGACAAGAAATCTCAAATCATAATAAATTGCTATCTAACATCAGCTAGATTCATGATGGCTTCGGTGAAGAATGCATGATCCGTCCCATGCTCGCAAGGGTCAAGCCCCGGCGGTCATGAAGTTGTAACCCGAATGCAAGGTTCTCAGGGACCCGATCAACTGGCCGAGTAGGTCAGCCGGTAAATAACGTTGGCCAGATCATCGGCGATTAGCAGGCTGCCGTCTTTGAGTTGTAGCAAGTCAGCGGGACGGCCCCACGCGACATTGTCTTGCAACCAGCCCTCAATCAACACTTCATAATGCAGTTCGCCGTTAGCGTCCTGTCGGGCACTGGTGATTCTGTGCCCCGTGTGGCCAGCCTCTGGTGAGCGATTCCAGGAGCCATGCTCGGGAATTATTATCTGTTGTCGATAGGCCGCCGGAAACATATTGCCGGTATAAAACATCATGCCTAGAGGGGCGACGTGGGGTCCTAAGTCAAGGACGGGCTCAATATAGTCAGTCGGGTTTTTGCCAGCCCCAAATTCAGGGTCAGGAATGCTCTGGCCGTGGAAAAACGGATAACCGAAATGCTGCCCAGCCAATGTCACGTGGTTTAATTCACACGGCGGCGTATCATCACCTAGCATGTCCCGACCATTGTCGACGAACCAGAGATCGCCGGTAGTGGGATGAAAGTCAAAACCCACCGTGTTGCGCACTCCCTCGACAAAAGGCTCCAGGCTGGCTGGCTTGGCATCGACGTTCAGGCGGTGGATGGCTGCAAAGGTTGGGTCTTGTGATAAGCAAATGTTGCAGGGCGCACCGACAGGAATATAAAGGTAGCCGTCCGGCCCAAACTCTAAGTACTTCCAGCCGTGGTGGCGTTCTGTCGGCAGTGATTCTAGCAATACATCGGCCGTGGCAAGTTCGGGACCTACCTGCTTCGCGATATCCCGATAAACCAGAATTTTGCTTACCGCGCCAACGTACAGGTCACCCTTTTGATAGGCGATGCCTGTGGGTAGCTCTACATTATCGGCAATCAGCGTGACCTCATCGCCTTTGTCATCGCCCGTGGTATCGCGCACAGCGTGTATCTTGCCGGCGCCTCTGCTGCCGACATAAACGACGCCATCATCGCCCTGTGCCATCTGGCGAGGATTTTCAACGTTGGCATAGATCTCAATATGAAAGCCTGCCGGCATGATCAATTTGTCGAGAGGCAGGGCCTCTGCGCCGATGGTAGCGTCTGCGCCGAAGCCGGCAAGTAATATTGTTAGGATCACTCGCTGAAGGTACTGCCTGCAATGCGTGGCTGTTATGATGCTTGCTGTCATGAATCTTCCCGTATCGCTAATCATTGTCATCGCGATGATGCGCAGTTTAGGTATGTCTCGTCAATGTTGAGTCCCGAAATAAAATCTCAGATCCAAGTAGCCTACTCAAGGCTACTGGAGGAAAAAGGCTATAAGTCACGGCATTGCCAGCGGCAGATGATTGCTGATATCGCCAATACCCTAGGCAATATTGTAATTGATAGCGAGGGGGCGCGCACCTCCGACGGCGGCGTTTGTGTGGTTGAAGCAGGTACGGGCACTGGTAAAACAGTCGCTTATGCCATGGCCGCATTGCCCATTGCCAAGGCGCTGGGTAAGCGTTTGGTCATTGCCACAGCGACGGTGGCCCTGCAAGAACAGATTGTGCTGCTGGACCTGCCGGATATTCGCAAACACTCGGGTCTGGAGTTTAGTTTCGCTCTCGCTAAAGGGCGACGGCGCTACCTGTGTCTTTCGCGTCTGGATCTAGCCCTGCAGGCCATGGGTTCTAGCAACCATACACTGGCTCTATACGAGGACGAAGTGCTTGCCAGCGATGTCTCGCATCAGGCTCTGTATGAAGAAATGATGGCGCGTCTAGGTCGAGGCGACTGGAATGGCGAGCGCGATAGTTGGTCGACTGAGCTTGAGAATGATGCCTGGTTGCCGATCAGCACAGACCATGTGCAGTGTACCGGTAGAAAGTGTTCCCATTATGAAAATTGCTATTTCTACCGTGCGAGGGAACGTATTCACAAAGTTGATTGCATCGTCAGTAATCACGACCTCGTGCTGGCTGACCTTATGATGGGGGGCGGCGCGGTGCTGCCGGCGCCGGAAGACACTATTTACATTTTTGATGAGGGACATCACCTACCGGATAAGGCAATTAATCATTTTTCAAATTTCCAGCTATTGCAATCAACCCAGGCTTGGCTTGAACAGCTGCCTTCATCCTTCGGTTTGATGGCGGCTGAGATTGGTGATGTGGGCGGCTTAACCCACGGGCTGGGACGGCTGGAAGCAGGCATTACAGGTTTGCTGGAGCAACTACAGATCGTCAGCGCGGTCATTGAGCCGCTACGAGAGTTGGCTGAAGGTGAAGACCGCGAGCGGCGCTATCGGTTCGAGCAGGGGCGGGCTGATCCTGCACTTATGGAGGCCAGCGCCGGCGTCCTTGCGGCAGTCCAACGATTAAGTAATCAGACCATTCAGATTCAGGGCGCTATTGACGATCGCATGTCGGATGAGGGGCCAGGGCAAGAGCAGTTGGAATATTGGTTGCCCATTATAGCCAGTGTTAATGCGCGACTTAACGGCGGGGCGGGACTCTGGCAAAGTTACCTGGCGGCCGACCCAGCGGGTCAGCCGCCGACAGCGCGTTGGGTCAGTTTTCGCGATAATGCAGAGGTCGCGATCAGCGCCAGTCCAGTGTCAGTTCATGACACGTTGCAGGCCTTGTTATGGGCGCGCTGCTTCGGCGCTGTGCTGACGTCGGCAACACTGGCGGAAGGTGGGGATTTTGAACGCTTCCGAAAGCGTGCCGGCATTGGCGCAGATAATCATTTTAGGGCTCTCAAAAGTCCCTTTGATTATGGGACACAGGCCGTGTTGCGTGTGCCGTCCATGAATACTGACCCGCGAGATGCAGAAGCGCACAATGCCGAGGTAGCCAGTTTGTTACCCGCTACTCTCGCTGAAGTTGCGGGAGGGTTGGTGTTGTTCGCTTCTTGGCGGCAAATGTTCAGGATTCGTGACGCGTTGCCCGAGGCCTTTCGAGAGCGTCTATTGGTGCAGGGTGACCTGTCAAAAAGTGAGATTATTGCCACCCAGAAACGCCGAGTTGATCAAGGGCAGGCGAGCATTATATTTGGTCTCGCCAGTTTTGCCGAAGGGATAGACCTACCGGGTCGCTATTGTGAGCACGTGGTGATCGTCAAGATCCCCTTTGCCGTGCCCGACGATCCTGTTGGCGCGACGTTGAGCGAGTGGATTGAAGGCCAGGGTGGCAATGCGTTTCAGGAAATTATGATACCGGATGCCGCGTTGCGCATGGTGCAAGCCTGTGGCCGTCTATTGCGGACTGAAACAGATCAAGGTGTGGTTACTATTCTTGATCGGCGCCTCACTGCTCAGCGATATGGCCAACGTTTGCTGAATGCCTTGCCACCGTTCCGGCGTGAGTTGGGCTAGCGCCTCAAACATTTGCGGCTGAACGCCAGATGAATGACTCTGCTTGGCTTATTCAGGAAGTATTCAGCCTGTACGGGCTAATCTGCTTTCCACACTTGCAACACAGGTATGGCGGGCATGAAAAACAAACAGACCAAAGCGATCAGGCGTGATTCTCTAGGACCGAAAAATAGAGGCGCTGCTATTGTCGCTGCTATTGATTTTAAAACAGGGGCGTTGGCACTGTGCTTGTCTGTCGGGTTGGTAACATTGCCAGCTTTTGCTTCAAGCAATGTTTCTTACGATTATGGGACAGTCATAGAGTCACAGCCGGTCTATACGACAGTGAAAATAAACACTCCACGTGAGGAATGTTGGCAAGAACAAGTCATTTATGAAGACCGGGGGCGCAGCCGTCACCCGCTTGGGACGGTGTTGGGTGGTGTCATCGGTGGCGCACTAGGTAATGCGGTGGGGCATAATAAATCTAACAAGCGAGTAGGTGCGGTGGTTGGCGCTGTTCTTGGAGCGACCGTTGGTAATGTGATCGCGTCGTCTAATGCGCCGTCTGTGCGTCGCCAAGAGACGCAGGAACGCTGTAAGGTTTATCAAGATTATCGCGAAGAAGAGCGTTTGATTGGATACCAAGTCAGGTATCGTTACAACGAGCAGACCTATTCAACTCGCATGGACACAGATCCGGGTGATACGATAAAGGTTCGCTTGGCTATATCACCCGTGATGTAGCCTTTGATTTGAGAATGCTTAACTAATGAGCAACGACTCATGCGTAGGAGGCCAAAGATTTTAATGCGTAACCTAATGTTGCTGATGTGGCTGTTAGCCAGTCTAGGAGTGACGCAAGGTGCCGTGGCAGGACCTAAAGGGCTGGCTGGCAGGCCTATTCTGCTGGCAGCGCAGAATCTGGTCCCAGCAAAGCCTTCACGCTCAACCCGCCTGCCGCCGCGTGCTCAGCGACTCGACTCTCGAGATGCCGCAGCGCAAGTGCGGCAGCAATATCAGTCTTACAAAATTCTTTCGGTGAGTCTGATCGACAGCAAAGGTCCGGCGGTTTATCGCGTTAAAACACTGTCTCCGAAAGGGGTTGTGAAAACAGTCTTTGTTGACGGGAACTCTGGTAATGTTTTTGACTAGCGTGGTTTCGCTTTAAAAGTGCACTGCGGCAATCTGGCTTAAGTTGAGGCTAAACGATGGCAAATCGATTATTACTGCTTGAGGATCAAGATGAACTGAGACAGCAATTGGTTGAGTTGCTGGAGCGCCACGGCTTTGTTATTGATGCTTGCGGCGACGGCATAGAGGGCCTGTACATCGCTCAGAAATTTAATTTTGACGTTGCCGTTATTGATCTTGGTTTGCCTCGTGTGTCTGGTCTGGAAATCATACGTAAGATTCGTGAGGAAGGTCGAGACTACCCGATTCTGATTTTGACAGCGCGTGCTGATTGGACCGACAAGGTAGATGGGCTGGCTGCGGGTGCCGATGATTATCTGGTTAAGCCGTTTCATGTACAGGAGCTGATCGCTCGGCTTGAGGCTATGTTGCGACGGGCGCAAGGTCAGTTCAAACCCAATCTCGTGTGGGGGCGCATACATCTTGATCTGCGAGCCAAACGCGTAAATGTCGATGATGACCGGGTAGACCTGACGGCCTTTGAGTTCAATATTCTTGAATACTTAATGCAGCGACCCGGTGAGGTGGTTTCCAAGTCCGAATTGACTGAGCACCTGTATGACCAAGATTTTGACCGCGACAGTAATGTCATCGAGGTATTCGTCGGCCGGCTGCGCAAAAAACTTGATCCGGACAATGTCATCAAACCTATCGAAACAGTTCGCGGGCAGGGCTATCGACTGAACCAGACCAGTGAATAACTAGCCGGTGGCGGTGCGCCAATACTCCCTTCGCGGACGTCTGCTGATAACGGCAACACTTGTGTTATTGCTATTTTTGGGCCTGATGGGGTTAGTTCTTGATCAGGCTTTCCAAAGAAGCGCAGAGCAGGGTGTTTCCGAACGCCTGATGATCCACATCTATGGCCTGTTAGCCGTCACCGAGGTTGACGAACAGCTGAGCTTGCCTGAAGCCATGCAGGAGCCTAGCTTCAATGTCTTGGGCTCGGGTTTGTTCGCGCTGGTGTTTGATGATGAAGGTACTGAACTTTGGCGCAGCCCATCTGCGCTCGATTTGCGTCTGGAGGAGCGCAGCGCAGGGCAGCTGTTCACTGACCTGATGCCGGGCAGTCAGCGATTTGGGCGGCAGGCGCTGTTAGGTGCAGGCGAGGTGTTTTTTAAAAGCTATCACGTGCTGTGGCAGCGAGCTGAGATTCAAGTGCCCTATACCTTTGTTGTGCTGGAGACGACGATACCCTTTGAAAGTGAAATTCGTGGTTTTCGAAATAACCTCTGGGGCTGGTTGTTAGGTGTTGTAGTGTTGCTGGTATTAGTCCAATGGCGGGTCATGAGTTGGGGGTTATCACCTTTGCAAAAACTCGCCCAAGATCTAAAAGCGATAGAGGACGGTGACAAGACTTCATTAGGAGGAACTTATCCTGCAGAGATACAGGGTGTGACGCGTAATTTGAACCTTCTGCTGGCAAGTGAACACCAGCAACGCGAACGCTATCGTACGACCCTGGGAGACTTAGCCCACAGTCTAAAAACGCCGCTCGCTATACTGCATGGCGCTTCAAGCGCTCTCGGACATGCCAGCGATCGTCAAAGTATCGCTGCAATGCAGCAAACAGTTGCAGAGCAGGTAGCGCGGATGGACGAGATCGTAGGCTATCAGTTAGAGCGCGCAGTTACCTCGTCATTAAGTCCCATCAAAGCGCCCATCGATGTCCAACCTTTGGTCAGCAGGTTGATCTCGGCTTTGTTAAAGGTCTATGTTGACAAAAACTTACAGATCAATGCGGATAAAGTAGCGGGTAGCTTTTTTGGTGATCAGCGTGACCTGATGGAACTGTTAGGAAATGTTTTAGATAATGCGTGCAAATATGGACACCAATACGTTGGTTTGTGTATTGAGAATTCTATCAATACTTCTGGATTGCAGATAACCGTCGACGACGATGGGCCAGGTATTGATGAATCAGATCGCACGCGTGTGCTAACGCGCGGTACACGACTTGACTCTACCGTGGCGGGGCAAGGTATTGGCCTAGCGGTGGTGGGAGAAATTGTCAGTCGCTATGGTGGTACCGTGAGCATCCAACAATCACCTATGGGCGGTGCTAGGTTAGTAATCGAGTTACAATAAGATCAGTGGGTGTTTTAACAACCACTATGCTACTAAGCTGCTACCTCACATACTGTAACCGAACTTTCCAACGTTTATCGACGGCTAAGCGTGCTCGGTTGCGTCGTCAGTCGGCCATAAAATCTTCAGGATGGATAAGCATCGAGTTTGGTTTATCTAATCTTAGGGTGCACGTGACTGCCATAAAAACATTTTTTCACGATGCATCGGCAAACATCACTATGCCGCGGTGGTACCATAGCTCTCAGCGATCGCCGCCCATCTTTATGAACAATATCTGGACATTGATAGGCGCTATACGCATTACGCTAGCTCTCGTGATCGGTATGTAAAGTCACCGAATTTGAGCATCTGATACACGATTCTTCGTGATGAACTTGATACGAGAATCATTCGTGATGCCTCGCCGACGGCACTAGGCACCATCATTCAGGTCGAGGATATGCTGGGACTGAAAGACAAAAAAACCATCGAAAAACTAGATTTTGTGTATCGTTTCTGTGGTTTTCATCGGCTTGAGTATAGTCACTCTGTAGTTAAATGTTCTGGCACAGCGTCAATTTCAAATGACATTGTCGTTGGTGACAAAATTTTTCAAGTGGGCGCGGTGGTAAATTCTAAGAACGAATCTGAAACGATGAGACTTAGCTATGGATACTCCGTGCTTCGGGATAATCAAAAAGAACTCGGCATCACAGCGGGATTACATCGTACACGATTAGAAACAAGTATCATCTCAACAATTATCGGTGAAGTAGAATCAAATCGAGCAGGTCCTATATTGCCGACTATCGGTGCTTTTGGGTCTGTCGTTATTGGTCCAAGAACCAGGGTTGATTTTGAGGCACAGTTCCGCCGGCTTGATTATGATCGCTATGAAGGCTCTCTGAACTACGCACGGGTTGAATTGTTGCGTGAACTTGGTCACTTGGGCTTGGGTATTGGTTACTCCTACTACTCGGTTAGACTTGACTCGACGGATAGCGATTTTATGGGGGCAGTTGAATTTCGACACCGAGGTCCCAGCGCATCTCTCTCAGTTCAATGCGAGGGGTTTTTTATACCAGAGTCCGAAAATCAATGAACGATCAATGATAGACGAGATCGTGCATAGCACTAGTTACGAGGACTTTACGTTATTGTAATTTAATTCAATGTGACACATGCTGAAGAATAACGCGTTACTAGGATTACCAATCGTACTAAAATTGTCCTGAATTGCTTTTTCGCGATACGACTAACTGACTGTCGTTCGACGAAATGACGGGCGCTGGCAATATTTCGTTCAGCAAAAAACAGCCGAACAGGGTTCTAATTGTTGCCGCGACTAAAAATGGCACCAACGAATTTTTGTTTGAGAATGCGATTCAACTTGGCATGAAAGATATCGATGATAATGGCTTCGTTGGTATGGCGGTGATCGAGGATGCATTTCCGACCAAAGATGCGATTGAAAATCACATCTTCAAGCACCCGTAGATTAGATTGGCGCGACGAATATGCCTAACGCTTTGATCATAAAAACATTAGTGGTCGTATAGATGCAGCGCTAACTATTTACTGATACTAAGAGGAGCTCTCTGGTGATGCACCTTAATCGTCGATCTATGATCAAAGCATTGGCTGGTGCTTGTGCACTGGCAGCATCGCCGCTGCGGTGGGCTGCATCGGCTGCATTGACGCGCTCAATGCCGACAGGTAAAGAAAACGCGACTTTTCTGGTGCACAATGAACTGCCTTGGGCATTAGAAACCATGCGTTCTAGTGTTGGTTTCAGTCCTATTACACCAGAGTCGCATTTTTTTGTTCGCAATAATTTACCCATGCCTGATGCGTCGATTGTTGACAACAGAAATGCATGGCGCGTAGAAATAGACGGTACAGAAAACCCCGGTAGCCTGAGTCTACGCGATCTAAAACGAATGGAGACGCGCACCGTGGCGACGGTATTGCAGTGCTCAGGCAATGGTCGGGTATTTTTCCCGCATAAACCATCTGGTTCGCAATGGGGTGTCGGTGCGGCGGGTTGTGCGCTATGGACGGGGGTTTTAGTTTCCGATGTTGTTGCACTCTTTGGTGGTGTTAAGGGCGGACTTGACTACGTGACAACGACAGGTGGTGAGTCAATTCCAGCGGGAATAGATTTCAATCAAGTAGCGGTGCAACGATCGGTGCCTTTAGATAAGGGTTTGAAAGACTGCATGTTGGTTTGGGAAATGAATGGGGCACCAATATCTCTCGTGCACGGTGGTCCTGTGCGTTTAATCGTTCCGGGTTACTACGGCGTAAACAACGTTAAGTGGGTAAAAAAGCTAGCTGCAACGTCAGAAGAATCCGTTACTGAAATTCAACAAACTGGCTATCGCGTTCGAGATATTGGCAAAAGCGGTGGCCCTCAACACCCGTCTATGTGGCGTATGGATGTGAAGTCGTGGATTAACGGTCCCGGTGCTGATGGCGAACCTGTGCTGCCCGGACGCAATTACTTGTACGGTGTGGCATTTTCTGGCGAGCGAGGTGTTAAGCACGTAGACGTATCCAGTGATAATGGCACGACCTGGGAGGCAGCAGAATTAGTCGGGCCAGATTTGGGCCCAGATGCGTGGCGGACGTTCAGGTTCGAAGTTGATCTATCGTTAGGAAAAAGTCGGTATGTTTCGCGTGCGACAGATATGGCGGGTGATACGCAGCCGCGAAAACGTCAAGAAAACCATCGCGGTTATGGCAATACTAGTTGGGAAGATGCCGGTTTAGATATTAATGTGGTGAGTGAGTTACCTAGGTTTGTGTCAACACTTAAGCCTGCGATAGCCAGTGCGACGGTCTCTTTAGTGGACAAGGCACCTATTAAATTATCTGCTAAAGCGAAACAGGGGAAAGACATTTACTTGACAAAAGCACAACCAAATTGTGGTGTTTGCCACGCCTTGGTCGACGCTGGTAGCAAGGGCGCAATAGGGCCTAATTTGAACCTATTAAAACCATCTGAGGCTCAGGTATCGAAGGCCATAAGCCAAGGCGTGGGCATAATGCCTTCGTTTGGAGCTCAGCTTAGTAAAGATGAAATTGCCGCATTAGCTGCCTATGTCGCAGAAACTACGCGCTGATAGGGCGACGTAAATAGCCTATCGCCCCGATGCTGACCTTCTTGATATGCAAGATAGCGTTTTCCGGTACCATCGAATGCAGACGCTACCTGAACACAATACGGTATCGCGGATTATTGGCGTCGGCTACTTGATATCATCGCAAGCATGGAAGACTAATTCGCTACACAAACAACTAGGGGTATATCAGAAAGAATCTTGTATCTGTGGTAAGTAGCTTTTGGTGAGCGCGTAGGTTGCTGATAGCAATGCTCGCTTATTTTTCAGGCTCGGCTAATGTACAAAAGTTGAGTTGCTAGTTTACAACCTGCCACTGATTGTTTGAATCTAGGCAGACGGTCGCTTCTCGCTCTATACCCTTTTTCGTTTTTGTATCCATTTCAAACCTTAGCAGACGGCACTGCTTTTCATCTTTTATAGTTTCACCGAGGAAAATGACTTTGCCTCTGGCGCCGGATTTTTTGTTTTGCCATTGCTTATTATAGTTATTGGTACCCTCATCGATGACCTGTTTTACGGTTTGCTCAAGCAGGGCGAGATCTTTGGTGGTTAGCTTGTTATTGCTGCCAAACAGGGTGTCGGCCGTACCGGCAAGTATCTTGAAAGGGGCTTTAATGAATCCCGTGAAAAAGCCCGACACTGCACCTTCGCTGGCTTCTTTTCCTGCGACACGTGCATCAGCGACCAATGTCTCGGCCCTCTCCATGGTTGGCATAATGATTTCTCTGGTTTCTCTAACTTCGGCGAGTACGTCAGGGACTAGGGCGCGATAACCTTGTGACTCAACGATTAGGTCAGGCGCCAGCTGACGCAGTTTGGCAACTTCATCTAGAATCGGTGGGACGGTTTCGCGCACTTTGGCTACCTCATCTAATATTGATGGGATAGCTATACGGACTTGCTCCACTTCGCTTATGACAACGGGTAGTTCCAGTCGTAGCTTCTCAACTTGGGCCAAAATGGGTGGGACTTGTTCTCGGATTAATGCGACTTCGGCGATGATTCGTGGCAATAGTCTAGTAATGTTCTGAACCTCTGCGACGACAGGGTCGAGTAATTGTGCAGTTTGCTCCACTTGGGTAATGAGGGCTGGTGCTTCGTTTACGGTTTTGATGAGACCATAACTAAAGTAGACGATTGCGGCGGCCAGGCATATCAGGCCGAACGAGAAAAACACACTGGTGAGTAAGCGGAGCTTTTCCATAGATTCTCTCAAATGAGTATTGGCTTAATCTGAGACGCTTTGGCTAAAAGGCACGAGGCCGTCGAGGGAAATGATTATAGAACGCATTTGTGTTTGATTTCAAAAGTAATGTAGGCGAGAACTTATGGTTAGTGATGGAGAATGTTTAGGGCAGCATGATTAGTTCATGGAAGCTGTCGTTTGTTGTGCTAAAGATAGACGTCTCGGCACTGCGCTAGTGGGTGGTTGATACCAAAATAGTAGCAATCCAATGCTCGGCTAGTGAGCCTGACATCATCAGTGATTAATTCCTAGACAGAGGCATTTTGTCACTTGCTGAGATTCAGGCGTCACGCCTAGACAATGCCGAGCTTTGCCTCAGCATGTTGAAAGCGAGTGAACAAGTTTTCGCTGCCACTTGATAGGGATCCTAGGCAATACCACGCAATTTGAATTTCTCGGAGTTGCTCATCCGGCGTGCGGGTCTCTTTAATTCCCTGAGATAGTTCACGCTTGAGGCGCTCAACCTGATATTGCATGCGTCGCTGTTGTGCCTCGGGTGGGGAGTCTAGACCTGCGAGCAATTCAATACGGACACACAGTGCTTGTGCTGTTTCGAGATTGTCGGGTGCTTGCGCTTGAATCAGGGCGGCGTCCTGATCTCGACGTTGTTGAATACGTTCGGCCCAATCGGTGGGCAACTCAATGTCAGATTCCCAGTCTGACATGACTGCCTCGCGGGTAGCTTCGCTCATTTCGAGCTTTAGGCAAAGTAGGGCGCGCCGCTTGAGTTCTAACAGGGCGGTCTTTAAGGCGATATTGCCGCGGGCTTTGATAGCTTGCTGGGCTTGCTTGCAGAGACCATCAAAGTCTTTGCGTACCCTGGCGTCGCTGCGGTCTAGTTCAATTTGGCGGAACGTTTGCTGGCATTGCTGGATTTGTAACTTTCCGACTGTATCATCCTGGATGGATTGGCGTAGTTGCTGGCACAGATCCTGGGCTTGCTGGCGATGGCTGTTCACCACCTGCTTGATTTCCTTTGCTGCAGCATCGCGCAAAACAAAGACGCTGTCGCACTGCGCACGAAATTGCTTCCAGAGTTTTTGGTCGACACGGCGATCACAGACGCCAACGTTCTGCCATGCTCTCTGGCTCTGCTTGGTTAATTCAACCAACGTCGCGACTGGTGCTTGGGCTTCGATCTGATTGATAATCTCATTGATGAGTTGGCGCTTGCTTTCGTGATTACTTGCTTGCTCTGCGCCGAGCCTGTCGCGCAGTAGTTTGATGATGATTGTGAATCGCTGCTGAAGCTTCTTGAACTTGTTGCGCGGGATATCGCTATAGTCTTGCCATTGGCGCTGGGCTTTTGTGATGATGTCGTTGACGCCCTTCCAATCGGCGGTGTCCCAATGATTGTCTTTCTCAAACAACTCTAACGAATCACAGATATCTTGGCGATTCTTTAGATTGGCTAGGCGCGTTTTCTTTTGTTCTTCAAAAAATACACCACAGGGCTCATAAGCTTTATCACTAGCAAGCTTGAATCGTGACCACAGCTTTTGGCCTTCTTTTGAGTCAGATGAGCCCAGCGCCTTCCACTGTTGCTGCATTTCTTTGATAGCCTGGGCTTTTTCGTCTGGCGGAATGCTTGTTTCGTCACTCAACTGCTCCATGGTCTCACACAATTCAATCCGCTTCGGGTTGGTCGCGAAGCCCTGCCAATCTTTAAGCTCTTGCAGTTTTGCGGCAAATTGCTGCTGCAACTCGTTGCGTGGATTCAGTATTGATGATCCGGCTGCCAGAGTTTTCAATCGCTCAAGCTTCTTGGCTGCAGATTGATGAGCGCGCATCGCCGGTTTCAGTTGACCTGCTTGAATGTGTTCGTCGAGCTCTTTGTGTTGTTGATCCAGTGCCGCGAGATCTTTGTTCAGATGATCACTATGTTGCCGTTCGCTGGCCTGTCTGTCTGTGACGGTTTGGCGCTTAACCGCTAGGGCGCCGGGTTCAGGATAAGCTTCGGGCCATTGGATTTTGGATGCGGCTGTAGACAGCTGTTGCAGGCTCGCGCTGTCATCTATCGCTATTAGGGCGTGGACAAGCGTAAGCTGTTGAGCCAGTTCTGAAAGTGTACTCACGGCTGTGTCGTAACGTGTTATGAGCTCATCTGCAGCTTCTAGCCCTATTGGCCAACTTTCACGGGCGTGTTTAAGCGTAGTAGCCAATTCAGAAAGGCCAGAAAATCCGTCAAGATGATCGGTCGTCGTGCTCAGTTCGACGTGCTTTGTTTCAAGCTCTGTTACGATTTGCTGAGCCGCAATACCAGCGGTTTGTGCACGGTCTTTGGCTGCGGCGATGTCTGTTTGCCACTTATCAATCACCGCTTGAACTTGTTGCTCAAGGTCGGCTGCTATGGTGGCGGGCAAGCCAGTCGCGAGCAGCATCTGCCATTGGTCAAATAGTAAATTAAAACGTCGATGTTCTGTTCGCTGAAGTTGTGAAGCATCCGCTTGGTTCTGGCCTAGTGCCAGCAAGCCTTGTGCTACCAGCTGTGCCTGTTCTAACTGCTGCGTCGCGGTCTGAGCGGCTACGTCTCGGGTGTGAAGCCTGTCTCGGATAATCTGCAAAACGCCTTTATCTTTGGACAGAAAGTCCTTGTGAATAGATTCAAGAAACGTCAGATCCTGCAGCTGCAGTGCACACTGCTGCCAGACTCTAGAGACATTGTCTCCCTGCAGTAGCTCAAGCAGCGATTGGTCTTGTTGAATTCGTTTGACACTTGCGACGCGCAGATCTTGGCCGTCGGCGGATCTTGCTAGTGCCATCAAGACGTTGGTCGGTAGGTCGTTGGTAGGGATTTGACCGTCGCTGGAGTATAGCGCTGCGATGCGACTTGCTGCGGCTTGCTGGATTTCTGCGGGTCCAGCGTTACCGCAAAGCAGCAGCAGTGCGCTGCGATCTTGCAGGCGCTCTATGGCGGCAATCCGTACGCGTGTTTCCGGATCAAGGTTCGCCAGAGTGAGTATATGGGTTTGTTCCAGATCAGGATCTGATAGCGCTTTTAACCTAACGTCCGGATCATCATGTTGCCATTTTGGAGAGCGACCAATTTTCATAGTATTTTACTGATAGTTTTTACTGTGGGGGCTGGAGTTTCGCTTTGAATGCTTGTCTGATTTCAGCATCACGTAGCGTGCTGAATATCAGATATGCACATGCTAGCAGAAACGCGGCGCTTTTCGTAAAATGTGCCGCAACTGACGATCGTGCCTATTTAAAACGATTCACTGGTCGAGGCCGTCTGCGGAAAATCTGCCCTTAGTAGTCCAGGAAGTTGGCGCTTTAAGAATGTTGTCTGTGGTGTATGTACTGTGACTACGTAGCGCCGGTTGATTGGTGACCAGGGATTCGTAGCCCTTAATTGACATGATAGCGCGGATAGGCGACAGGCTGATGATATAGGGTGTCAGAGCCCATTGTGTGAGCCATCGCACATAGGTTGGCTGTTGCTGGCCTTGCAGCCGCAAAAGAACACTTTGCGCGTTTCTGCCGCGTCATATTTGACAGGTTTGATGCCCGTGTCCGCGTGTGAACCATCGCAGAAGGGCTGCTTTGTGCTTTTACCGCAAGCACACCAAAAATAGGACTTGCCGGCGACGACGTCGGTGGCGTAAGGGGCTTTCTGGGCAATAATAGGATCGGTCATTGTCGCTTCCTGCTGTTTTTGGTGAGGATCACTACTATATCGTGATCAATCCGATGTCACGGCGTCTGGCGAAGAATAGGTGAGGTGTAGTGAAGGGTCAAGGGATGGCATTGAGTTTCCTTGAAAATAGCTAGGACAATCCCTATTATCAGGGCCCGGTGCGACGCTGTTGGTAAGCACCGGCACACTTAAATGCAGCAGCGTTTAGGGGGTTATTGACACGATATAGCCCGGAAGAGATGACATAAAGAGCCGCCAGCGGCCATAATTTTAGACGTTTAATAGCATCAGTAAAGGACAAAAGGTATGGATTTTTCATTGTCAGACGAACAGGTATTGTTGCAGGACAGCGTGCAACGTTTTATCCAGAATGACTATGGGTTCGCTATTCGCCAAAAGATTCTCGACAGTGAAGAAGGTTTCAGTCGGGAGATTTGGCAGAGTTTTGCCGATCTTGGTTGGCTGGCTCTGCCTTTCAGTGAAGCTGATGGTGGTATTGGTGGTGGTTCTGTCGAACTCATGGTTCTGCTCGAAGCTTTCGGTAAAGGTTTGGTCGTGGAGCCCTACCTATCAACGGTGTTACTGGCTGGTCGGTGTGTTGAATGGGGGGGTAGCAGTCAGCAAAAAGAAACGTTGTTAGCTGAATTGATTGCGGGACAATGCCTCGGTGCTTTGGCCTTTGTTGAGCCTCAAGCACGCTTCAATTTAAGCGATGTGACGACTACTGCAGTCCAGAAAGGTGATGGCTACGTGCTAAATGGCTTCAAGGGCGTAGTGCTCGGAGGGCCGACGGCTGATTTTTTAGTGGTACCAGCACGTACATCGGGTGCTCAGCGAGATGAGCATGGTATCAGCTTGTTTGTCGTTAGCACTGATGCAATTGGTGTAGAACGGCGTAGCTACGCGACGGTCGATGGCGGGCGCGCGGCAGAGTTCACTTTTACTGATGTCGAATTAGCGAGTAGCTCACTGCTGGGTATCAAAGACGAGGGTTTGGCATTGCTTGAGCGAGTGATTGATCACGCGATCATGGCGATTGGTGCTGAAGCTGTCGGTGCTATGGAAGTGGCCTATAAGTTAACCGTAGAGTATTGCAAAACTCGCGAGCAATTCGGCCAGCCCATCGGTAAGTTTCAAGTGCTACAGCACCGCATGGTAGACATGTTTATGGAGCACGAGCAGAGCAAGTCACTGCTTTATATGGCAGCCATGCGACTCGACGAGGGCTATGACCAAGCCGCACGGAAAGCAGTTTCAGCCTTGAAAGTCCAGATCGGTAAGAGCGGCCGATTTGTTGGTGAGAATGCGATCCAGTTGCACGGTGGTATGGGCATGACTGAGGAGATGAGCATTGGTCATTACTTCAAGCGGCTAACGATAATTGATACGCTGTTTGGTAGCGCTGATTATCACCTACGCAAATATGCGCGGGTTGCTTAGGTCTGGTTGCAATAACAGGAGGTAAGCATGACGGATACCCCGGATTGGTTCTGGTCGGCTATCGAGGTTGAATCGACGGCTAGAAAAGTTGAGATAGCGGGTAGCGACGTTAGCTACTTGTCTTGGAGTGAGCCCGGTAATCCGGGTTTGTTGTTTGTCCATGGTCATAACGCGCACGCTCACTGGTGGGACTTTGTGGCACCTAGCTTTAAAGATAACTACCAGGTCGCCGCTGTGGACCTGTCGGGTATGGGTGACAGCGATCATCGTGATAATTATTCAGGCGCGACCTACGCCGAAGAAATTATAGGCGTTGCTGATGTTTTGAACATGCCGTCAAATACGATTGTCGTTGCCCACAGTTTTGGCGGCATCATGGCGTTGCGAACACTCGCCACTGACACTGAGCGTTTTAAAGGCTTGGTGCTGGTTGATTCAGGCGTTCGTCACCCTGATGAGGTGCGTGATCCCGATCGCGATATCACGCGCCTAGCACGGCCCAAGCTCTACCCGAGTCGTGAAGTCGCCATGTCGCGATTTCGTTTGCAGCCGCCGCAGCAATGTGCGAACCAGTACGTCGTTGATCATATCGCGCGCAACTCTGTCGAGTTTGACGGGGAAGGCTGGGTGTGGAAATTTGATGAGGAGTTAAACACGCGTATGACCGGAGATATGGATAGTGCAGCGGACCTCGCATTGATCACGGCACGCCTAGCACTAATTTATGGCGAGCAGAGTGAGTCTTTCAGCGCTAAAAGTGCGGCTTATATGCAGTCTTTGAATCAGCATTTGCAGGTCAGCAGTATCGCTGATGCCCAGCATCATCTGTTCCTCGACCAGCCTCTAGCGTTTATACAGGAACTGCGGAACGTGCTCGATGGTTGGCAGTAATTGCTGGCGGGCCTCTCGTAGTGGCTATAGTTGTCGCTAAAATCTCGGCAATAAGTCGTAGTAACAAACTCAAGGCAAAAAAAGGGCTTCAAATGAAGCCCTTTTTTAATTCATCGATCGGGACCTTAGCAGGCTTCGAATAAACCTGCAGCACCCATACCACCGCCGATGCACATGCTCACCAGACCGAACTTCTTATCGCGACGTTTGAGTTCGCGCAGAAGGTGGCCTGTCAGGCGTGAGCCAGTCATGCCGAACGGGTGACCAATGGAGATAGAGCCACCATTGACGTTATAGATGGCCGGATCAATTTCCAACTTGTCACGTGAGTAAAGACATTGTGACGCAAAGGCTTCGTTGAGTTCGACCAAGTCAATGTCTTTAATGGTAAGCCCACGCGCTTTCAGCAGCTTGGGAATAGCGAAGACGGGCCCAATACCCATCTCGTCTGGCTCGCAACCGGCAACTGCCCAGCCGCGAAAGTAGGCCATTGGCTCGAGACCCAGCTGGGCCGCGCGCTCGGCACTCATCACCAACGTCATAGAAGCGCCATCGGATAACTGAGAGGCGTTACCGGCAGTCACTGAACCTGTTTCTTCGAAAACGGGTTTGAGCTTGCTCAGACCTTCGAGGGTCGTGTCAGGTCGGTTGCATTCGTCCTTGTCACACACGCCATCAACAATAGCGGTTTCTTTTGTTTCCTTGTTGATCACCTTGGCGTATTTGGTCTTCATCGGCATGATTTCATCATCAAAAAGACCGGCTCTTTGTGCTGCCGCGGTACGCATTTGCGACTCGAAGGAAAACTCGTCTTGGTATTCACGAGAGATACCGTAGCGATTAGCAACAACTTCAGCCGTGTTGCCCATAGGCATAAAGATGGCTGGAGAAAGGTCCTTGATAGTCGGGTGTGGATCTGATTTTCCCGGTGTCTGACGCTGATTGGAGGAAATAGACTCGACGCCTCCTGCAATCATAACCTCAGAACAACCACTGGCGATCTGAGTGGCAGCCATAGCAATTGAGTTCAAGCCTGATGAACAAGCGCGGCTGATGGTTGTGCCTGAAGCAGTGATCGGAAGTTGTGACAGGATCACCGCTAGGCGAGCGATATTGCCCCCTTGTTCGCCGATCTGGCTGGCGGCGCCGACAATCACGTCTTCGACTTCGGCTGGATCAAGCTTGCCGTTGCGAGCCAGCAGTGAATCGATGCAATGCGCTAGCATGTCATCGGGTCGGGTCAGATTAAAGGTGCCTCGGAAAGACTTGGCCAATCCGGTTCTTACACTATCTACTATTACTACGTCGCGCATATGCCCTCCAGCGATCTTTTTCATTAGGTCGAGTTTTTATGGAGCGGGCATTTTGCACTCATATGATCCGTAGTTACAAGGGTTGGTATCCTTCGTGTGCCCGCTGATAGTCTGCCATAGGCACAACAAATTGGCTTTGCAGGTTCCCTTGGCAATCAGGATCGTATGTTAAATGCCGTTATTGCCGGTCTGAGCGTTCAGTAACGCACCTCCCCAGATTGAATGTTTAGGCGCGATACCGCAGAGTAGCGCATTCATTGACAGCGGTTGATGAAGTCTTGAGCTTGAGAGCTGTCAACACAAAATTAATGCATAAAAAGCTAATCTATAAAAAGCTAACGTGTAAAAGCTAAGGAGTTGCAGGCTTATGGCGGCGTTTATTCTGGCGATTGATCAGGGCACCACCAGTTCCCGGGCTATCGTGTTCAACGAAGCATCTGCAGTTGTGGCCGTGGCCCAGCAAGAATTTAAGCAATATTATCCGCAGGATGGTTGGGTCGAACACGACCCCGAAGAAATTTGGACCTCAACCCTGTCGGTCGCTCGTCAAGCCATTGCAGCGGCTGGCATCGACGCCCAGCAAATTGCCGCTATTGGTATTACCAACCAGCGTGAAACCACGGTGATATGGGATCGGGCGACGGGTAAGCCCATATATAATGCTATCGTTTGGCAAGACCGCCGCACGGCTGATACTTGCGAAAGCCTGCGCGCTGCAGGATTTGAAGCCAGCGTCACCGCCAAGACAGGGCTGTTACTCGATCCTTATTTTTCGGCTACCAAGGTGAAATGGCTACTTGATAATGTTGAGGGTGCCCGCCGCCGTGCCGAGGCGGGTGAGCTTGCGTTCGGCACAATAGACGCCTTCCTGCTGTGGCGTTTGACGGGTGGTCAATCGCACAAGACGGACGCAACCAACGCCTCACGTACGATGTTATTCAATATTCATGACCAACGTTGGGACCCTGAGTTGTTGTCCGCGCTTTGCATACCCGCGTCTCTTTTGCCTCAAGTGGAAGACTGTGCCGCAGATTTTGGGGTAACGCAGCCCGATCTGCTGGGTGCAGCTATTCCCGTGGCGGGTATGGCAGGGGATCAACAAGCCGCTTTAGTGGGACAGTGCTGCTTCGATGATGGCATGACAAAGAGCACATATGGTACAGGCTGCTTTGTTATTATGAATACCGGTGACACGGCGGTTCAATCGACGAATAAGCTGTTGACTACGGTGGGTTATCGGCTCGATGGTAAAGTTACCTATGGGCTTGAAGGGAGTATTTTTGTTGCCGGGGCAGCAGTTCAATGGTTGCGGGATGGCATAGGCTTGATTTCCCATGCAGCAGATACTGAGTCTTTGGCGGCGACCGATTCTGATGCGCGCGGTGTTTATCTGGTGCCCGCCTTTACGGGACTAGGTGCTCCCTATTGGGATGCCAATGCTCGGGGTGCGATTTTAGGCCTGACGCGGGACACTGGTATTGGCGATATCGTTACCGCGACGCTGCAGTCCGTCTGTTTTCAGACTCGGGATCTTATGGACGCCATGGCAGCTGATGGTGTCAGGCCGACCACACTGCGCGTTGACGGTGGTATGGTTGCAAATGATTGGGTAGGCCAAAGCCTAGCAGATCTGGTGCGTGTGCCGGTGAGTCGTCCGCAAGTGACGGAAACTACTGCCCTTGGTGCAGCTTACTTGGCGGGCTTACAGGTGGGTATTTTTAAGTCTTTGAGCGATATTTCTCAGCAATGGCAGCAGGAGCGAGAGTTTCTGCCGCAGATGTCGGAGACCCGCAGTGATGACCTTTACCGGGGCTGGCAGGATGCGGTGTCGCGAGTGCGAACGCTGTGAAGCACATCGATCGGGGAGAGTCTTTACAAACGGATTACAAAATAAGTGGCTAGGGCGAACCTGCAGGTGCTGCCGAGGAGTAGAATGCCCGGCTGGTATAGTAGGTTTGAAGAATATGAATAGGCGCCTGTACGGAATAGACCCGGCGGATTCGGTCTTTCATCAGCGGTCTCGTTTACTACGTTTAGCTGCCGTGGCTGGCGGTGTAGGCTTGCATCTGTTGTTTTGTACCGTATTGATGGGGCTAGGTTACCTGCAGATCAGTACACCCATACTCTTGATCTTGGCAGGGTCTGCCATGCTGACCTATGGTGTGCTTGCATTAGCCATCAGTCTAGAATGGAATTTGTTGCTGGAAGATCCGGATATGGCTTTGGTGAAAATGCTGATAGCCTCGACAGTGGTTATCACCACTGCGCTGTGCAGCAGTCATTCGCAGGCACTTGTTGTTTGTGGCGGCCTCGCATTGATTGTTGTCGGTGCCAGTCGGCTGCAAACGCGCGAGCTTTTTGTGTTTGCTATCTATAGTTTTGGGCTGCTGGCGATTCCACTACTCGGTGCTGAGGGGCTTAATGCGATGTCAGGACTTAGCGCCGCCGTGATGTTGTTGACGGTCGTGGCGCTGGTGTTTATCGGCCCTTTACTTTATCGGTTTGAATCCGACGGCCTTGAGCGGCGGTTGCAGGCTAGGGGACGTGAACTGCGCCAAGCACAATTGCAAATTGAGCAGCTGTCTAGGGTTGATCCGGAGACGGGTGCTTACAAGCAGGCCGCGAGTGTCGAATTATTGAACAGTCATCGAGCGATGACCGCGCGCCAAAGTTATACGTTCTCAGTCTGTCATTTAGCGCTGGCGGGGTTGCCCCATGCTGATTCATATTTTAGTGAATCGGGTCATAAACGCATTTTGAGGCAAATTGTCGATATCTCGACGAGTATTTTAAGGGAGGTTGATCACGTCGCCCGAATCGGTGATGAGGAATTTCTGCTAGTGCTAGGTGGAACGGATTGGCAATCTGCCACACAGGTTGCGCAACGCTTTAGTCAGCGGCTGGCTGCTTTTAATGAGTTCGATGATCAGCTGCAGATTTCGGCATCTATCGGCATAGCGGAATACAGTTTCGACGAGTCTTTGGCGAGCCTATTGAAACGCGCCGCTACCGCCGCCACCGAAGCACTTGATCTTGGGCCAGACAACATGGTTACTGCTGGGCATCGAGGCGGTGATTCTTCGGCTCTGGCATACGTGGCACTTTAACCTTGTAGCTGGGGGGTGTTATTATCTGACAGCTAGGTTCAATGTCTGTTAGTATTTTTAGGTAGCATTCGATTAACACAATAAGTTTGTAAATAGATGGATAAACGTAGTAATCCCCGTTATGCCACTCTGCTTAAAGCGCTGGTTCATCCGGCTATCGGCCGTTCATGGTTGTGTACTATCCAAGACTTTTGTTCAGGCGGCATGTTGCTTGTTGAACCAGCGGAGAGCCGCTCGCGTCGAGCAATGCCCGGTATCGTTACGGGTGAGACGGTGGGCATTCACTTTAGTGTGCCTGATAGCGGTAAAGACAAACATTTTCGGCTTGAAGGCAACATTGTACGAGTGATGGACTCCGGTGTTGGGATTAAATTCGCAAAGGGCATTGATGCAGATGCGATGACCGCCTTGCTCAAATTCGGCGAAAGTCAGCTGCAGGTCGCCACACCACGCCAGCCAGTCGTTGCGCGTCCTAACGCGGGCCGGCCGAGTCAGGGCGAACCGGCAAAGCGAGATGCCTTAACGCCAGCTGCTGCTAAGTCTGTAAATCTGGCCCCGCCTGTAGCAAGTCGCGTGACGCCCGAAGCTGCCTCCAAAGTACCCAGTACGTCCAACGTACCCAAGCTAAAATTAGCGGCGGCAGCGTCTAGCGCTCGGCCCAGATTGAGTCAGCGGCCGCGCCATGGCGCGTCTGTCAATGCAACATCTGCTGCCTCGGCGATGCCCTCAAAGACGGTTGCGGCCGAACTAACGAGCGGAGCCAATGCACTGCCCTTAGGTGTCCGTTTGCCGGGTCCAATTACGGCGGCCGAGGCCAAAAAGGTTATTGGTGAGGTCCGGCGGAGAGTTGTCAGAGTACTGCCTGAGATGATATCCGCGCTTTTTTCTTATATGGACGATGAGCTATTGCGTTTGGCGCGTGATGCTAAATCGAATGCCGTTCAAAGCGAATACTTTGCGGCCATGTCGAATCTTGAAAAAGCCAAGAAAGAGGTCAGCCAGGCTTTTAACCATGATATTCTTGATCAAATTGATCGTCCTAAAGAGTTGCAAGCATTGCTTGCGGAACGCAAAGCGGCAGAGTTGGCGCGCAAACAAACAGAGGCTAAAAAAACCAGGCTGACGTTGGTGGATACCGACGATTTTGAAGACTGGCTGGCGATTGCCAATATCATTTCGCGGAGTGAAAGAGCTTACGAAAAATACCTGCAGGACATTCGTGCTCGAATGGGCATGTTGGTTGATGCGTGGGGTCACAAAGAAGCTAACCCAATCGGTACGACTGTATTTTGCTACGCGTTCGATGAAGCGATTCATCGGGTCGAGTTGACTAAGGACATTCGTCAGAAAGTTTATGTGGGCTTTGAAGCAAAGGCGGTTCCACTGTTCTTTAAGCTCTATGTCGACACGACAAAAATTCTTGAAGACAGTCAGCTATTTCCAGATGCCGATGAGTCGTTTTTTACGCCCCCGGCGGCCAAAGAAGAAGCCGATGTGGAAACCGCATCGAGTTCTGTCTTAGCTGAATCTGAATCTGAATCTGCAGCTGCTGAGGACGTAGGACCCGTAGGGAAACCTCCGACGTTGCAGGCCGACGCGGCGGATGATCAGCAACAGGCAGCGCTGGAAGACGCCTATGCGCGGTCCCAATCGGCTGGCGAATCCCGGGAAGTCAAGCGCGCAGTCAAAGCTGAAACAGATATCCGCGAGGAGCTAGCAGAATTACGCGATGAACTTCGCCAACAGCGTGGAACAGGTGCGCACGTCGGCAGAGCCTCGCCGCCATCCGCGGCATCTGAGCGAGGTCTACCGAGAGCTCAACGTCATCAAGAAAGCCGAGCTCTGAGTGATATTTACAGCACCGTACGCGATTTGCTGGCTCGCCAGAATCCAGCACCAGTAGATGCGCAGGAAAGCGATATTGTTGGTACGGAGGAGGTCAGGGAGCTACTGCGCTCTATTCAGCCTGCGGCTGATATTGGAAGTCGGCTTAACGTTCGTGAACAGCTGCAAAGGAGCATCAGTAGTGCTGGAGGGTCACGTCAACTCGCAGCAGAGGTTCGAGGTCACATTGATGTGGTAGAGAACTTGGTGGACTCTATCGAAGACGATGCGGTGTTGTCTGGCAGTGCCAAAAGTTGGATTCGGCAACTAGAGCTGACGCTTGATAAGGTTGCAACAAATGAAGGAAATCTGCTGGATGAGGAAAATCCGCATCCTTCTATGGCTGTTATAAATCAGTTGGCAAAACTTGGTGGGGCCGAGTCGGGTAGTATGCGCCGTCAGGTTGATCAGATTGTTACCCAGATTAATCAGAATTTTGATTCGGATCCGCAGGTTTTCGATTCCGCACTGCAGCAATTAGCGCCGTTACTCGATAGGCAATCACGTGCGTTTACTGGAAATATCCAGCGCACTGTCAAGGCCAGTGAGGGTCGACAGACACTTGTTAACGCCCAGCGAGCTGTGGTGAGTGAACTGGACCAACGACTGGCGGGTCGACGTGTTCCTGAAGTGATGATGAAGCTGCTGATGCCCGGCTGGCGTAATCTGATGGTTAACACGCATCTGCGGCAGGGCGAAGGCAGCACTGCTTGGCAGCAACAGCTGCAAGCACTAGATCAGGTGGTAGAACACTTGAATGGCACCGCTGATCCTGCCACCAGCGAGAACTACAAGGCACCCGAAGAGCTTCTTGAGCAGATAGAACAGGGCCTTGATTCGATCGCATTTGAGCCCGGAAAGCGGGTTCCTCTGTTGAAAAATCTGCGTGAGCTCATTGTTGATCGCAAGGGATTAGATCAGGTGCAGACCATCGATCTGGGTTCTGACTCGGTTGCTGAAACGCTTGGCTTTGGCGAGACGACTCAGAGGGACAAACGACGTCAGCGCCTACGCACAGATTTAGCTGATAATCGCGATTGGCAGCAGTGCCTAGAGCGAGCCAGCCGACTTCATGTTGGGGAATGGCTGAGCTTTACTGCGACCGAGGGTGACGACGAGATCGCCATTGTCGCATGGAAAAACCCCGAGCACGCAAACTACGTATTCGTCAATCGTCGAGGTGTAAAAACGCGCGAGCTGATTGTCGAAGACCTTGCTAGTCAATTTCAAGATGGCACTGCCAAAGTGCTCGAAGAAGCTGATATACCACTTTCTGACAGAGCCTCTCATCGTATGTTGCAAAACATGCATAACCAGCTGACGCATCAAGCAAGCCATGATGATGTAACGGGTCTGATCAATCGTAAAGAATTCGAGCGTGCATTGTCGGTGGCGCTGACACACGCCAAGCGCGATAGCAGCATGCATTTGGTGGCTTATTTCGATCTCGACCAGTTCAAAGTGATCAACAACGCCGTCGGCCATGAGGCGGGTGACAAGCTGTTGTTGGAAATTGGTGAGGAGATGCGCAAAGTCCTTGGTAGTAGCGGCGGCATCTTGTCGCGTCTGGGTGGTGACGAGTTTGGTTTATTAGTAGAAAAGTGCGGGAAGACCGAGGGCCTTGAGCTGGTTAAGCAGTTGTGTAAAACCGTCAAAGACTATGCGTTTAATTCCAATGAGCAGGTGTTTCGTCTGACCACCAGTTGCGGGGTTATGCATGTGGATAAAGAGGTCAGTTCTGAACAGGTCATTATGCAATGCGCTGACGCTGCATGCTTTGCGGCTAAAGATGCGGGCCGAGATCGAATTCACGTCTATGAAGCCGATGATTCTGAGATGGGGCAACGACGCGGGGTTATGGACTTCGTCGCGCAGATAGATAAGGCATTGGAAGAAGACCGGTTTGTACTGAATTGCCAGATGATTGCGCCCATTGACAAAAGCAGCGGCGAACATGCTCACTATGAAATTCTGTTAACGGTGCTAGACGACAACAATGAGCCGCTGCCGCCACAGGACTTTATTATAGCGGCAGAGACCTACAATCGAATGGGGGCGATCGATCGCTGGGTTATTGCCAATGCCTTCGAGTTTATTGCCAGTAATATACTTAGCTTCAGCGATTTAGGTGCTTTCTCGATTAATATCTCGGGTAATTCTCTGACTGAAGACGATTTTATGGAGTTCGTACTCGGGCAGTTCAAAAAGACGCGAGTTCCAACCAGTATGATCTGTTTCGAGATCACTGAAACATCAGCTGTTGGCAGCCTTGACGATGCCGTTGAATTTATTGAGAAGCTGCAGGTGCTTGGGGTTAAATTTTCGTTAGATGATTTTGGTACAGGCCTTTCGTCTTACTCGTATCTACGCAGCCTACCTGTAGATTATCTGAAGATCGATGGGGTTTTCGTCAAGGACATCGAGAACAACCCTAACGACTACGCGGTGGTTAAGTCCATCAACGAAATTGGGCACTTCATGGGTAAAAAGACCATTGCAGAATACGTTGAGAATGATGCCGTGCTGGCAATTCTCAGTGAAATCGGTGTGGACTTCGCCCAAGGTTTTGGCGTTGGTAAGAAATTTCCTATTACTGAATTGCTGTAACTAACGAGCTTTATCTCCGCAGTAGCGCAAACTTTGCTAGCTACTTCTCTTCACATGCGAGAACGGTTTTGGATTGCTAAAAGTAATGTCCCGCGCTAATTGAATCTGTTTCGCAGCAGCCACCAGTGCAGTTCGACACCTAGCGCCAGGCGGTGATGCCTGTGATCAGTCCGCAGCCATCAATAGTCAGTGCACGGGATGGGTAAGACACTGAGCGCGTTCGTTCGATTAGAAGTGCGAAGCCCTGTTCACTGATGCGAATCAGGCTACGGTCGAGGTAAGAACCGATTCAGGTAAGCTGATTCTTTATCAAAGCGTCGTGTCTTAAAACGCAGTGACGCTAAGTTGATTCCACTAACGAGCACACCATATCAACAATCTGATCAGCCTCTGTATCGCTGATAATTAACGGCGGAAGCAGGCGGATAACCCTGTCACCGGTGACGTTGATGAGTAAACCTTTTTCAAGTGCCTTGTGGGCTAATTCACCGCAGGAAGCATCTAATTCGATGCCAATCATCAAGCCGGCGCCGCGTATATCTTTGACACCGTTGCGGCCTGACAAGCGCGTTCTGAACTGCCCAAGCATACGCTCACCGAGCGCGGCTGCACGCTCAGCCAAACCGAGCTGCTCAATTTGCTCGATTACGGTTAGCGCAACGCTGCAGGCAAAGGGATTGCCGCCAAACGTTGAGCCATGATTGCCCGGTGCGAAGACGTTGGCAGCTTTGCCGCGCGCAAGGCACACGCCGATGGGGATGCCATTGCCCAGACCTTTCGCGGTTGTGACAATATCAGGCATCACGTCAGTGTGCTGATAGGCAAAGTACTTACCGGTTCGCGCATTGCCTGTTTGTACTTCATCTAGCGCAAGTAACCAGTCTTTGTCGTCACAAATTTTGCGCAATTCGGCCAGATACTCTGGATCCGGCACTTGTATGCCGCCTTCACCTTGAATAGGTTCTACAAACACCGCGACGATGCTGCCATTGTTTTTTGCGATATTGCGAATGGCCTCTAGGTCATTGTAGGGCGCCCGGATAAAGCCGTTCATCAAGGGCTCAAATCCTGCCTGAACTTTGCGGCTTCCTGAAGCAGTTAGCGTCGCCAGTGTCCTGCCGTGGAATGCCGCGTCAGTGACGATAATAGTCGGATTGTCGATGCCTTTTTGGCGACCATACAGGCGACTTATTTTGATAGCGCACTCGTTAGCTTCGGCACCTGAGTTGGCGACGAATACATTATCCATTCCGGAAATTTCAACGAGCTTATCGGCGAGAGCCTCTTGCGTCTTGATGCGATACAGGTTCGACGTATGAATTAGGCTACTTGCCTGGCGCGCAATCGTCTCAGCGACGGCCGGATTTGCATGCCCTAGGCCACAGACAGCAATGCCTGAAAGAGCATCAAGGTAACGATTGCCTTGGTCGTCAATCAACCAGGCGCCTTCGCCCCTGTCAAAGACAACGTCCATGCGGCCGTAGGTATTCATGATTGAACTGGTCATTAATTCTAAACTCCCGGGGACGCGCGATAGCGGCTTAACCTGCAATGTTAACCCAGTGCTGGCTGTCATTCTATGCACAACAGGCATTCTATACGTATCAGGCAAAGTCTTTAGATCGTGGTCTGTACCGAGCGTATGTTGATAGGCTCGGCAAAAAGTCGAATGGCACTGCGAAAACCCAGTCGCGCGGTAAGGAAAGAAGGGGAAAGGCAGCTGATGTCTCCTACCGCTAGGATCGCTGAAATCGTATGATCCATCGTAGTGGGGGTTTGAGTAAGGCATACTCGGCCCTTAATGACGTTGTTTTCGTGAGGCCATATGTCCCAGTCTGCCATCGATCTGGCTATCTTAATTAGTCGAGTAGAATCTATTTGTGCCGAAATGGGTGCGGTTTTGCAGCACGCAGCCTTCTCGCCAAACATCAAGGACCGGCTTGACTATTCTTGCGCGCTGTTTGACGCCCAAGGCCAGCTTTTTGCCCAAGCAGCACATATTCCAGTGCATTTAGGCAGTATGGCCTATGCAATGGCTGATATTGTCGATGGCATAGTCTGGCAGCAGGGCGATATGTTGGTGCTCAATGATCCGTTTTTAGGGGGCACGCACCTGCCCGATGTTACGGTTGTCGCGCCGTTGTTTGTTGACGACCAGTTGATCAGTTTCGTTGCGAACCGGGCACATCACGCCAATATAGGCGCGAATACGCCAGGGTCTATGCCGTTGTCGCGCTCGCTAGAAGATGAGGGGCTGGTTATCCCACCGACACTGATGATGCGTAATGGTGTGCTTGTCCCTGAAGCTCAGGCACTGTTCGATAGCTTACAAGGTGATGATACTCACGGAGACATAGCTGCTCAACTCAGCGCCAATCGCGTTGGCTTGGCACGTCTAGCGGGTTTGATTGCTGAACACCCTGTTGAATGGTTTCAGGAGGGTGTCGAGCGTATCAATGACTACGGTGAGCGGCTAGCTTTGGCAAGTTTGGCGGATATTCCAGCAGGGATCTATCGCTTTGAGGACGTCATGGATGGTGATGGTTTTGATGCGACTGACGTGTTGATTAAGTTAGCACTGCATATTGATCAGAACGGGGTTCTCGCCGACTTCACAGGTACAGCAGGACAAGTGAGTGGCAACATCAACTGTCCGTTGTCGGTTGCCGCAGCAGCGGTCTATTACGTCATGCGGTGTCTATTACCTGACCAGACACCAGCCTGCGCAGGTACGTTCCGTTGCATTAGAATTGAGGCGCCGCTGGGTTGTCTGCTAAATGCGCAGCGACCGGCAGCCACGGCGGCAGGTAATGTCGAAACGTCGATGCGAATTGTTGACGTTGTGCTGGGTGCATTGGCACAGGCCATCCCTAATAAAGTACCGGCTGCCAGTCAGGGTACGATGAATAATGTGGCCATGGGCAGTCATCAGCAACCTGCCTGGGATTACTATGAAACACTGGCCGGCGGAATGGGGGCGAGTCTCGCGCTGCCGGGCCTGCACGTGGTGCAATCGCACATGACGAATACACTGAATACGCCTATTGAGAGTCTCGAGCGCCATTACCCCCTGCGTATCCGAGAGTATTCCGTGCGACAGGGCTCGGGAGGGCAGGGGGCTATGCCTGGTGGTAATGGCCTGGTGCGTGAATTCGAGTTTTTGGCACCGACGGAAGTGACGTTGTTAACGGAAAGACGCCGGCATGGCCCTTGGGGGCTGGCCGGCGGCGCGGCGGGTGCTTGTGGTCGAAATTGGCTAGACGGGCTTGAATTGCCAGCAAAAGTACACATCTCAGTGAAAGCCGGACAGGTATTGCGCATTGAGACTCCTGGAGGGGGTGGTTATGGGGCTCTGCCGGACTCATTGTTGGATTGACGCTTGGATTCGTTGTTCTGCGCATAAAAAACTTTGCAGATGACTGAGCATCAGCGTCGAAAAGCGCTAGAATACCACTTGGTAAGAGTAGCTGCTGCCCAAAGTAGGCTCGTGGAAATACACTAATGAATCGCGTTGCCACGCGTTGAGTCAAGGAAAACGAAGATTATGGAAATTGAAGATACGATCAAGGCGCAAATCACTGACAATCCGGTACTCATCTACATGAAGGGTTCACCCGATGCACCGCAATGCGGTTTTTCTGCTCAGGCCACTCAAATCCTTATGGCTTGTGGCGAGCGCTTTGCTTACATCGACATTTTGTCGAATCCAGATATACGCGCCACCCTGCCATCGATCTCTGATTGGCCAACATTTCCGCAGCTGTTTGTCGGCGGCGAATTAGTTGGCGGGTGCGACATTATTGGTGAGATGCATCAGTCTGGTGAGTTACAGCCAATGATCAAGGCAGTTTCAGTCAGCGAAGAGTAGTCGCAGCGTACATGTAACCCTTCTGTCATCATTCAGCTGGCATTGGTGCTTGTCAATTTGCACGACTGTAAAAAGCAAACGCTGGCGTAAAAACCGCTTTTACTGACGGTTTCTATGCACGGCGTAAGCTGGGGCGCCTTCTAGCCCATACCTAAGTGATGACTGTCGGCGGGTAAACCGCCGAGAGCCTTCCAACGGTTGACAATCAAACAGAACAAATCAGCGGTTTTGTCGCAGTCGTAGTCAGCCGAATGCGCCTCGTTTGCGTCAAAACCTAGGCCGCCAACTTGGCAGGCGCGCGCCAGCACAGTCTGCCCAAATGCGAGCCCACCCAGAGTTGCTGTATCGAAACAGGAAAACGGATGAAATGGGTTACGTTTAATGTTGGTGCGTGTCACTGCGGCATTTAGAAAGCCCAAATCAAAAGCTGCATTGTGGGCGACCATAACGGCGCGTTGACAGCCGGTATCGCGCAGTTGATGCCGGACTGAGCGAAATATTGCGCCTAGTGCGCGCTCTTCCGGTACGGCCATGCGCAGGGGGTTGTCAGGATCGATGCCAGTAAACTCGAGAGAGGCTGCTTCGATATTGGCGCCTTCGAACGGATCGACGTTGAAGAAATGCCGCTCTCCAGGAACAAGCTGACCGTCCTCGTCCATCTCAAGAATAACTGCGGCAGCTTCTAGCAAGGCATCAGTGCTGGCATTAAAGCCGCCTGTTTCGAAGTCCACGACCACGGGTAAAAAGCCGCGGAAGCGATGGGCTATGGGTTTTTTTGACTCAATCAATGCAATTCCTTGGGTGTAAAGGTGTTGGTCAAATGACCTGCCACGCAACAGAAGCGCCGGTGCGGATCGGAATGAGCTGTTCGCTGCCAAACAGCAGCCATTCAGGGACTGTCCAGCTGGATTCCTGCAACGTGATTGTATCGGTGTTGCGCGGCAGTCGGTAGAAATCTGCGCCAAAAAAGCTGGCGAAACCCTCGAGTCGATCGAGGGCGTCAGCCTGTGAGAAAATCTCGGCGTACAATTCTATGGCAGCATGGGCAGTGTAGGCACCTGCGGCGCAGCCGCAGGCATTTTCTTTGGTCGATCGAGGGTGTGGTGCTGAGTCGGTACCCAAGAAAAATTTAGTATTGCCGCCAGTAGCGGCTTCAAGCAGCGCCTTCTGATGGGTATTACGTTTGAGCACGGGCAGACAGTAGTACAGTGGTTTGATACTGCCTGCCAGCATATCGTTGCGATTGTACAATAAGTGGTGAACGGTAATGGTAGCAGCAACGTTAGGTCCGCTCGACTCAACAAAGTCTACGGCGTCGGCCGTAGTGATGTGTTCCAATATAAGTCGCAGGTTAGGAAACGTCTCACTGATGTTGCGTAAGTGTCGGTCAATAAATACAGCCTCACGGTCGAAGATGTCAATTTCTGGGTCCGTGACTTCGCCGTGTACAGCAAGGGGCATGTCGACCTCTTGCATGACTTCGAATAAGGGATAGAGACTTCTGATCGAGTCAATGCCAGCCTCGGAGTTGGTCGTTGCCCCAGCAGGGTAAAGCTTGAATGCCTGCACGAAGCCTGCTTGTTTGGCCTCACGAATAACCGCAGGGGTGGTGTTACGCGTCAAATACAAGGTCATTCTGGGCTCGAACGTAGAACCCTGGGGCACGAGTGCGATGATCCGATCACGATACTGTCGAGCAGCTTCGACGTTGTCCACCGGCGGTACCAAGTTCGGCATGACAAGTGCGCGACTAAAATAGCGTGAGATGTCCCTCACCGTTGCGGGTAAGTAGTCGCCATCGCGTAAATGGACATGCCAGTCATCGGGACGGGTAATGGTAATGCTTCTCATGGTGTGGTCTGCCGCAGTTGAAATCTATGACGCATTGTACTTGCAGCGCCGCCTAAACACGACCCGCAGCTGCTAAGAAGTTTGCCTCGCTGTCATTTCAATTGGTGTGCAGGGCCACTTCGCCATAAAATACCGGACGCTCAAGGTTAAGCTTCAAAACGTAGACTTGAAGCCTAGATTTTATGTCCAGACTCGAGCATTAGCGCTCAAGGTTTGCCATCGACTGCCGACATCCATAATGACCCCCTTTGGTTATTGTTTGGCCATGCGTTTCTGTCTATTTCTTTGCTGTTTGTTGTGTTGCCTGCCTGCCTTGGCATTTCGGTATATGACGTTGCTGGAAGATAGCGTTTGGCAGAACCAGGGCAGTCCTTTCGACTGTCAACTGAATCATCCGGTCACGGGCTTCGGCGACGGTCGTTTCAGTCACGTGGCCGGTGGGGAACGACAATTTATTCTTGATCCTCGTGGCCTGACGTTTGACTCGGTTCGTGTTGACGTGAGCGCTGTCGCGCCGGTTTGGTTACCGGGGCGCCCAACGCGCGAATTGGCGCAACTGATGTCGGTATCGTCACCCCTGACGCTGGGTCCGGATTTAGCGACGGTAATGTTGGTAGAGTTGCTGGCGGGAATGCAGGTGAGCTTCCAAGGTATCGTCAAGGAAACACGTGCCGAGCCCTTTGATGTGGTGCTGTCACCGGCTACTTTCTCCCACGAATACGAGCAGTTTCTGCATTGTGAGTCGCAGTTGCTCAAGGTCTCGTTTCGCGACATCGAGCGTTCGCGTATCCAGTACGCAAACAGCGAGATTGATATTCCTGAGCCAGGCAGGCGCTTACTGGAGCAGATTGCCGAGTATGTATCGGTCGACTCGACCATTAAAAGTCTTTATGTCGACGGCCATACCGATGATCTGGGGTTGCCTGCAGATAATGTTCTTCGGTCTGAGAAACGGGCGCGTCTGGTGACAGATTACTTGGTGGGTTTGGGCGTGGCTGCCGACAAAATTGTGGTGCGTTATCATGGTGAGCAGTATCCCGTGGTTAAGAACTCCTCGGCAGGCAATCGTACAAAGAATCGCCGTACAACCATTCGTTTAAGCCGTGCGCTGCCTATCCAGCCCGTAATATTGCCAGTAGTCGATCAACAGAAGCCGACGGCCGATATCCCAATCGCTGAGCCAGCGCCGGTTGCGCCAGCTGGCGATCTTTCGACAGGGCGTTCTTCATAGAGGTTTGCTAAGATGAGGTTTTTTTACGGTTGGCGAAGCAAATATGGCAAAGACTTCAGGTTTGAATAAAATTGTTCTGTCCTACTCGGGTGGGCTTGATACCACGGCGATTCTTAAATGGTTGCAAGAGACATATGACTGCGAGGTCGTGACCTTTACAGCGGATTTGGGTGACGGTGATGACTATTCGCCCGTGCGTCAAAAAGCGCTGGACTCAGGTGCTGTTGAGGCTTATGTCGATGATTTACGCGAAGAATTTGTCAAAGATTTTGTCTTTCCGATGTTTCGCTGCAACACCCTGTACGAAGGTGAATATCTGCTGGGTACCTCCATTGCCCGTCCCCTAATTGCTAAGCGTCTGGTAGAGATCGCGACGGAGACAGGCAGCGATGCCATCTCGCACGGTGCTACGGGTAAGGGTAATGATCAGGTGCGATTCGAATTAGGTGCCTATGCATTAAAGCCCGATATTAAGGTTGTCGCGCCCTGGCGTGAATGGGATCTGAACTCTCGTGAATCGCTGCTGAGTTTCTGTGAAAAGCATCAAATACCGGTTGATCGCAAGCACGAGGGCACCAAGTCACCTTATTCTATGGATGCGAATCTGCTGCATATCTCCTACGAAGGTGGTGAATTAGAGGATCCCAATGCAGAACCCGAAGAAGCCATGTGGCTCTGGTCGGTATCCCCTGAGGATGCGCCAGCGACGCCGACTTATCTGGAGCTCACCTATGCGCGCGGTGATGTGGTGGCCATCGACGGTAAGGTCATGTCGCCAGCGACAGTATTGACTTATTTGAACAAGGTGGGTGGCGCCAATGGTATCGGCCGAACTGATATCGTCGAGAATCGCTATGTCGGTATGAAAGCCCGAGGCTGTTATGAAACGCCGGGTGGCACGATTTTGCTGCGCGGCCATCGTGCGATGGAATCCATCACCCTCGACAGAGAGCTTGGTCACCTAAAAGATGAGTTGATGCCGCGTTACGCGACGATGATATACAACGGCTATTGGTGGTCGCCAGAACGTCTAGCGCTGCAGGCATTGATCAATGAGTCACAGACTTATGTCAACGGTACTGTCAGGCTAAAACTGTATAAAGGCAATGTAATCGTCGTGGGTCGTGAATCTGCCGATGATTCGCTTTATGACGGCAAGATTGTGACTTTTGAGGATGATGCCGGCGCTTACAATCAGCAGGATGCCTCCGGCTTTATTCGTCTTAACGCACTGCGTCTGCGAGTGGCGAGTAAAAAAGGCCGCAAGCTGCAGTAGCTGGCATTGAAGGGCGACGTCTGCTTGAGCTAGTCATCTAGATCCTGTTTTTTTTGTTTGTACTCACACTCATCATAGATCACGCAGGCTCCGCAACGGGGACTGCGTGCCGTGCAGACATAGCGACCGTGGAGGATGAACCAATGATGGGCGTCAACCATAAACTCATCAGGTATCACTTTTAGCAACTTCCTCTCGACTTCTAACACGTTTTTTCCTGGTGCGAAGCGGGTCCGATTTCCAAAACGAAAAATATGGGTGTCCACCGCCATGGTGGGTTCACCGAAGGCGGTATTCAACACCACGTTAGCGGTCTTGCGGCCAACGCCGGGCAGAGCCTCAAGGTCTTTGCGATTAGCAGGCACAACAGAGTTGTGCTGCTCCACCAGTAGCCGACAGGTCTTGATGACGTTGCTTGCTTTGCTATTAAACAAGCCGATAGTTTTGATGTATCGTTTGAGCCCATCCTCGCCAAGCGCGAAAATGGCAGCAGGCGTATTGGCAATTTGATACAGCGGCCCTGTTGCCTTGTTGACGCTGACGTCCGTAGCCTGCGCTGACAAAATTACCGAGATTAGCAGCTCAAAAGTGGACGCATAATTCAACTCGGTCTTGGGCGTCGGATTCGCATCGCGAAGTTTGGTCATTATCTGGACGCGCTTGATCTTGTTCATAAGAATCCTTGCAGTCGGCGCTCGGTTTGGCCGGCTGCTATTCGCGGTGAATCAATTTGATCGTTGTTGGTTTGTTTGGGTCACTTTCAGGCGTTAATTTGGCCTGTGGCGCCGTCTCAGTAAGCGTCGGGGTTGTTGTCGCTTGCTTATTTTCGCCGCGCTGCTGAATCCAGTTGTATATCGCGATCAGGCAACCAAAGCTTATAAAGGCCCCTGGCGGCAGAATAGCCAGTAAAAAGCCGTCATAGCCTAGGTTTATTCGCCATTCACGTGCGGCCTCACCAAACAATAAATGCATGTCGGCAAATAGGGTGCCTTTGCCGAGAATCTCACGTATGGCACCTAGTATGACCAGTACTAGGGCGAACCCTAGGCCCATCATCAGGCCATCTAGGGCGGCGTAGCGTAGGGGTTGGCGACTGGCATAGCTTTCGGCGCGGGCCAGCAGCGTGCAGTTGGTGACGATCAACGCCACAAACAGACCGATACGTTGATGCAATCCATAAAAATAGCTCTGCAACAGCAAGTCTGCACAGGTGACGAATGTTGCGATGATCAGGATCTGAGCTGGCAGGCGGGTGTTGCCGTCTAACTGGCCTCGCAGGCTGCTGATAAGCAGGTTTGAGCAGGTCAGCACGACGAGGGTGACGACACCCAGTCCCAGACTGTTGGCGAAAGTATTCGAGACCGCTAGTAGTGGACACAGACCGAGTAGTTGCACGAGCGCCGGGTTGTTGGACCAGAGTCCCTCGCGAATAATGGCACGAGCGACACTTTTGTCTGTGTCGGTCACCGCCGAGTCGTTGTTAAGGTTGTTAGCCATATCCTGCTTATTCAAGGGACGTGTTTCCGGGGTTTAGCGCTTGTTGCTGTAAAATTTCCAGCTGCTGCCGAACAGCAAGAATGATGGCCCTTGGGGTAATTGTAGCGCCACTGAACTGATCAAACAGACCGCCTTCACTTTTGACCTGCCATGCGCCCGGTGGGGTGTTTGCCAGAGAATGACCGTTAAAATCCAGCACCCAATCCGACACCTCAAGTTCGATTTTATCGCCCAGTCCCGGCGTTTCAGTATGCTGGTATATGCGCACGCCGAGGATGTTTCCGGTGGTATCGACGGCTAACCAGAACTTGATTGTGCCGTTGTAACCTTTGCGGGTTGTCACCGATGAAATGTATCCCAGCGCCTCGCTGTCTTCAGTAATAACGTAGCTACCCGGTTGCCGCTCGGTCAACGTCACATTGCTGAGCCCTGCGACGGCAAGTAATTGGGCATTTGCATAGGTTTTTTGATTGTCGATGATGGACCGCGCGGTGAATAAATACAGACCATTGATCAGCAGACCGCAGCCTAGGGCGAGAAGCGTCAGGCGTATAACGCGGGGGTTCATGACGTCGCCCTACGTCGATTATCCAGCAAAGGCACTAGCGCATTCATCAGCAGGACAGCAAACGCCACACCATCGGGATAGGCACCGATCGAGCGAATGATAAAAACAATGACACCAACCCCCAGCCCGAACAGCCATAGACCTCGTTTGGTGTCGGGACTGCTGACAGGATCTGTGACGATAAAGAAGGCACCGAGCATGGTGGCACCGCTGAACAGGTGAAACAGCGGCGAACCTAAGCTTTGGGAGCTGCCGCTGTCGTAAAACAAGACCGCGCAGATCGTCAGTCCGGCGAGCATGCCAAGGGGCGCCATGGGTGGGATGACACGGGTCGCAAGCAGATAAATACCGCCAAGCAGAAAGCCTCCATTGATCCATTCCCAGCCGATGCCGGCAAAGACACCGAAGCCGGCGTCGGCTTGCCATGCCTCGGCAATGGTTAGGGCTCCGCGGAATTTAAAGCTGTCGAGAGCAGTCGCGCCGCTAAGCATATCGACAGAGCCGGTAGCACTTGAGAGAAGGGGGGAAAACTTGACGTTGATAACATCAATCCAAGCTGGTGCGGCGCCAGGCGATGGCCAGTGCGACATCAAAAGCGGAAAAGATACGATTAAAGCAGCATAGCCAACCATGGCTGGATTAAATGGGTTATGTCCTAAGCCGCCATACAAGTGTTTGCCAAATAGCATGCCGAAGGCGCTGCCAAGTACGATGATCCATACGGGTAGCAGCGGCGGTAGTGCCAGTGCCAGTAGAATACCAACCACCAGCGCACTACCGTCTTTAAGGCTCGCCAGAGATCGCTGTCTGGCGCGTAGCACGAGCGCCTCGGTCAGTAATGCAGAGATACAGGCGATGGCGATGTTGAGCATAATGCCGATGCCAAAAAAGTAACATAGCGCTGTAATGCCGGGCAGTAGCGCAAGCAGAACCTGGTGCATAATACGGGGAGTATCGCGGCGTAAGCCGGCAAATAATTTCATGCGTCTTTACGTAAGCTGTTGAGTAGTGCTTTTCGATCGCCTCGCTGCGGGCGAGCGCGTAAGGTCGTGGTGTTAGCTAGGTTGCGCTGGGTATGCTGTTCAAAGCGCTGTTGTGCGTTGGCTGCTGCTTTGGTGTCCTCGTCAAGTTGATGTTGGGTTTGCTTGGCAGCCTGAAACGTGGCGGTCAGCGGAATGTTACTCGGACATACTCGGTCACACAGGCGGCACTCGATACAAGCTGATAGGTTCAGATCAATCAGTTTTTCTGGCTCACTGCGGTGCCAGTGCAATAACTGCGGGGCTAATTCGCGTGGACAAGCGGGTTCGCACAGGCCGCAATGAATACAGGGGTACTCGACAAGGTTCAGATCATCTTGACCGATGCGCGGCAGTCGCAGGGCAGTGACGCTGGTTGGCGGGACCTCAAGCATATCTATACAGTCGACGGGGCAAGGCTCGAGACATAAATCGCAGCCCGTGCAATCTGCGGCAATGACACTATGCATCATCTGCGGCGCTCCAATGATGGCATCAACCGGGCATGCCGGGATGCATAGTGTGCAGCCGATGCAGTCAGCCTCGCGGATAACAGCGATGCGAGTTGGCTGGGTTTGTCCGCGATCAGTGTCCAGCGGCAGTATGGGGCGACCTAACAGGTTCGCCAAGTTTTTAATCAAGGCCTCACCACCGGGTGGACATTGGTTTATAGCGGCACCTTGCTCGATGGCCTCTGCATAGGGTCGACAGCCAGGGTAGCCACACTGGGCGCATTGAGTTTGGGGCAGCCGGACATTAATCAAATCGACGATGGTCTCCTCATCGGCCTGATAGCGACGCGCAGCTCGCTCCAGCAACAAGGCGCAGAGGCCGCCAATAACGGTCACAGCAACAACGCCAAGGACGCTGCTGAGGAGCAGATCGTTATCAATCAAATTGCCGTTAACCACGCTATCAACGAACGTCATGCGCCCATTCCTGTAAATCCCATGAAGGCCAGCGACAGCAGGCCAGCCGTGATCATGTTAATCGCAGCGCCTTGGAACGGCGCGGGAATATCGGCACCACTCTGCCGCTCGCGTAGGGCTGCAAAAACAATCAGCATCAATGAAAACCCTAAGGCTGCGCCGAGGCCATAGAAAATCGACTCAAACAAGCTGTGGTTTTGCCGAACGTTCAATAAGGCAACGCCGAGCACTGCGCAGTTGGTGGTTATCAAAGGAATAAAGAGCCCTAGCACCTGATGCAAGAGAGGTTGCGTGGCGCGTATCACCATTTCAGAAAATTGAACAAGCGCTGCGATAGTGACAATAAAAGCGATGATGCGCAGGTATTCAAGGCCCAGAGGCTGCAGCAAATAATGCTCAAGCAAGTAGCTGATAGCGCAGGCAAGGGTTAGGACAAACGTTGTCGCCGCCGCCATCCCAATAGCACTGTCAAGTTTTTGGGATGCGCCCATAAAAGGACACAAACCCAGAAATTGCACCATCACAAAATTGTTAACGAAAATAGTGCCGAGCAGAATGGCGAGTGCATCTGTCATGGTGCTATCACAGCTACGTGACCTTCATGCCAGGGCGTGCGCCTGCGTGTGGTTCTACAAGGTAGATGTCTTTACCACCCGGGCCCGCAGCCAGCACCATACCTTCAGAGAGGCCGAACTTCATCTTCCGCGGTTTCAAGTTAGCGACCAGCACCGTGTGTTTACCGATCAGGTCCTTTGGGTCATAGACCGATTTAATGCCTGAAAAAACCGTCCGTTGTTCATCGCCGACATCTAGTGTCAATTTCAAAAGTTTGTCCGCGCCTTCGACTGCCTCGGCGTTGATGATCAAAGCGACTCGCAGATCGATCTTAGCAAAGTCATCGATCGTGATGTACGCATCATCTTGAACCGGCTCAACTGACGTGCCAGCGTCTTGAGTGTCTGTTTGTTGAGTTGTTTTTTCAACCGCGACGAGCGCATCTGGCGTCTTGCCTGCATCGATGATTGCGTCGACAGCCTTGCTGTCAATGCGGCTCAGTAACGGTACAAAGTTATTGATTCGATGTGCTAGCAGTGGCGTGTCGAGGCTGGCCCACGTCAGGGGTGGAACGGCCAGAAACTGCTCCGTTTTCAACGCCAGCTCAGGCAATACCGGCTTCAGGTAGATCGCCAAAATGCGGAATAGATTGATGCCGATCGAGCAGACCTGTTGCACGTGTGCCGTTTGGCCCTCGAGTTTGATCATGGCCCAAGGCTTGGCCTCGGCAATGTACTGATTAGCCTTGTCTGCCATGGCCATAATCATGCGCATGGCTTTACTGTAATCACCGCTTTCATAGAGTTCGGCAATAACGTCACGTTGGCTGACGAACTCGGCTATTAATGGCGTGTCTATTTCTTTGCTCAACTGATGATCGAACTGCTTGCTGATAAAGCCTGCGCAGCGACTGGCGATATTAACCAGTTTGCCCACCAAGTCAGAATTAACTTTAAGCACAAAGTCATCGAGGTTGATGTCCATATCGTCCACGTTGTTACCAAGCTTTGTTGCAAAGTAGTAGCGTAAATATTCGGGCGCTAGATGTGCTGCATATGTGCTGGCGTTGATGAAGGTACCGCGAGATTTGGACATCTTCTGGCCGTTCACAGTAATAAAGCCATGCGTATGAATACGTGTCGGTGTGCGGAAGTTAGCGACTTTGAGCATGGCTGGCCAGAACAAGGCGTGGAAGTTGATGATATCCTTACCAATAAAGTGGTGGACTTCGTAGTGTGAGTCGACACGCCAGTAAGCGTCGAAATCGACCTGATCATGGGTGTCGCAATATTTTTGGAATGCAGCCATGTAGCCGATGGGAGCGTCGAGCCAAACATAAAAAAACTTGCCAGTTTCGCCGGGTATTTCAAAGCCAAAGTAGGGCGCGTCGCGGCTGATGTCCCAGTCTTGCAGGCCAGCATCAAGCCACTCGGCTAGTTTGTTAGCGACTTGGTCTTGGAGGGTGCCGCTGCGAGTCCATTTCTGCAAGAATTCAGTAAAGTTTGAGAGTGCAAAGAAAAGATGGGTCGACTCGCGCAACACGGGTTCGGCGCCAGACAGCTTTGAGGTTGGATCGATAAGATCTGTGGCATCATACGTTGCGCCGCAGGCTTCGCAGTTGTCGCCATATTGGCCGGCTGCTTTACACTTGGGGCAGCCACCGACAATAAATCGATCGGCAAGAAACATCTGCCGTTCTGGGTCGAACAGCTGATTAACCGTTTTGCGTGTAATTTGCCCGGCGCCTTTGAGGCGCTCATAGATGAGTTTCGATATCGCTTCATTCTCGTCAGAATGAGTAGAGTAGTAATTGTCATGTTCAACAAGAAAGTTACGGAAGTCTTGCTCGTGCTCAGCTTTGACCTTGGCAATCAACACTTCGGGCGTAATTTTTAGCTCTTCGGCCTTGAGCATGATCGCGGTGCCATGGGTATCGTCAGCGCAAACATAGACGCAATCGTGCCCCCGCATGCGCTGGAAGCGGACCCAGATATCTGTCTGTATATGCTCAAGCAGGTGACCCAAGTGAATCGAGCCATTGGCGTTGGGTAACGCACTAGTGACGAGAATATGCCGTTTTTCCATAAAGCGCTGCAGTCGATCAATCTAAAGGATGCTAAATATACTGATGAAGGCGTTGAATTTCATCTCTTGCCGAGTTTTTCTGTGTTTTTGTTACGTTTGCGGACGTCTGGATGGATCAGTCGAGGCTGTGCAGTAACGATTCACGCATGCCTAACGCAGCACGCCAATGCATTCAATTTCTACAGCAGCGCCTAGGGGCAGGCCGCGAGTCGCGAAGGCGCTACGAGCTGGATAAGGCGCTTGAAAGTATCCACGGTAGATATTGTTCACTGCAGGCCAGTCTTTGATGTCGGCGAGATAGACTGTGCACTTCGCCACATGGGGCATGTCAGAGCCATTGCGCTCGAGAATAGCCTTGATATTTTTCAGCACCTGTTCGGTCTGCGGACCGATTCCACCTTCGACGAGTGCCAATGACCCAGGTACATTGCCTATCTGACCAGATAGATATAGGGTGCTGCCAACTTGGACGGCCTCTGAGTAGGGGCTTCCAAGAGAACGTGCAAGGTCAGTATTGTGATGTTGGAGGTTATCGGCCTGAACTGGCGTTAACAGACAAAAAAACAAGGCAAACAACAAAAACGACGACGCACGCATAAATCTAGATTCCAGATAGCATATAGTTACTCATGTATCATGGCGTCTGGTCACGGTCAGTGCAAGCCAGTCGCATCGGTAGTGGTGCTATTGAGAGGACCATTCGACGACGTTGGCGGTATTTTACCGGCAGTCTCTCTGTTGATGTGAGCCTAACCTAGATAGAATTAGGCGATCAATAATCCAGTGTGTGAGGAGTAGGGTATCAGCAGTTCAACGGTCAGCAAGTTAAAAATCCCGGGGGTCAATCGAATCATTGCTGTGGCTTCGGGCAAGGGTGGAGTCGGTAAATCTACGGTGGCCGCTAATCTGGCACTTGCGTTGGTGGCCGAGGGCCTGCGTGTGGGGCTGCTCGACGCCGATATCTATGGGCCAAGTCAGGGGCTGATGATGGGAGTGCCTGCGGGCACTAAGCCAGAAGTGGCTAACGACCTGTTGCAGCCGATTATCGCGCACGGACTGCAGTGTATGTCCATGAGCTTTGTTGCGTCTGACCGGACGCCAGCGGTATGGCGAGGTCCTATGGCCAGCGGTGCTCTGACGCAGTTGCTAACCCAGACGCAATGGCAAAATGTCGATGTCTTGATCGTTGACATGCCGCCGGGCACCGGCGATATACAGCTCACCATGGCGCAAAATGTTCCAGTGACAGGTGCTGTCATTGTCACTACGCCGCAGGATATTGCCCTACTGGACGCACGCAAGGGTATAGAAATGTTTCGTAAAGTCGAAGTGCCGTTGTTGGGCATTGTCGAAAATATGAGTACGCATACCTGCTGTAAATGCGGTCATCAAGAGGCGATTTTTGGTGAGGGTGGTGGCGACGCTATAGCCGAGGAGTATGGTATTAATGTGCTGGCAAGATTGCCGCTGTCGATGGAAATTCGCCTGCAGGCTGACGGTGGCCAGCCACCGCTGGTGTCCGATCCGACGGGCGTTACCAGCCAAAAGTTCCGTGCCATGGCGCAGACTATTATGGCTGCGGCTGAACGTGCCACAGCTACGGGACCGCTAATTCAGATCGTTGACGACTAAGGTTCTGTCAATAATTTGCCGCTGTCGTCATTAGTTTCAAACCGTTTTCCCATTGTTTTAAAAGGGCAGAATATGTCAATAAAATCAGATCGCTGGATTCGCCGCATGGCACAGGAAGAAGGTATGATCTCGCCCTTTGAGGCGGGCCAGGTGCGTGAGTCTGGCGGCAAGCGCCTGATTTCGTATGGCACGTCGAGCTACGGCTATGACGTGCGCTGCTCGAACGATTTCAAAGTATTCACCAACATACACTCGGCGACAGTAGATCCCAAAGCCTTCGACGAGAAAAGCTTTGTTGATATCAAAAGCGATGTCTGCATCATTCCGCCGAATTCGTTTGCGCTTGCCAGAACCGTGGAATATTTCAAAATACCGCGTAGCGTACTGACTATTTGCCTAGGAAAGTCGACTTACGCCCGGTGCGGTATTATCGTCAATGTTACGCCGCTTGAGCCTGAGTGGGAGGGCCACGTGACGTTGGAGTTTTCGAACACCACGACATTGCCGGCGAAGATTTACGCAAATGAAGGGGTAGCTCAAATGTTGTTCTTTGAATCAGATGACCCCTGTGAAGTATCGTATAAGGACCGTGGTGGAAAATACCAAGGGCAGACCGGAGTCACTTTGCCGAAAGCCTGAATAGGCGTTTTTGGGGTTTGGCAGAGGCGTTTAAAAGCCTTTGACAATTTCATCGCCAAAGGTCGCTTCTTTTAGCATCAGTTCAAAGCCACCACGGTCCTCTTCCTTCTGAACAAAGCGTACCAGCATAAAATCGTATTCAAATGCCAGCCAAAAGTCAGTCACTCGATCACTGTCTTCTCTAACCCGAGTGACTCGCAGGGCATTGAATTTACCAACGGGCGTGTTAACAGGCTCGATGCCGACAACGTTGAACTGATAGGTTTTGAGTTTGCCGCCATCGGCAACCTGATAGGTTAGGTCAGGCCAAGGTAGGTTTTGGCGGTGTGCCGCTGCTAAGTCGTGGCGCATTTGCAGCTGATAGGACAGCTTGTCCAGTGCACCCTGGGGTACAGACATCTTCCAAGGTTTAGCTTGCACGTTGTTTTCGACCTGCAGCGCGGCCCAGTCAAAGCGCAGAGTGGCGTCACGGTTTTTACCAATACCTTTGCGATGATACTGATACTCGGCCGGGATGATCTGATGGTCATCGCCAAGAGAAAAGCGCGATTGTTCGGAAATGGAAGCAATAAAAGAGGTTGCACTTGAGGATAGCAAATAGCTGTTGTCAGCTGTCTGGCTGAGTTCACGGATGCCTGTTGCACGTATGGGTAGGCCTTTGTAGTCAGCTTTGTAGACGGCTCTGAAAGTTGATAGTCTGAAAGGCAAGGGCGCCAGCTCTTGGCTTGGTGGGGTTTCGGCAGACACCTTCGGCGAAGGGCTTTTATCAGGAGTTGGGGTCAAGGGCAGTGTTGATAGAACACTTTTCGTCTGAATAATGGCCGGGCCGGAAGCAAACCCTTGGCTCGTCAAGCCAAACATTACGAGTAAAGTTAGTAGGCTTGAACTAGCACGCCAATAATGTCTGGTTGTGGTGTACGTCATTGCGCGTTTTGAGTCCTTGCAGATTCGATGTGAATTTTGTGATGGCTGGCGCTCGGGAAGCATTTGCCTTCATGCTAAACTGACGCCTTCGACAGGCTTATTATAAGGATGATGCACATTAATAACAGGTTACGCTGGCGCCGGGCGCAAACACTGCGGCTTGGTTTACTGCAACTTGGTATATTTCGATCGGGCTTACTTCGATCAATCTTACTGTGCCTTGGATTGTGGGTTTGTATGCTGGCGCCCGCGCTGGCGGTGCCGGTGGAAAATCTGTATGTCGCTGAAGTGCTTGTCACGTCGCAGGACAGTGACCAATTGAAGCGGGGCGCCAGAGCTGGTTTGTTACAGGTGCTGGTGCGCATTTCGGGCGCTAAAGCGGTCGAAAACCATCCTCTTGTGATTGCCTCGCTGCAGCTACCCGAGAAATATTATTACCAGTACAGTTACGAGTCGACTGATCGAAGTTTTCAGATCGGCGATGAAATTGTGCCTGCCCGTATTCTGCGGCTATCGTTTGAGCCCAGCGCTGTCGCCCGATTGCTGCGTCAGGCAGGTTTCCCAATCTGGGGTAATAATCGGCCTAGCATGCTTGTTTGGATGGCAGTAAATGATGGTGCGGGACGTCGATTGTTGGCGGAGCAGGACACCTCAACGCTGTTAACTGCGCTCAACACCCGGGCTCGCCTTCGTGGCTTGCCGGTGTTCTACCCACTTATGGACTTAGAAGATGCCAGTCGATTGTCCACCGCTGAAGTCTGGGGAGCATTTTTAGGCGAACTTGAGCAGGCATCAATTAGGTATCACCCCGATGCCATATTGTCTGGCCGTGTACAGCAGGATGCCGCGGGTCAGTGGTCAGGTTTTTGGTCTTATCAGTTTGACGATCAGTGGTATGAGTTTAGTAACACCGGGTTTTCTGAAGATAATTTGATGGCGGGTGTGGTGGATCATGTCGCCGATGCGCTAGCCTCAACCTATGCGTTGGATTCTTCCCAAGGTGCCGTAGACGTGTATATTGAGGGTGTCGAGACGTTGGAAGACTACGCCGCGTTGAGTCGATACCTGCAGTCACTATCGCCGGTTGTTGACGATACTGTCATAGAAGTTAGTGGCGATGAGATCCTTTTCCGTTTGACCACTCAGGGTCAAAGCCAGCAGTTGATAGAGATTATCCAGCTTGACGAAAAAATGCAGTTGATTAACCGTCGCAGCGCTAATGACGGCAGCGATAGTCACCTATATTACCGGTGGTTGTAGGTCCGTGCCCAACATGAATTTTCTACTCATAAGTCAATAGGTCGCATATGAGCAATACCCAGAAGTCTTTTATCTTGGCGACGATCGCTGGCCTGCTTTTGCTCGTGTATTTGCTGCAGTCAATTCTTATGCCGTTTCTGGTGGGTCTGGCACTGGCTTACCTTGGAGATCCTTTGGTCGACAGACTTCAGACCTACAAGTTCGGACGCACTGGCGCCGTGGGTGTGGTGTTTTTGATATTCATATTAGTGTTTGGCGTCGCGCTTCTGATTTTACTGCCTATGTTGACAGGCGAGGTGAGTCGACTGATTCAGAACATCCCGCGCTATCTTGGCGTTATGCAAGAGCATTTCAGCCCGGTGTTGCTGGAGAACTTTGGCGTCGACCCGTTTGATGTCAGTCTTGGTGAGTTTAGGGCGCGTCTGGCACAGAATTGGCAACAGGCGGGCGGAATTGCGGGTCGTGTATTGGCACGTGTCAGCTCATCAGGTTTGGCCTTGATAGGCTGGATAGCAAATTTGGCACTGGTTCCGGTGGTGGCATTTTATCTGCTGCGCGATTGGGATTTGTTGGTTGAGCGCATTCGTCATATTTTGCCACGGCAATATGAAGATACCACCGTGATACTGGCGAAAGAATGTGACGAGGTACTTAGCGCTTTTCTGCGGGGCCAGCTATTAATTATGTTTTTGCTGGGCTGCATATATGCCCTAGGCTTAACGTTGGTTGGGCTGGACCTAGCCGTATTGATTGGCATGCTAGCAGGTCTGGCGAGTCTGGTGCCCTACTTGGGCTTTATTGTAGGTATTGTGGCGGCAAGTGTCGCGGCGCTGTTCCAGTTTCAGGACTTTTTGCCGCTGGTCTATGTGGCGCTCGTGTTTGGTACCGGGCAACTGCTTGAAGGAACCGTCATGACACCGTTGCTGGTGGGCGACCGTATCGGTTTGCATCCGGTGGCGGTTATTTTTGCGATCCTGGCGGGCGGCCAGCTGTTCGGTTTCGTCGGTGTGTTGCTGGCGCTTCCCATTGCAGCGGTTGTTATGGTTTTTGTCCGGCATTTGCTGGCACGCTACAAGCAAAGCGAGTACTACGATAGGGGTGACGATAGCGGTGACGAAAACAGCCCGAGCAAACCGGATTCATCACTATGATGACTGAACGTCGACAATTAGCGCTGGATTTCAAGTTGCGCGATGATGCTACCTTTGCCAATTATCTGGGTCTGGCGAAAGCAAGGCTCGATTATCCCGGGCAAGTCGTCTACCTTTGGGGTGAGGCGCAATCTGGGCGAAGTCACCTTCTCCAAGCCTGTTGTCACGTGGTCGCTGATGCGATTTATCTGCAAAATTTGCAGAGCCTGTCTGTCGAGGTCCTTAGCCAACTGGAGCATCGCTCGCTGATTTGTCTTGATGATATCGACACAGTAATGGGACAAGCCGACTGGGAAGAGGCGTTGTTCCACCTGATTAATGCAGTCAAGGATGCCGGCCGCCGTCTGGTGTTGGTGGCCAATCAAACTGCAAGAAAGCTGCCTGTGAAGTTGCCCGATCTGCACTCAAGATTGTTGGCGGCAGTCTCTGTTGAGACCGATCATCTAACCGATGAGCAAAAGCTAGCAGTGCTTAAATTGCATGCTCATAATCGCGGTTTTGTTTTGAAAGATGAAGTGGGTCAATTCATCATGAGTCGTACATCGCGCGATATGCGCAACCTTGTTGATATGTTGGAGCAGCTTGAAGTGGAATCCTTACGGCAACAAAAGCGTGTGACTATTCCGTTTGTTAAGCACACCTTAAACTTGTGACACGCCGAATTATATTCACTGGCGGTGGTACTGCGGGCCATGTCACGCCAAACATGGCATTAATTGATGCGCTGTTGGCCGCACACTGGGTTGTGCACTATGTTGGCTCCAGCAGCGGTATCGAACGTGGTCTTATCGCGCCTATGGGGATCGCCTTTCATGGTATTGCTACGGGTAAGTTGCGACGCTACTTTTCATGGCAGAATTTTATCGACCCGCTATACATTCTTTGTGGGTTCTGTCAGAGCCTTTGGTTGTGCATGCGATTGCGCCCAGATGTGGTTTTCTCCAAAGGCGGATTTGTTGCCGTGCCGCTAGTGACAGCGGCTTGGCTGCTGCGGATTCCTGTGATCAGTCATGAGTCAGACACCACCCCGGGATTGGCGAATAAGCTATGTTTCCCTTTCTGCCGTTGGATTTGTGTTAATTTTCCGCAGACAACTGAACACCTGCCTGCAGGTAAGGTGTTGGTAACCGGCTCGCCGGTGCGCTCAGGTCTTCTGCAAGGCGACGCAGGGCGAGCGCGACAAGAGTTCGGGCTGGCGATTGATAAGCCTGTGTTGCTAGTTTTCGGCGGCAGCTTAGGTGCGAATGTCATCAATCAAGCAGTGCGTCAAAATCTGGCTGCGCTGCTTAGTGAGTTTCAGGTAGTGCACGTGGTTGGTGCTGGCAATCTTTCGCCGGCGCTGGCGGATATGCCGGGTTACATCCAGCGCGACTACATCAATGAGGGTTTTGGCGACGTGCTAGCGCTGGCAGAATTGGTGATAGCTCGGGCCGGCGCCAATACTATTTATGAACTGCTTATTACCCGCACACCCCATATACTGGTGCCGCTGTCAGCGGCTGCCAGTCGTGGCGACCAGCTCATCAACGCTAAGATCTTCGCCGATGCAGGGTTTAGCGAGGTAATCACTGAGTCAGAACTCACTCATGAACGGCTGTTAAGGTGTATTCAACAGACCTACGCAAGACGTGAATTGATTCAGCAGCGACTTGCAAGTTTCGATATCAAGGATAGCGTGGCTATTATTATCGATCTTATCAAGCGAGCTGCGGATCGGGCGGAGTAGGCGGATTTAGGTGCTTGAATTTGGTGTGATTCTCGACGATGCAGGAGTTCAGCCTCGACAGCGGAATATCTGAGCGAGGCTGACATACGCGTTTATAATTGACTAGCTATATTATAGTGTTATAGTTAACTACAACACCACCTAACTATATGGCTATAAAGTAATGCAGATCAGTTGGAATGACACGGATCCTATTTATCGGCAATTGTTTGATCGCATGATTGAGTTGATGCTTGATGGCATTTTCATAGATGGTGATGCCCTGCCATCAGTGCGCCAGATTGCCAGTGACCACCGCATCAATCCCATCACAGTGTCGAAAGCTTATCAGATGCTGGTAGACGATGGTTTGGTGGAAAAACGCCGGGGCCTAGGCATGTTTGTGGTTGAGGGCGCGGCTGCACGTTTGGCGCTTGTTGAGCGGAACAAATTTTTAGCCGAGGAATGGCCCCGTATCTGCGTCAAGATTGAGCGTTTGGGGTTGTCGACGACAGACTTACTCAAAGATTTAGTAGGTTCAACACATTCAGCAATAGAAGGTGATCCATCATGAGCACGGTTGTTCAAGCCCGGGGCGTATCGAAACACTACGGCGACTTCGCTGCGCTGGATAATGTCAGTTTCAACGTGGATAAGGGCTCGATCGTCGGTCTGATTGGTCCAAACGGTGCGGGTAAGACGACTGCTTTAAAGGCTGTATTGGGTCTGACGGACTTTGATGGCGAGTTGTCTGTTATGGGACATGACCCGCGCTCGGGGCGTCACCTTGTTATGGAGAATGTTTGTTTTGTTGCTGATGTGGGGGTTCTACCGCGCTGGATGAAAGTGGGTGAGGCGCTTGATTACGCAGAGGGTGTACATCCACGTTTTAACCGTGCAAAGGCAGAAGCGTTGCTCAGAGAAACTAACATAGGTACGAGTCAGAAAGTGAAACAACTCTCCAAAGGCATGGTGACGCAGTTGCATTTGGCGCTTGTTATGGCTATCGAAGTGGATTTATTAGTGCTTGATGAGCCGACTCTGGGGCTCGACATTTTATATCGCAAGGCTTTTTACGATCGTTTGTTGAATGACTATTTCGACAAAGAAACCAGCATCATTATCAGCACTCATCAGGTAGAAGAGATTGAAACGCTGTTGTCTCACTTGCTTTTCATCGACCGCGGTCAAATAGTCCTGAATAGCGCTATGGAGGATTTGCCCGGAAGATATGTACAAGTGTTGGTTGAACCTGAGCACCAGAGACGCGCGGAGTCCTTGCTGCCGATTCACAGTCGTGAAATGTTAGGTCGAAAAAGTATGATTTTTGAAGATGTTGATCGGGTGTCACTGGCGTCACTGGGTGAGTTACACGTGCCGAGCGTAGCCGATTTGTTTGTGGCGAAGATGCAAAGGGGGCAAGTATGAAAGTCTTAAAGATCTTGTTGAAGCGGGAGTTCTGGGAACATCGAAAAACGTTTTTCTATTTACCTCTCGTTATTATGGCTTTTTGTACGTTCTTTCTTTTTGCCGGTATCGGTAGTCTGCAAATTCTTGGCGATGACTTGATGATTGATGGTCACGCTGAAATGAGCGAAACGACAGAGAATTCAACGGATCAACAAGTGTATGAGTATTCCTCGGTACCAGTGGGCGCGCTGTTTGGTGAGCAGCTAGCGCAGTTCGGCGTGTTGCCATTTTCTGATAAAGAAAAAGTCTTAAATATGGCTTACTTTACGTTTGTTTCGCCACTGGCGCCGGTCTTGTGGGGCGTGATCTTCATGTACTTTCTGACGTGTCTGTACGACGATCGCAAAGATCGAAGTATCTTGTTTTGGAAGTCTTTGCCGGTGTCTGACACCATGACAGTCTTATCAAAACTGTTAACAGGATTGGTAGTATTACCCGTTATATTTTTTGTGGCGATGCTGATGCTGCAGTTGATCTTGTTGTTGGCATCGGTGTTATTTGCTCTGGGGTATCCAATAGATACTTGGGAGGCGTTGGTTGCGCCTGCGAATATTGTCGGTCGGTGGTTTTCCATGGCAGCATTTTTGGGCTTTGTGACACTCTGGTGCTTGCCCTTCTTCGCCTGGGTTATTCTGATCTCCTCGTGGGCGAAATCTGTACCACTGGCTTGGGTCATCGGTGGTCCTGTTGTTGTGGTGATTTTTGAGCAGGTATTCTTCAGGTCAGATATCGTGACCGGCTATATAGGTCGACACATATTTCCTGGCGACATGATGTCGCGGTTGGCGGAGGGTGTGACCAATGTTTACGGCAGTTTGATGAATCTAGAGTTTTTAGTGAGTATTGTGCTGGCCGCCGCGATGTTGTCTGGTGCCGTATATTTTAGGAGTAAGGCAGATGAACTGTAGTTGCTGCGGGCGAATTCTGGGATTGTTGCTGCTGGTTCTGACACTGAACCTCAGCGGTTGTGTGCGTGTTGATGCGGGCAGCCCAACACCCACGCTTGGTGAGCAAATCATGGATTTGGCAAAAGCTCGCGAACGCGGCGTGATTACTCAGGGCGAGTTTGCCCAACTGCGCAGGGAGCTATTGCAGTCTTTATAGGTTTGGCGCTGTGCTGCGGCTCTATTAGAACGTAGCGCTGTTAGCAAAGCAGGGTTCAGTTTGGGTTCAGCCTCAGTCTTCTAAGCTGCGCATAAGGTAAAGCTAAAGGAGAAGGCTGGGATGAAGCGCAGAGATAGTGAGACAATACGTCTAATAGCTGACGCAGCAAGACAAACAACAAGACCTCCGTTCGCGCATACGTTCCCCGCCGCGCTCATCGTGCTATTGCTCTTATCTGCCTGTGCTAGTGACAAGGCCATTATCGACCGTCGAGGCGTTGATATGAAGCAGTACGCGGTGGATTATGCAGACTGTCAGTCCTATGCCGAAGAGGTCGACAACGGCAGTCAGATTGCAAAAAGTGCCGGGGTCGGTGCGGTTGTCGGCGGCACCGTTGGCGCTATCTTTGGTAACGCTGGTACGGCCATGCGGGGAGTTGGTGCAGGGGCTGTACAAGGTGGTGTTGCCGGCGGTCTGCGTGCTGACAGGCAAGAGCACAAAGTTGTGCTCAATTGCCTGCGGGGCAGAGGCTACAAGGTACTGAACTAATATGGCATCAGTTTGAGCCTTCAGGCAGCTGACTGGGTCTGTAGCTGTCCGATCGCGTCAAAGGTTATCTCAACGGACTCGACCCGTTTCTGGTGATCGAATATCGAACACACCAGCATCAACTCGTCAGCGCCGGTAGTATGGATGAACTGCGCTAGACTATCTCTGATGGTTGACATTGAGCCTATTGCCGAACAATTTGCGACTTGGTCCAACATCGCATGGTCTTGGGCTGAAAGTGTCGCATCGAAGTTTTTTATTGGCGGTGGCAAAGGTCCTGGGTTGCCGCTGCGCAGGTTCAAGAAAGATTGCACCGCAGAAGATCGTAAGTATTGGGCCTCATCATCTGTTGCTGCCCCGCAAACATTAAAGCCAAGCATGACGTGGGGCTTTTGCAATTGTTCAGATGGCTGGAATTGGCTGCGATATATCTCGATGGCTTGCTGCATGTAAGCTGGCGCGAAGTGGGAAGCGAAAGCGAAAGGCAGTCCTAGCATTGCTGCTAATTGTGCGCCAAACAAACTAGAGCCGAGAATCCATAACGGAACCTTGGTGCCAATGCCTGGCACTGCGGTAACGCGCTGGCCGGGTTGAGCGTCACCGAGGTAGTGTCTCAGTTCAACTACATCCCGGGGAAAGTCATCGACATCACTTGTCAGTGAGCGGCGCAATGCGTGAGCCGTAACCTGGTCAGTGCCGGGTGCTCGTCCCAAGCCTAAATCAATACGGCCAGGGTACAGGCTTGCGAGTGTACCGAACTGCTCGGCAACGACTAGCGGCGCATGATTAGGTAACATGATACCGCCGGCACCGACGCGGATGGTTTTTGTGCCCCCGGCAATATGACCGATGACGACAGCAGTGGCCGCGCTGGCAATACCACGCATGTTGTGATGCTCGGCAACCCAATAGCGCTGGGCTCCAAGTCTCTCAGCATGCTGGGCAAGGTCACGACTGTTGTTCAGCGCCTGACCTGCAGTGCTGCCTTGAGGAATCGGTGATAGGTCGAGAATAGAAAACGCGGTCATACTAAGGTTGCTCCCGGTATCGTTATCGTTGTACTGATGATACGAGTATTAGCGTCGAGTTTAAACCCGGTTTGTGTTGGTCGGTCGACTTGAGTGAGTCTGACGCTACGTCGATTTAACCATAGGTGGGTTAAGCGATAATTGGTTTGCGTGTCACTTGGGTGAAAACGTGAAGTAATCATCCCAGCGCTGATCAAGTCGCGTGCAGGCCAACGGTAAGTCAACCGCCAGTAGGGCTTCGTCTTTTTGTTCAACGAGGCCTAGTTCTAACAGTTTGCGCAGGGCGTCATCGATCTCAAAGTCGACATTGGACTGCCATCGGGTTGAAAACCAGGCTTCAATAGCTTCATCAAGCGCGGTGGCATCGGTGATGTTAGGCATCGCTGTCAAAAAATAGTACGCGAGCATAGCTTCTTTGCATTCTTCCTCTTCTGCATCGTCTAATAGGCGGTGGAATACGCCGGAATTGTTATCTAAGTTCTTAAAGTACAGGCTTTGGTTAAGTGTCTGCATGAAGGTAAGCTTGCGATTTTTAAAGTTCACAAACTGCTTCCATATAAAACTACCCAACGCACCAACGCCTGCTGCCAGCCCGATAATCACGGCTTCATTGATATCAACTTCTTGACTGTGTAGGCCGGTATAGAAACCAATAACCGTACCTAACAGCAAAAGTGAGGCGCCTACTTTAGTGGTAAGAACGATGCCTCCGCCGACGAGTGCCGGCACGCCAATCAGTAATTTGTCGATTAGGCGCATGCCCACTTGAGTGTTTGGGAAAAGAATTTCCATATCGGCTTTGGGTACGTTCTGGAACATTTTTAGCATGCTAGAGCCGGCGCGAAAGCCGAGTGGGTTGCTGGGCATGTTTTCGCTGAAGCGGATATAGATGACTACGCGATCGTAGTTGGTAAAGCTGATGCTGCGCCGCATTCTGCCGAAGAAGCCTTTGTTCATTACTTCGCGCTGACTCTCGCCCCGCGTGAACAGCAGAACCTCAGCGAAGTCGTTGAAGTCAACGTCTAGCTTGAGTTTGAACAGGGAGGATTGGCTAAACGCTTGAGCCAAATCTTCATCGGTCAGTCTTTCGTAGTTGGCGTCATTCAGCAGTGTTTGCAGATGATCGACAAACTCTGATTGTCGATCACTGCCAAAGGCAGCAATTTTACGTGTGTCTCGATCTGGGTTGAGCGGCGCGTAAGTATCTTTGAGATCTTCGAGAATGCGATGGAAGTCAAAGTGAAAAACGCTTTGTAATAGCTGGCAGACGTCACGAAACTGCATCTGCTCAACCGCGGACAAAGAGCCTTCTTTTAAGCACATTTCTACTATGTCCCGTTTTCTAAAGGGAATGAATCGAAGTGCCGGTCGCTCTGGAGTTGCTGCCATAATATTTACTGACCTGAAGAGCGAACGATTATTTCAGGTCGGGGGCCATTGGGCAATGCTTCAGGTTTTCGGTACCAGCCAGTTTAGGTCTTGGGTGAGGCCAACGTCAGATGAGGTTCTGACTTCGTTGCCCTGCAAGGTGTAGAGTTGCCAAGTGCCATAGACTGAGTTGCGTAGCATTATATCGGCAGTGCCATCACCGTCAAAATCACCCACAGAGGCAAGCTGCCAGTTAAGGTCGTTGGTCAACGGCAAGAAGCCTTGCGTACTCACTTCCATGCCATCGAAGGAATAAATTAGCCAGCTGCCGTCTTTGTATCGCATCAAAACGTCGTCGACCTCGTTACCATCGAAGTCCGCACTACCGACGACTGACCAGTTAATACTTTTCTTCAAGGCGACGGCAGCGGCGGTTTTAACGTCGCCGTCTTGTATGTGGTGCATGTTCCAAGCGCCGTCAGTCTGACGCATCAACAGGTCGGTGATACCGTCGCCATTGAAATCGCCGCGAGCAGCCAGTTGGGCGACGTCGCTCTCGGGCAGGCTAGGCTGATTATTGCCCGTAATGGTTATTCCGTCGATAAAATAGATATACCAGCGGCCGTCAACATGCCGCGTCACGATGTCACCACGCCCATCGCCGTTGTAGTCGCCGCCGGCGACAGCCTGCCAGTCGAGGTTTTTAGAGATATTAAGACTACCCTGACTCTTGATGACGTCACCATCTAAAAGGCTTACGTGCCATTCGCCGCTCAGTTCGTTACGCGTTAACAAGTCGGCTTTGCCGTCGCCGTCGTAGTCCTCTCGGCCGACGACTTGCCAGGCGCTATCTTGTGGCAGATCCAAGTTTGCGGCACTCAGGATTTCGCTACCACGCATTGAGTTATAGCTCAGTTGTCCATCTTGGTTCCGTAAAATAATATCCGCCAGGCCGTTACCGTCGGAATCCAGACGACTTTGCACCCACGTGCTTGACTCGACTTGGGTGGCGTAATAATCAGCGATCTGCGGTACGACTTGATTCAAGGCGTAAACCGAGTCGGCGCCGGTTTTGCTGGCCTTGTCGATGCCGCAAGGGCCAGTAATGCAGTCAAGGTCGGGGCTCGAAAAACGGTTTATGACCTTGGCGTTAAAGGCAGAGCCATAGGCCATGATTGTGGCGAAATCATTGTCAACGCCATAGCCTAGGGCGTAGTCATAAGTGCCGCCGGTTTCATCCTGTTTGCGAGAGTGGTTGAGTCCCATGTTGTGCCCTAGTTCATGCGCCAGAACGAAGCTTCCACAATCGATGCTGACCAGGGAGTAGCCGTAATCCCGCTGGTGTGGGTTAGAGAAGTCGCCATTGGTACCCAGCCCGCCTACCCAGGCAAGACCGCAATATCCGTCATCGGTATAGGGGCGTGCAAAGGTGACTAAGTCGGCACCGTATTGTTGACGTAATGCAGGTAAATCCATGAACGCGGGATGCGTTTGATTTGTCATGTGTTCGACGGCAGTTTCCGAATCAAAGGGGTCGTCGTAGCTGACCTGTTCTGTATGCACGAGGCGCAAGGTGAGGTTGACCTGACTGTCGATGTATACCTGGTTGGCGACATCGACCATGTGCTGAATTCTGGTGGCTGCGTCATTGTTGTACATGTCACTGGCGGCACGGTTGTAGAGCACCAGCAGGTCGATCACCGTGGTGCCAGTGGCGCTGGGCGGTAGATCGTCAATGTCGATAGCTGGGCGGCTGAACAACCAAGTCACGGCGCTAACAATGACGAGAGTGGCAATGAACCCAGTGACGAGTGGTTTTCGGTTATTCGCAATTTTACTCACAGACTGTCTCATATTTTGATGCTAGATTTTAGGGCGTGATGTTGGGGATGCGGGCATCCGTCTGGTTTGGGGCAGACAAATAATTCAGATCGGCGAGCGAGGTGATCCAACCGCTTGCGCCAAGCGCTTCCAACATGTACGCGCCGTCTGGCGTGATAATAGTGGCAAAGGTGCTCGTTTTACCCTCGGTCAAAACCATGTTGTAAGGTGACGTTTCATTCTGCAGCGAGCCTGTCACGCGTCGATCACCGTTCTTGTGGGTAGTAATGCTGTCGATGTCCATGGTGTAGTTTTGTCCCGTCTGTGGAATAGAAACGGTAATGTCATCTCCGGCTCGGAGTCCGGCAATTTTTTTCAGATTTAATCGCATAGCACGTGCCACAATTCCCTTGCGTTGGTACTGTTCTGGCGGTGTGAGCGTTGGGTCGCCATCAGACCAAGCTAGGTCTGCGATAGCAGGATCTATGAAGTTATTGTCGGCTTGCGCCACTGCTGCAGAACTCTTATCGGGTACAGCACTGCTGAGCAGTGGTACCGCGTCCGCCGCAACAGGCTTTGTTGCCCGTGATGCATTTGCAGGTGTACCTGCCGGTTTAGCGCTGGCGGATTCTGTCTCAGCCGGCACGAGGCTCGCAGTGGCAAGCCACAATTTTGTGCCAATCAGCACGGCAGTAACGATGATTCCAAAAACCAGATAGCGCAGCATGATTTCAGTCCTAATTTTAGCGGGCGTTGCAACCTTGTGCTGCATTACGTCTAATTCAAGACTAAAGGGACCGATTGCTCAAGTCCGGTGGTGACAAGCAGTTATTTATTTGGGCTAGATGGCAATAGGCTGTCAAGCCTGTGGCGCTTCGACTAAAGTACGGAGAAAAAGGTTGAGAAAGCACGGGATATTGGCGTGCTTTGCGGCAGAGTTGATACGAAGATTCCACGATCACCTCCGTCAACTTGACGTAATTTGAAGGCGGTTAATTCGGGATGCAGCATGTATAAAA